>DASRUM010000196.1:0-10264 GCA_035655415.1 Pseudomonas sp.
CAAAAGTACACTCCGCTTCCTCGCCTCTTTTTGCCTTGCAGGACTCTAGCTCGCGAGATCGTAAGTAGGCTCTAGGTAAAACAAACAAGGAGCGCAATGCGCTCCTTGTTTGTTCTTGCGGCAAGCTATTTGCGCTGCCACTTACCTTCAAGCTGGATGTACTGTCCCGCCGGGGTCTTGTCGATGGCTTTCTGCCCGGCAATCGCTTCTACATCGCTGAGCTGGATGCCGTTCTGCGCCGCCAGCTTCTGGTATTCGGCGCGGCGCGCCTGGTTGATCAGTTGGGCGATTTCGGCGGCCTGGCCGCCGTTACTGACCACGCCCAGATAGCCATTAGGCATTTCGCCCAATTGGCCGCTGGCTTTGGCGTCGCCCAGGGCCGACATGGCTTCGTTAAGGTTCAGGGCTACGGCCGGCAGGCTCAGGCTGAGCAGCAGTAACAGGCTGGCAAGGCGTTTGTAGAGATTCATGCTCGGGCTCCTTTAGAACAATCCGCTGGATTCGCTGAACATGCTGTCCAGGGCTTTATCCACCTTGATATAGATTTCGTGTTCGATCTTCACATTGAGGTTGATGTTGATCGGCTCATTGGGCATCGCCAGCTGTACTGTCGGGGTGCAGGCCGTGCTGAGCAGCCCCAGTAGCAGGACGGCGAAACAACTACGCAAGCGCATGGCGCTTCTCCTTGGTCATGGCTCTGTCGGGGCCGTTTTGGCATTGCGTTGCAGCATACGCTGTTGCACACGCTGCTTGATGATATCGCTGACTTTGTCGGTCAGTTGCAGGCTGGCCAGCAGGGTCGGAATGTCCTCTTCCAGGTTGATATTGAAGTGGATCGGCCGGCCCTGTTCGATGGCCGGGTTCTGCCCCTCCAGGCGCATGGCCAGGGCCAGTTTGCCTTGCTGGTCGTAATTGACCTGGCTGCTCAGGGTAGTAAAGCGAAAATCCTCCAGCGATTGGGTGACCAGCTGCATCGCCGGGTTGCTGCGGCCCAGGGCGCGGATACGCTCGGAATGAAACTGCAACTGGCCGCCGGGTGCGCGCGCGCTGAGCTGGCCTTGTTCGATGGTCACACCCTGGCTGCTGATCTGCAGCGGTAAGTTGCCATCCAGGGTGCCTGTGCCGGCTAAACCTTCTGTGGGATAGAGGATAAACAGCTGTTCAAGTTCCAGGCCCTGCGCCTGTACGGGAAATAGCAGCGGCTCGGCGGCCAGGCTCCATTGTCCGGGTGCCAGTTGCAGCTTGCCGCCCATCAGCGCGGCTTCGGCTTGGCGTAACTGCAGCTGGCCTTGGGTCGGGGTTTGCAGCGCGGCGCTGTAGTTGCCGCTAAGTTGCAGCGGGCCCAGTGGTATGCCGGGGTTGGCCTGGGCCAGGCGCAGCTCGGTCAACTCAAGCTGCAGCTGTTTGGGGTCGACTCGCACAGTGATACGGCCATCCAGGCCCTCCAGCGCGGTGCGGTCATAAATCCCGCCCAGGCCCTTGCCGCTGAGTTCGAGTTTGACCGTGGGCAGCTGTTGATCGCTGGCGAGGGTCAGGCTGGCGTCGGCGTTCAGGCGACCGTTGTTCAGCTCCAGCAGGGCTGGCCAGGCTGTGAAGCTGCCTTTTAAGGGATTGCCGCTGCGCAGAAACAGCTCCGCCAGTTGCGCTTGCAGGCTCAGGCCCTTGGCGCTGCTGTATTGTGCCTGCAGCTTGAGTTGCAGCCCGGCATCGTTGCGCAGCGTACCGTCCAGCTCCGCCTGCAGTTGGCTGGCGGTCACGGGGCCTTGCCAGTACCAGCGCTGGGGCTGCAATTGGCCATGCTGCAGCTGTGCACTCAGGTCGAGGGGGCCTTCTAGCTGCCAGTCTTGCAGTGTGCCTGCGGCCAGCTGGGCCTGCAGTTTTAGGCCGCTGCTGCTGGCCTTGAGTTGCTGCGCTTGCATATCCGTACTGCGCAGATGCTGCAGGCTGAGCTCTGCGCCTTTGCCGAGAGCCAGATCCAGCTGCTGTGCATCCAGGTAAGCGTCGAGTTGCAACTGCGTCTGCAGTGCGCCGATTTTCCAGTCGTTTAACTGAAATGCCGGGGTGGATGCGCTAAGGCTGCTGTCCAGCAGTTGCAGCCCCCAGGGCAGGCCATTGGCCAGGATCAGCGTGCCGTTTAACTCGAATTGGCTGCGCCCTTGGCCACTTAGCTGAAGGTGCAGGGGCAGGGCGCGATCAACCAGTTGTGGGGCCAGGTTGTCGGGTGTTTGCGTGGCCTGGATTGTTAGCTGCAGCGTTTCGGGATACAGCTCTGCCGGTACGCCACTGATAAGGTCATTGGCAATCTGCTTGAGGTTGAGGTCGGCGTTCAAGCTATCAGCTAGCCACTGCCCATCCAGCGCCTTGGCGGATAAATTGAAGCTGCCCTGCAATTGGCCTGTCGCGGGAATTGGCCAAGGCTCTGGCAAGTTGGCGTTGGCCTGCAACTGGCCGCTGGCCTGCTGCAACTGCGCCACGTTAAGTGCGCCAGGGGCAAGCTGCAGTTGCCAGCTTGCCTTTAGCTGCGCTGCCGCCGGTGCTTCAGGCAGTGTGCCTGCAGCGTTGGGTAGCCATTGGCTAAGCCAGCTTTGCAGCACCACACTTTGCTGCAGATCGCCGGTGAAATCACCTTGCCAGAGTTGCCCGACGGCGTTCTGTTGCAGGCTGCTGCTGAGCTGCAGTTGCGGTTGCTGATTGATCGCCAGGCTTAGCTGCAGCGCTGCAGTTGTGGCGTCGCCCTGCAACTGCGCGTGCCAACTCAGTTGGTCCTGCTGGTGCTGCAGATTGAGCAGCGCATCAAGCTGCGCTGCTTGTTTAAGCAGCTGCAGATCACCCAGCAGCTGGCAGCGTGTGTCGGCGCAGGGCAGCTCGATCTGCAGCGCGTCGATCTGCACGCGTTGCGGCAATAGGCTGATAATGGCGGCGAGTTGCTCAAGCGGCAACGCAAAACCAGTGCTGTCGTCAGATGCTGGCTCGGGTTGAGAGGGCAGGTTCAGTTGCAGGCCGGTGATCTGCACCTGCTGCCAGAAGGGCAGCGCCAGGCTGAATCCGCTCCAGCGCAATTGCACCTGTTGCAGCTGCACTGCGCCGCTGGGGTGCTGCAGGCTGAGCTGGTCAAGCTGGATACCCTGGGTGGATAGGCCCAGACCGCGCCATTCGAGGTTCTCGATTTGCTCGCGTTCGAGCAGGCGGCTCAGGCTCAGGTAGGCGTAAGCGCCAAGCAGTACGAGCAGTAAAACCAGACAACTGATAAGTCGCAGCCAGGTGCGCCGGCTGGGCATAAGCACTGATCCATAGTGGGGGAGTTGCGTGGCAGGACGTTAACCCATGTCTGGCAGACTGCCAATCACAGGTTATTCTGTTCTGTGTAATTGCAGCATTTAGTGATAGTTTTGTTGTAAACAGACAGTGTGAAAGTAGGAGGCCGTGATGAGCGCATTGATTCGACCGGTTGCCGACGCCGATGCGGTGCTGGCCAAGGCGCTGCTCAATACCCGTGAACAACTGGGCCTGACCCAACAGGAGCTGGCGGACATCATTGGCGTACACCGCACCGCCATCTCGCGCTGGGCCGAGGGCGGCTTGCGGGTGCACAGCAAGACCGGCGAACTGGCCCTGCTGCTGATTCGCGTATACCGCTCATTGTTTGCTCTGTTTGGCGGCAACCTGGCGGATATGCAGCATTTTCTGCGCACCGATAACCGCCATCTGGATGCACCGCCCTTGTCCCTGATGATGCAGGTGCAGGGGTTGGTGCGGGTGGTGGAGTACCTCGATGCGATTCGTGGCAAGGGTTGAGTCGTAACCAGTAAGCACAGTACCCAACAATAATAAAAGTTAAGGACAACGCCACCATGGATATCTGGCAACACTGCCAAGGCCCGGCCCAGATCAAACCGCTGCGTGGACGCCTGGTGCGTCTGGTCGAGAGCCAGGCTCAGGTCGCCACTCTGCAACTGGTCGATACCCTTGCCGAACAGGCGCTGCTCGAAGAGCTGCTGGAAACCAGCAAGCCGCCGCTGCCGCAGAGCGCCGAACCGCTGCATTACCTGCTGAAAACCCCGTTCCGTTATCCACCGCTGCGCTGGGGCTCGCGCTTTGGTTCGGTGCATGAGCCGAGCCTGTTCTATGGCGCGCTGCGTATCGACACCGCCATGGCCGAGGCCGCGTATTACCGTTTTCTGCTCTGGGATGGCATGAGCATCGCGCCGCCCAGCGGGCGCATCCTTTCCGAGCATTGCACTTTCGAAGCACGCTATCAGGTCGAACGCGGCATTCAGTTGCAGCATCCGCCGTTTGCGGATTTCCAGGCCGAGCTCTGCCACGCCAGCGCTTATCAACCTTGTCAGGCGGTAGGCGCGGCCATGCGCGGGGCAGGGGTGGAGGCGTTCGAATACCGTTCGGCGCGCTGCCCGCTCAAGGGCAACAATGTTGCGTTATTCGTCCCAGGCGCGTTGGCAGAAAAACGCCCGCGCAACCTGCTGAGTTGGCTGTGCGAAACCACCGACGACTATGTCGCCTTCAAAAATGCCCAAGTGCCGGATACCCCCAGAGTTTTTCGCCTGGATGCCTATCAGGTGGATGGCCGCCTGCCGCGCCCGGCCTAGACGGGGCGGCTTTTTCAAGGCGCTTTTGCCCTGAAAAAGGGCAGCGCGACGGCATGACGCAGCGACTTGTGCACAATTGCGATGCGCCTTGTCAAGCCGCATGCAGTGCTTGACGTAAACCCTTGATTCTTTTTATTGATTTTATAAGTCAATGAAATATATGGTTTTTTTGTGCTGGTGAAAAAATCACCAGTTTGACCTTGGGCCCCACGCCATAGGCGCTGAGAGCGCTTGCTCCCATGTTATCCACGAAGTTATCCACAGCTTCTGTGGATTAACCCGAGCGCTTGCTCTAGCTCGCGGCATGGTGCTTTTTGCAAGGCTTTACCTTGGCGAAAAAAGGAGTAGAGTTGCGCGCCTTCCCGGCTACCACTGCTTTTTATGCCTCGCGCAATCACTCGACTACCTATCGCTGCAACCACTGCTGCCCCTCTGCCCACCCGTGTGGCGCTCTGGCTACTGGACAGTCCTCGCCTCGGTCATGCCCCTAGCGTCAAACGCTTTGCTGGTCATCTGCTTAAGCAGCCTGCTTTGCAGGGCGTGGTGCAGGCGCAGAGTCGACTGGGGCAGATGCTTTGTCGTGATTGCGGCAACCCGCGTGATCGGCGCATGGGTTTCGAGCTGCTGCGCCAGGCCGCCCGCGCCGGCGATATGGGCGCCCAGCTGGAACTCGGCCAGCTGTATAGCCAGCCGCGCAACAATGAACCGCTACAGGCACGGCATTGGCTGGAACTGGCTGCGGGGCAGGGTTCGCTAGAAGCGCGGCAACTGCTTAAACAGCTCTAGAGCCAGCTCAAAGTCTGCTGCGCGTCGGCCCTGCTGCGTTAAAAACAGGCTGGTGCGCCAGCCCGGTCGGAAGCCGCTTGCGGCTAGCGCGCTTCAGCGCGACCCGAAGGGTGAGTGAAACGAGTAATGTTCATGTACAGCTCGTACACTCGTGTGCGAGCCCACTCCGCTTCCTAGCCTGCTTGACCAGCCGGAGGCTGTTACTAACGTAGCGCCTTGCATGACGCTAGCTCGCGATACTTTGAGCAGGCCCTGACGCAATGGGCCGCTCTGTAAGAATACTGGTTATACTGCCAGTACTTTTCTGCGGAGCTGCTTATGCCCATCGATCTGTCCACCGCACTGGCACCTGCGTTGCTCGGTTTTGCCGCCGCCGCACTTCCTCTTCTATATATGGCTTGGTCGCTGCAACGCCGCCTGGCCAGTCAGCAGCTGGAATTCAGCCTGCTGCAAGAGCGTCTGAATAATGCGCAGCTGGCCCAGACTGGCCTGGCGGCGCAACTGGATGACTGCCGAGAGGAAATCGCCGAGATCAGCGAGATCAAGGCCGATCAGCAGGCCGAACTGGCAGCGCTGCGCCGGGAGGCCGATTTGCTGCAACAGGAACGGCAGATCGCCCGCGAAGCTGCCCAGACCTGGGCCAGTCAGCGCGAACAGCAGGAAGCTGAAATTCGCCGCCTGGATGCTCAGCGCGCGGCCCTCAGCGCCGAACTCAAAGAACAACAAGACAGCCATCAGCAGCGCCTGAGCGACCTGCAAGGTTCGCGCGATGAGCTGCGCGCGCAGTTCGCCGAGCTGGCAGGGAAGATCTTCGATGAGCGCGAGCAGCGTTTTGCTGAGACCAGCCAGCAGCAGCTCGGCCAGTTGCTCGATCCGCTCAAGGAGCGCATCCAGTCTTTCGAAAAACGTGTGGAAGAAAGCTACCAGCAGGAAGCCCGCGAGCGCTTTTCCCTGGGCAAGGAACTGGAGCGTTTGCAACAGCTTAACCAGCGTCTGGGCGATGAGGCGACCAACTTGACTCGAGCGCTCAAGGGCCAGAAAACCCAAGGCAACTGGGGCGAATTGGTGCTGGAGCGGGTGCTGGAACACGCCGGCCTGGAGAAGGGCCGCGAGTACCAGACCCAGGTCAGCCTAAAGAGCGCCGATGGCGAGCGCTTCCAGCCCGATGTGCTGATCCAGCTACCCGGCGACAAGCAAGTGGTGGTGGATGCCAAGGTCAGCCTTACCGCTTACCAGCAATATATTGCTGCCGAGGACGACGCGAGTCGGCAGCTGTCGCTCAAGCAGCATGTGCTGTCGCTGCGCAGCCATTTGAAGGGCTTGTCGCTCAAGGACTACCAGCGACTGGAAGGCCTGCACAGCCTGGATTTTGTGTTGTTGTTTGTACCGATTGAGGCGGCTTTTGCTGCGGCGTTGCAGGCTGATCCAGGCCTGTTTCAGGAGGCCTTCGATCAACATATCGTTATCGTCAGCCCGACCACGCTGCTGGCCACCTTGCGGGTGATCGACAGCCTGTGGCGGCAGGAGCGGCAGAGCCAGAACGCTCGCGAGATTGCCGAGCGCGCCGGCGCGCTGTACGACAAGTTCGTCGCCTTTATTCAGGATCTGGATGAAATGGGCGCGCGCCTGCAGCAACTGGACAAGGCCTATGCCGGCGCGCGCAACAAGCTCTGCGACGGGCGCGGCAATATCATCAGCCGGGTGGAAAACCTCAAGCTGCTCGGCGCCCGTGCCAGCAAGAGCCTGCCTGCCGAGTTGCTCGAACAGGCGGCCGGGGTGATGGTGCTGGACGAGGCCAGCGAGTAGCGCATCTATAGCCACCTGTAGGCGCGGCTGGGCGGCACTCCGTCATGCCCGCGAGCCGTGCTGACGGATTATTTCGCGACTACGAACTGGGCGTTCCCGCCGCTCTTGCGGGTTACGCGCTTATTGGTCCTGTCTCGGCAGCCGCTTGGGTGTGTGCAGTGAACTCTCGTAGCCAGGCTGCCAGTTGCTGCGGTTCGGCCAGCAGCTGCCAGTGCCCAGCGTTCGCCTCGCGCCGTTGCAGCGTCGGCGCCCAATGCTGCAGCTGGTCGAACAGCTGCGGCCGCACGAAGCGGTCGCGGGTCGGCACGATCAGTTGCACTGGCACTTGGGTGTGACGCAGGCGCGGCTGGAACAGGCTGCGGATAAAGTTGGCGCGGTACAGCTTGACCCCGTGCACGCCGTCGGAGCGTTGGCTGCTGCTGATTGGCACATTGCGCAGCCCTTCGACCTTGTGCAGCAGCTGTGGCCAGGCGCGGTCCAGGCCCAGGCGCCAGGTCAGCTCCGGCAGCAGTGGGGTGTGAAACAGGGCGATATACCAGGAGCTGAGCAGTTGCCCGAGTACCTGCAGCAGCGCGCGCGGAGTCTTCTGTTTGAGCCGGTCGCGCATCCAGTGGCCGACATGGTCCAGGCAGGGCCCGGAGATGCTGGTGTAGGAGGCCAGCAGTGGCTGAATGCGCGGTTCGGTGACCGCCTCCCAGGCCTGAATTGAGCCCCAGTCATGGGCTACCAGATGCACCGGCTGCTCGGGGCTGATGGCCTTGATCACTGCTTCCAGGTCATTGGCCAGTTTCTCCAGGTGATAGTCCAGGCGCTTGCGTGGAATATCCGATGCGCCAAAGCCGCGCACGTCGTAGGCAATGATCTGGTAATCGCCTGCCAGCTCGCGCACCAGAGGCAACCAGATTTCGTGGTTGTCCGGATAACCGTGTACCAGTAGTAGAGTTGGGCCGTTTGCTTTGCCCCAACGATAGGCCGCCAGCTGCACGCCATCGCCCTTAACCCACAGCTGTTCAGCCTGCAGCTCTTTATATGGCAGCACTGCTGGCGCGTTCATGCAAACACCCGGTGCAAGGTGAGCAGCGGTGAGTGGCGCTGGGTGATATACGCGAGGTCGATGGGCATACGGCGTCTCCGAGTTGTCATGGCTGACCGCTACATCAGTTGATGTCACGGTTATTGTTGGGCGCTCGGAGCGTATCTGCCTAGCCATCGTCAGGGGTAACTGCAGGGCTTTATGCGGTGTTACTGACTTGGCTGGAGGCCTTTGGGAAAAGGGCTTTGCGCAGGTTTAGCGAGATTGCCTGCTGAGGTTGGCGGAGCAAGTCCAGCCCTTGGTTGGGGTAATCAAGCCATGGGGAGTCGATGGATGAACTGTTGCACGGCTGTTTGTGTTCCGCCGATTTAATAGCCTGCTAAAGCAATAGTAATACTGCCGCACCAGCCAGCAGACCGGCAGCCATCACCGGCAGGGTCATCAGTGCCAGTTTGCGGCCACCGATCAGGGCGACCAGAAAGCCTTTGACCAGGCTGTTGCTCAGCGCGGCGAGAAAGATCCCCTGCACCGCCACCTGTGCACCCAGTTCGCCCTTGGCGCTACGCGCCAGCGACAGGGTAATGGCATCCACATCGGCCAGACCCGCGAGCAGCGCCACCAGATAAACGCCGGCATCGCCGAGCCAGTGCTGTGCGGCTTCGACCATTAATAGAATCAACGCCAGCAACGCGGCAAAACGCAGCGCCGGGCCCAGCTCGAAGGGGTTTTTCAGCGGTGGTTCGGCCTGTTCTTCGCTCTCCGTGCCAGCGCGGCGGAAGTACAGCAGCGCGCCACCCGCGTATACCAGGGTGGCAATACCTAAAGGCCAGGCCAGTTGCGGCAGCAGGCTGGCGTTGACCAGGCCGACTTCCAGCAACACCCGTGGAAACATCAGTGCCGAGGTGGCGAGCAGGCCGCAGGCTAGGATTGCTTGCAGATTGCGACCCTGGGCCAGGCGCGCCAGGGTTACGGTCATCGCCGTGGACGACACCACGCCGCCGAGCAGCGCGGTGATCAGCAGGCCATGACGCGTGCCTACTAGACGAATCGCCACATAGGCGGCAAAGCCGATACTGGCGATCAATACCACCATCCACCAGATTGCGTAGGGGTTGAAGGCTTGCCACGGGCCGTAACCCTGATTGGGCAGCGCTGGTAGCAACACCAGGGAAATAAACAGCAGCTTCAGTGCGCCAGACACTTCCGCCTCGCTGAGCCGCTGCAGGGCGCCGTGCAGGGATTGCTTGAGGCTTAGCAGCAATGCCACCGCCACTGCCCCGGCCGCCGCCAGCCCGGCATAACCGGCCATGGCCAGGCTACCGAGCAGAAAGGTGATCAACAGCGCCACCTCGCTTGTCAGGCCCAGATCGCCCAGGCGCTGCAGTTCTCCAAAGTAGGAGGCCACCACCAATAGGGCAAAGCCGCTGAAGATCACCGCCCAGGCCACTACGCCGAAGTGTTCACCCAGCAGCATGGCAAAGGCCCCGAGCAGGCTGCTCAGGGCGAAGGTGCGAATTCCTGCGACCAGCTGCGTGTCCTCGGTATTGCGTCCCTGCCAGCCGCGTTCTGCACCAATCAGCAGGCCGGCGGCCAGGGCGCTGGCGAAGTTCAGCAAGGTGTCGAGGGCTTCCGGCATGAGCAGATCCTGGGTGGGCAATGCTGGCAGTCTAGCCAGTGGGCGTTGGGCTGTATTGCGGCAGGTCAGCCAGCGGCGTTATTGCTGCGCAAGATTGTTCAAGACGCTGCGGCCGCGATGCGCCAGGCTATGCAGCAAAGGAGGGCGCATGAGCCGTTTTCAGCAATTTCTCTATGGGGTTCGTGACAGCATTCCGATGATTGTCGGGATTCTGCCGTTTGGTCTGATCTATGGCGCGTTGGCCAGTCTGGCTGGGCTGAGCCTGGGGCAGGCGGTCGGTATGTCCCTGCTGGTGTATGCCGGTTCCGCGCAATTTATTGCCATCAGCCTGCTGACACTGGGCAGCGGCGCTGTGGTGATTCTGCTCACCACGCTGGTGGTCAATCTACGTCATGTGCT
>DASRUM010000197.1:0-9287 GCA_035655415.1 Pseudomonas sp.
CTCAGTTACGCGCGGCCCAAGCATTGAAGCGCTGCTCCAGCTGCTCGCCGTAGTCGGCCCAGAACACCACATCGATGGCCACTTGGTCCTTGATGTTCTCCGGGGTAGTCGGCATCACGTTCAGGCGCTCAGGGGCCAGCAGATCAATGGCTTGTTTGTTGGCCGGACCGTAGGCGATGTTCTCGGAGAAGACTTTCTGCGCCTCGGGCTGTACCGAGAAAGCGATGAATTCCTTAGCCAGCTCCTGGTTTTTCGCACCACGCGGGATGGCCCAGGAGTCGAAGTCATAAATACCGCCGGTCCACACCACTTGCAGGTTGCTCTCGGCTTGTACAGCAGCGATGCGGCCGTTGTAGGCCGAGCTCATCACCACGTCACCCGAGGCCAGGTACTGTGGTGGCTGTGCGCCGGCTTCCCACCACTGGATATGCGGCTTGAGCTCATCGAGCTTACGGAAGGCACGATCAACCCCATCACGGGTCGCCAGCACCTTGTACACCTCGGCCGGGGCTACGCCGTCCGCCATCAGGGCAAATTCCAGGGTGTATTTAGCGCCCTTACGAAGGCCACGCTTGCCAGGGAATTGCTTAACATCCCAGAAGTCCGCCCAGCCAGTCGGGGCCTTGGCCAGTTTGTCGGCGTTGTAAGCCAGCACTGTGGACCAAACGAAGAAGCCCACGCCACAGGGCTGAATCGCGCCTTTGACGAAATTGTTCTGGTCACCAAACTGTGCAGAATCGAGGGTCTCGAACAGGCCTTCGTCGCAGCCACGGGCCAGTTCCGGCGACTCCACTTCCACCAGGTTCCAGCTCACGCTGTTGGTGTCGACCATGGCTTTGACACGGGCCATTTCGCCGTTGTACTCACCGGCCAGAATCTTGTTGCCAGTGGCCTTTTCAAAGGGTTCATAGAACGCCTTGGCCTGCGCATCCTTGCTTGCGCCACCAAACGAGATGGCAGTCAGATCCACCGCCAGGGCTGGCATTGCACAGGCCACGCCAGCGGCCAGGGCCGCGAGCTTCAGGGATTTCATCATTGTTGTTAGCTCCTCTGTGTCACTTGGGACGGGTTAGTGTTCGGTCAGTCGGCCTGCAGTGGGTCGAGAGCGCGGGCATGCTCGACGTGCCAGCCCAACGGCACCAGATCGCCCACCGCGAGGCTGGCATCCAGCTCGGCCACGGGCTGCTTGATGTAGAAATCCTGTTTGCCGCACACCTCCATGCGGATGCGTACGTGGTCGCCCAGGTAGATGAACTCGGCCACACGCCCGGAGAAACGGTTGCGGCAGGCATCGCTGTGGCCATTGAGGCGCACGCGCTCGGGACGAATCGACAGGGTTACGGACTCCCCCAGCGCACCGACGTTGACCGCCAGCGCCTCGATCTGCTCACCACGGGCCAGGCCAACCACGCAGCGCTCACCGTCGCGGCTGATCAGCTGGCCGCTGATGCGGTTGTTCTCACCGATAAAGTTGGCGACAAAGGTGTTGCTCGGCTGCTCATAAAGGGTGCGCGGGTCGGCGATCTGCTGGATCTCGCCCTGGTGGAACACCGCCACGCGGTCAGACATGGTCAGCGCTTCGCCCTGGTCATGGGTGACGTACACCACGGTCACGCCCAAGCGTTGGTGCAGGTGCTTGATCTCCATCTGCATGTGCTCACGCAGTTGTTTGTCCAGCGCACCAAGGGGCTCATCCATCAGCACCAGCTGCGGTTCGAACACCAGAGCCCGCGCCAGCGCCACACGCTGCTGCTGACCACCGGAAAGCTGGCCGGGGTAGCGGTTAAGGAAGCTGACGAGCTGCACCATGGACAGCGCTTTCTTCACCCGCTCGGCGCTGTCGGTACGGGACAGGCCGCGCACACTGAGCGGGAACGCCAGGTTTTCGGCCACCGTCATGTGCGGGAACAGGGCGTAGTTCTGGAACACCATGCCGATATCACGCTTGTGCGGCGGCAGGCGATTGAGCGAGCGACCGTCGAGCAGAATCTCGCCGGCAGTGGGGGTTTCGAAGCCGGCCAGCATCATCAGACTGGTGGTTTTACCCGAACCGGACGGCCCCAGCAGGGTGAGAAATTCGCCCTTGCGGATATCCAGATTGAGATCTTTGACGATCAGGTTTTCGCCGTCGTAGCTCTTTTGCACACCACGAAAGCTCACCAATACATCGTTTGCCTGAGACCCGCTCATCGCCACACCCTTGTTGTTGTCTGCACGCTGATGGCACAAGACTAGGGGGGTTAAACCGGGGACATAATCAGGCTGGATGACAACCTGATGTCAGGCGGCAGGAGAACCTGCTGTAGGGATCGCCCTACAAAAAATGGAAGCTGCGACAGCCGCACAAGAACAGTGCGCAAGCCACGTCAGTCGGGCCTTACAGGCCGTAGAGCAACACGTCAAAAAGCACGCCAAGCACCGCTTTAGAGCAGTTTGTGCTCCATGGCGTAGCGCACCAGGTCAGCCACAGATTGCAACCCAAGCTTCTGCATCAGACGCGCCTTGTGGGTGCTGACCGTCTTGTTGCTGACCGCTAGGTGCAGGGCAATGTCGTTGACCCCTTCGCCACGCACCAGGCGCTCAAACACGGAAAATTCGCGCTCGGACAACTGCGCATGCGGCGGACGCGAATCCGTCAGACCCACCTCGAAGACCATGCGGTCGGCCAACTCAGGGTCGATATAACGGCCACCACTGGCGACCTTGCGAATAGCGGCAATCAGCAGTGCCGGATCGCTGTCCTTGGTGGCGTAACCGGCCGCGCCGATCTTCAGAGCACGCGCTGCCATCTGCGCTTCATCGTGCATGGACAACACCAGAATCGCCGGTGGGCGCAGCAGCGCACGAATCCGTGGAATGGCCTCAAGGCCGTTGACGCCGGGCATGGAAATATCCAGCAGCACCACATCGCATTCCACCTTGCGCAGGGTTTCCATCAGCTGCTCGCCATTGCTCGCCTCGCCCACCACCTCGAGGTCGCGCGCCATGCCAATCAACTGTTTGATCCCTTCACGCACGATGGCGTGGTCTTCTGCCACCAATACCCGAATCACGTCAGTGCCTCCTCATCCAATGCTACATGCGCCAGCAGCGTAGTGCCCTCGCCCGGCTGACTGTCAATCTGTAAACGCCCGCCGAGCATAAATACCCGCTCCTGCATGCCGACCAGGCCGAACGATTGCCCTGCTTTGCGTGGCTCCTGCGTAAAGCCTTTACCGTCGTCAATCACACACAGGCACAACTCACCCTGCTCCACGCGCAAGTAAACCTGCACGCTGTGCGCACCGGCGTGTCGCATCACATTGGTCAGTGCCTCCTGCAGAATGCGGAACAGGCCAATGGCCTTAGCATCGCTGAGCGGCGGCAGGTTATCGGGCACCTCCACCAGGCAAGGAATCTGGGTGCGCGATTCAAAACGGCGCACCTGCCATTCGATGGCCGAGGCAATGCCCGCATCCAGGATCGGCGGGCGCAACGCCGTGGCCACGTCGCGCACCAACTGGAACAGATTGGCGATCAGCTTCTTCATGCTGGTCAGACGCTCGTCCAGCCCCTCGACCTGGCCAGCAAAGGCCAGCTCACACATGGCAGTTTCCAACTTGAGCACGGTCAGCACCTGCCCGAGCTCATCGTGCACCTCGCGGGCAATCCGGGCTTTTTCTTCCTCGCGGACGCTTTCCAGGTGGGCCGCCAGCTCGCGCAGATGGGCGCGCGACTCCGCCAAGGCCAGCTCGACCTGTTTGTTTTCCGTGATGTCCCAGACGATGCCGTCCCACACCACCCGCCCTTCCCCCAGGCTGCGCGCGGTGGCCTTGATGTCCGCCCAGCGCAGCTCACCGTCGCGAGTCAGAATACGTCCCTGCCATTGCCAGTCGCAGTCGCCCAGCAGCGCTGCATCCTGGGTCTGGTGATAGCGCGCCTGATCCTCAGGGTGGACCAGGCTGCGGATGCCACGGTCTTCGCGCTGCAACTCGGCCGCCGGGTAGCCCACCAAGTCCAGGCTGGCTTCGCTGATGTAGGCAAACTCCACCGGCTGCTCGGCGCTGGCCCGTTCCAGGCGAAACACCAGCCCCGGCACATTGCCGGCAATGCCCTTCAGGCGCGCCTCACTTTCCTGCAAGGCAGCCTGCGCGCGTCGCCGTTCGGTGACATCGGTGATAAACACCACCAGGTATTCCGATTGATCAAAGCGCAGAAAACTCAGCGACACGTCCACCGGCAAGCGGCTGCCATCAGCCCGCTGACAGTCGATCTCGAAACCTGGTAAAGGCTCCAGGCTGCCACGTGCCTGACGCCACAAGCTTAACCAGCGATCCATGCTCAGCGCGGGTTCCAACTGTACCAACGGCATGTCGACCAACGCGCCACGGCCATAGCCGAGCATGCGTTCAGCCGCCAAGTTGGCGTAGCGCACGTGGCTGTCCCAATTGACCCAGAGAATGCCCACCGTGCTGTTATCAATCGAAAACTGGCTCAAGCGCAGCGCCTGCTCGGCGGCCTCACGCTGGCTGAGCACCGCACGCGCTTCCAGCAGCTGTCGCTCCAAGCTACGGCGCTGCAGCAGCAGGTACCGCACAATGGCAGCCAGCGTCAGCAGGATAATGCCGAGAAATAGGCTAAAGCCTTTCCAGAACGCCAGCGGGTTGCCCAGCTGCCGTGTTGTTAGGGGAAACCAGCGCGTTTGCAGCTGTTCCAGCTCACCACCGGGCAGAGTTTGCAATGTGCGCTGGAGAATATCGGCGAGCAGCGGCGCATCGCGGCGACTGCCGATGCGCAACAGCTGCGGCAAGCCAATGTCACCGACGATGCTCAGCCCGGCAAACTGGGTTTCACGCAGCAATAAGCTCAGGCGCGCCTCATCCACCACCGCGTAACTGACCTCTTGGCGCAACAACAGATCCAGCGCTTCGCGTTCATTGGCCACCGGCTGCAACTGCACATTGCTGTGCGTCACGCGCAGGTATTCCTGCACGGCACTGGGAGCACGCACGGCGACTTTTTCATCGCGCCCGATTCGGTCAAGGTCCACCGCACTGCTGCCGCGTCGTTCGCCAACCACCAAATGCGGCACACGCAAATACGGATCAGAAAACCGCCAGCGTCGCAGCCCTTGCGGGGTTTGCTGCAGGCCAGGAGCCAGGTCCACCTCACCGCGCTGCAAGGCCGCCTCCAGCGCGCCTTGATCAGCAAAGCGCAACCACTGCCCCTGCACGCCCATGCCCTGTAGCAAGCGGTTCATCAACTCAACATTGGCCCCCGACAGGCGCTGCTGGCGGCGATCAAACTGCGCCCAGGGCGGTTGCATCACCAGGCCGACCCGCAAGGTGTCATGCGCACTCAGCCACTCACGCTGTTCAGCATTAAACGCCGGGCGCAATGGCAACAGGTTGCTTTCAGCGGCGCACAGCAGCGCGGGCCAAAACAAAAGAATAATCAACAGACGCATCAAGCAACCACACTTCATTAGCAAGCCGCTGAAAAACGTAGGCGAGGTCGGCAAGACAAGGCAAACACAGGCAAGGAAGCGGACTGGCTAGCCTCCGAGCCTGTTTTTAACGCAGCATTGCCAACGCAGGTAGTTTTTCAACGGACTGTTAGGGGTGAACAACCAAGCCAAGGTATGGCGACCTTCTACCTTACTCCAGTCCTGAAGGGCTTAGAGCTATTCAGTCCTGACAAAGGCACGCCCAGGTATTAGGCTTCAATTGCCTGCCCCCATAAGGAGTGCCTCATGCGCAGCTTTATTCCCACACGGCCCACCCTTTTCAGCCTGCTATTAGCATTGCTGCTGATTCAGCCCTTGCAGGCTGAAGAGAGCGACAGCGCAGCCACTGAAGACAGCGAAGAGGCCGTTGTGGAAACACCGCGCGCGCCCTTAGCCGAACGCAGCGAGGTGGAAGCCACGGCGCTGGAACAGCAACTGGAGCAAAAAGAACAGCAGCAACTGCAGGCGGGCGATGAACGCTTTCTAGCGCTCTGGCTGCCGGCCAATGTTGCCGAGCCCAGCGGGGTGGTGATTATCCTGCCGGGCGACGATGAAACTGCCGATTGGCCGCAAAGCGTCGGCCCCTTGCGCAGCAAGCTGCCCAATGGCGGCTGGCACAGCCTCAGCCTGACCCTGCCCGACCCTAACAGTGACGCACCGCTACTGCGCAGCGCCGAGCCAGCGACAACACCACCAACAGAAGAAGCAACAGCCGACGCCACGGAGGCGCCGAAAGAGGATGCCGAGAACACCCCCGCGACAGATGAGGCCGCTGCACAAACCAGCACTAGCCAGCTCGACAGCGCCGAAACTGCGGCAAGCAAAGTGAAAACCATCGAAGAACAACAGAAAGCCCATGCAGAACGCGTATTGGCGCGCATCGAGTCGGCCATCGGCTTTGCCGAGCAACAGCAAGCCAAGACCGTCGTACTCCTCGGCCATGGCAGCGGCGCCTACTGGGCCGCGCACTACCTGGCTGAGCGCAAGCCAGCCAATATCCAAAATCTGCTACTGGTCGCCGCACAATTACCCGCCGGCTATACCCCGCCGCTGGACGAACTGATCCCGCAGCTGCAACTGGCCACCGGCGACTTCTATTACAAGGACCTGCCCGCAGACCGGCAGGCCGCACTCAAGCGCTCGCAGGCCAGCAAACGGCAGAAGCACCCCAGCTATATACAGATCGCCATGAAAGCCCTGCCGGGCAACCGCGAAGCCGAGCAGGAGCAGCTCTACCGCCGCATTCGTGGCTGGCTGACGCTGAAGCTGCAGGCGAAATAGAGCCTAGCGAAAACCGTGGCGCTGACGAATCAGGTCATAAGCCTGATGCAGCTCACGGGTGCGCTCAGTCGCCTCGTGCACACGCTCTGGCGTGGCGCCGCTACCCGCCAGCTTGTCAGGGTGATGACGGCTCAATAGACGCCGATACGCCTGCTTGATCTGCGCAGGCTCGGCGTCGGCATTTACATTCAACAAATTCAGGGCACGTTGATAAGCGTTGCTGGCTGTCGAAACCAGTGGTCCCTGCTGCGGCGCGTAGGCGTTACTCAACTGCGCCTGGGTAGCTGATGAAACCTGCAGCCACTTACCCCAAAGCATGATCAGCTCGCGCTCGGCCTGACCGACCTGGCCGTCGACCCAGGCCATTCGCCAGCAGGCACGCAGCAACACTTCGCTACGCGCACGCTGACTACGCAAGGGGCCACGCAAGCTGTCGCGCCCAGTCTTGCCCCGAGCAAAAGCCGCTATCGCCTGTCGCTGCCCTTCGGCATCCAACCCCAATCGCTGCATTTCCGCCTGCGCCTGCTGGATATGCGCTGGCAGCACGCGACCGCCGCTCTTGGCCAAGCGCCCCAGTAGCACAAATAGCAGCCACTCATCACGCACATCGGCGCGACCGCCAAGGCGTTCACGCAAGGCCGCCCAGGACTGCAGGCGCAAGCGCCGATCCAGTACCTGGCCCAGTAAACCGCCGAGCATGGCGCCCGGAATGCTGGCCACAGCCAGCCCGGCAACAGCCCCCAGCAGGGTCGCAGGCCAAATCATCCTAGCCGCGCGCCTCAAGTAAACGCTCGACCTGCGCCAACCGCTCATGGGTCCCCACATCCACCCAACAACCGTCAAACCGCTCACCTGTTACCTGCCCAGTCGCCATAGCCGCGCGCAGCAACGGCGCAAGCGAGAACACGCCAGACTGACAACCGGCGAACAGCGCAGGCGATAACACGGCCATGCCGCTGTAGGTCAGGCTGTCCTGCCCCGCTTGCGCATCCGTGACCTGCCCCTCTCGCAAACAGAAGTCGCCCTTGACGTGATGGCCAGGGTTTTCAATCAGCACCAGATGCGCCAGGCCGGTTAACGGACGGCGCAGCTCGGCAAAGGGGTAGTCGGTGAATATATCGCCATTGATCAGCACAAAGGGCTGGTCACCCAGCAAAGGCAACGCCTGAAAGATCCCGCCGCCGGTTTCCAATGGCTCACCTTCAGCAGAATAGGCAATGCTGATGCCGAAACGCGATCCATCGCCCAGGTAATCCTCAATCTGCTGCCCCAGCCAGGCATGATTGATCACCAGCTCGGCAAACCCGGCCGCCGCCAACGCGCGCACGTGGTATTCGATCAAGGGCACGCCGGCCGCACGCACCAAGGGTTTTGGGGTATGCAGGGTGAGTGGGCGCAGCCGCTCACCTTTGCCGGCGGCCAGAATCATCGCCTTCATACAGACTCCTGTCGCAGACTGCGGAGCAACTCAGCCAGTTCGGCCAATTCCGGCCGACGTTCCAATACAGCCTCTATATAAGAGAAGAACCGCGGCACATCACCTAGGTACTTGGGCTTGCCATCGCGATGGCAAATGCGCGCAAAGATGCCAATTACCTTGAGGTGGCGTTGCACGCCCATCAAGTCGCTGGCCCGCAGAAAATCTTCCAGCACCGGCTGAACCGGCACACCCGCCTCACGTGCCTGCTGCCAATACTGCTCCAGCCAGCTGCGTACGCGCGCCTCGGGCCAGCTGAGGAAGGCATCCTTAAACAGGCAGGTGACGTCATAGGTCACCGGGCCGTAGACCGCATCCTGAAAATCCAGCACCCCAGGATTTGGCTCACTGAGCATCAGGTTGCGCGGCATATAGTCACGGTGCACCAGCACCTTAGGCTGCGCCAGTGCACTATCGATCAATAGCTGACTGGCGCGCTGCCACATGGTTTGCTGCTGCTCGCTGAACTCGACGCCCAAGTGACGCTGCGCATACCACTCCGGGAATAGCTGCAGCTCACGGCGCAGCAGTGCGTCGTCATAACTGGGCAATGGTGTGGTCATCGGCAGCTGCTGGAAGGCCAACAGCGCCTGCAGCGCATCGGCAAACAGCGCGTCCGCATTGCCTTCGTTAATCACATCCAGATAAGTCTGCCGGCCTAAATCGTTGAGCAATAAAAAGCCTCGCTCAAGGTCGGCGGCAAGAATCTGCGGCACATTGAGACGCGCCTCAGCCAGCAAATGCGCAACTTTGACGAAGGGCGCGCAGTCTTCCTGCGGCGGCGGTGCATCCATCACGATCAGAGTGCGGCCAGCCCCTTGCCAGCGAAAATAACGACGAAAACTGGCGTCACTGCTGGCAGAGGTAAGCGTGGCGGCCGGTACAACGCCCCAACCCTGCTCGGCAAACAGCCCAGGCAGCTGCTGATCCAGCCAGTTTTCGAGAAGTTTTAAGCGTACATCTTCATCAGGCATTACAAGGTCTCCGACGGCGCTAGCCGTTGCGCGGGTCATGCTTTATTATCCAGCATCTTTTCAAGCCCAT
>DASRUM010000198.1:0-3864 GCA_035655415.1 Pseudomonas sp.
CCGCTCCTACAGGGTAATCAGTGCGGCTTAGAGCCTAACGCTGGCAAAAGTCGATTCCCCCTGCGCCCGCGTCAGCGCGGCCATGGCCGAGGATGGCGATGGCCGCATCAGGTCTTCCGGCATTGGCAGCAGCGCCACAACATTACCGCCCTGCTGGCCGGCGCGCTCGTCGCGCGGCGGGATGCCGAAGTATTCGCGGTAGCACTTGGAAAAATGCGGGGTGGAAACAAAACCGCAGACCGAGGCCACTTCGATGATCGACATGCTGGTCTGCTTGAGCAGCTGGCGCGCGCGAATCAGGCGCAGCTTGAGGTAATAGCGCGACGGCGAGCAGTGCAGGTATTTCTGGAACAGGCGCTCCAGCTGGCGGCGCGAAACATCGACATACAGAGCGAGCTGGTCGAGGTCGATCGGCTCTTCCAGGTTGGCTTCCATCAACGCGACGATTTCCTGCAGCTTCGGCTGGTTGGTGCCGAGCATGTGCTTGAGCGGCACGCGCTGGTGATCCTGTTCATTACGGATGCGCTCGTAGATAAACATCTCGGAAATCGCCGCCGCCAGTTCGCGGCCATGCTCGCGGCCAATGACGTGCAGCATCATGTCCATCGGCGCAGTGCCGCCGGAACTGGTGTGGCGGTTGCGATCAATCGAGAACAGGCGAGTGCTGACTGCTGCGCGGGGGAAGGCTTCCTGCATCGAGGCCAGGCATTCCCAGTGCACGCTGCAATCAAAGCCATCAAGCAAGCCGGCCTTCGCCAGCGCCCAGCTACCAGTACATACCCCGCCCAGCTGGGCGCCATGGCGCGCCTGGCTTTGCAGCCACTGCACGTGCTCGCGGGTGACGCTGTGCTGAATGTCCACGCCGCCGCAGACGATCACCGCATCCAGGCGCGGCGCAGTGGCCATGCTGGCGTCCGGGGTGATCTGCAAGCCATCGCTAGCGCATAGCGGCAGGCCGCTCTGGCTGAGGGTGTGCCAACGGTACAACTCCTTGCCGGACAGCTGGTTGGCCATGCGCAGCGGCTCGATGGCGGACGCCAGGGAAATCAGGGTGAAGTTGTCGAGCAGGAGAAAGCCGATGGACTGCGGTGCACGGCTCTGGGGTTGTGCCCCTTGAGTGGACTGTGACATCAGGTAAACCCTCACGCGAAGCAAAGCACGGTAGTGAGCCCCTCTGTCGGGTGGCTCTTCATTATGGTTCTGGGACTGCACAACGCCAGATCGATAGCCTGCACAACGCAAAGGTCGTGCCTAAATTGATTGGCCGTTCAACTAAAAACACTCACCCTAGCCCAGCACTAGTGCCGCTAGGCGTTGGCAGGAGCGACAGCAGTATTCTGATAACGACCCTAAGTGCCCGATTGACGGGCGCTTGAGCATTTCGGTAGCACTGCCGGGCAGGTGCTTTGTCACCCCGCTACGCAGGGTAAAAATGGCGCGGTAACGGACCAACGGTCGACCCGTATTCAGCAGCGTTGCGCTGCCTTTTTCAGTGCGCTGAGCAGCGATGCACCGCAACCGTGCACAGCACTCGCTGCGCACCCGGATTGGCCGCCAAGCACCTGCTTTTAACCCAGCAGAGCCGACAGTCAGCCGATCGCAAACAGGCTCAGCATTCGACAGCACTGACTGCCAACCCGCCGCGCGAGGTTTCCTTGTACTTGTCGTGCATATCGGCGCCGGTATCGCGCATGGTGCGGATCACCCGGTCCAGCGAGATAAAGTGCTGACCATCGCCACGCAAAGCCATCTGCGCGGCATTGATCGCCTTTACTGCGGCAATCGCGTTGCGCTCGATGCACGGCACCTGCACCAGGCCGCCGACCGGGTCGCAGGTTAGGCCAAGGTTATGTTCCAGGCCGATTTCCGCAGCGTTTTCCACCTGTTCGGGCGTCGCGCCGAGAATCTCCGCCAGCCCGGCCGCCGCCATGGCGCAGGCCGAACCGACCTCACCCTGACAGCCGACTTCAGCGCCGGAGATCGACGCGTTCTTCTTGCACAGAATGCCGATAGCCGCCGCAGCCAGCAGGTAGTCCACCACATTGGCTTCGCTGACCGCCGGGCTGAAGCGCACAAAGTAATGCAGCACCGCTGGAATAATCCCCGCCGCGCCATTGGTCGGCGCGGTGACCATGCGCCCGCCGGCGGCGTTTTCCTCGTTCACCGCCAGGGCGAACAGGTTGACCCACTCCATACCGCTGAGGGTGGAGCCGATCACATTGGGCTTGCTCATTTCCTGCAGGCTGCGGTGCAGCTTGGCCGCGCGGCGCTTCACATTCAGCCCACCGGGCAGAATGCCCTCGTGCTGCAAACCCTGCTCGACGCACTCGCGCATGGCCTGCCACAGGCGCATCAAGCCGCTGTTGATTTCCGCCTCGCTGCGCCAGGCCTTTTCGTTAGCCATCATCAGCTCGGAGACGCGCAGGCCGTGTTCCTTGCACAGACGCAACAGCTCCTCGGCGCTACTGAAGTCGTAGGGCAATACGGTGTGATCCTGATCCAGCTGGCCGCTGGCGGCCTGCTCGGCGTCCACCACAAAACCGCCGCCGACCGAGTAATAGGTGTTTTCGTGCAGCAGGCTGCCATCGACGGCAAAGGTGCTGAGGGTCATGGCGTTGGGGTGATAGGGCAGGTTTTCCTCCAACAACAGCATGTCGCACTGCCAGTCGAAGGCGATGCCGACGCGCCCGCCAAGCTGCAACTGGCCGCTGGCCAACAGCTCGGCGATGCGCGGTTCGATGCTGCTAGGGTCGATCTGATCCGGCCACTCACCCATCAGCCCCATGATCACCGCACGGTCGCTGCCGTGGCCAACACCGGTGGCTGACAGTGAACCGTACAGGCGCACCTGCAAGCGTGCGGTGCGCTCCAGCAAGCGTCGCTCGGCCAATGCGCCGCTAAATAACGCCGCCGCGCGCATTGGCCCGACGGTATGCGAACTGGACGGGCCAATGCCGATCTTGAACAAGTCAAACACGCTGATAGCCACGACTCTCTCCTGCACTGATGCTACGTGCAGGCCATGATCAGGATTTCCCCAGCGCGCAGCCGCCCCACACCGACTCGCCCATGCCTAAATCCGTCAGCTGGCCATCCACACGGCGGATCGCCGGTGCGGATTTTCGTAGGGTGGGTTAGGCCGCGCCCGCTCCCGGCGGGCCTGCGGCATTCACCCCATCCATGGGGATCGCGCAAACAGAGGCCGGGCAATCACCACCGCCGCCAACGCGCCGTAACCCACCATGGCGGCCTACCGATAAACCGCAATGGTGGGTTACGCGGCCCGACCCACACTACAACCGCAGACGGCAACACGGTTTTGGCACAGAGCCCATCTCCCCGGATTTCATCCGGGCTACAGGTTCACACTTTCACGCGCCGCAGCAGCAATTCACGACACCGGCGTTCTACTTGCGACCTCACGCATAGGCAGCGCAGGAAATCTGTCGGCATGATCGCCGCGCCCATGGATCGGCCAGCCGCTGCTCGCCCTGCGCGCCCTGTCACTAAAAAACCTGGAGATGGAAAGCGACCTGATGGGCGCCACTCTCAATAAAAACCGCCGAAAATCTTGCCTGTGGAAATTAATTTGTCATTTTTTTCGAACAACGCGCAGCCCCCTGCTCATCGTGCCTGTGGCCATTTCAAAAGCTGCAAACCCCGGCCGGCGTGGCTTGCAGCTTTGGCCAAGAGGCGAAAGAGTCTGTTATGGTTTTTTTAGTCAAAGCTCATGTCGCCGCGCAACACGTCAGCGTCGCAAACCGACAATTGCGACAGGCCGAAGACTATATCGTTGAGTCAGCCGATTTCGTCGCTGTCGCCTTAGCAGGGTCGACAGACCGGGCGCCCACAGCCCCGGACCGA
>DASRUM010000199.1:0-22826 GCA_035655415.1 Pseudomonas sp.
ATTAGCCCTAGGGCGCACCGGACAAGGAACAAGCATGAAACAGCATCGTTTAGCAGCGGCGGTCGCCCTGGTAGGTTTGGTTCTCGCAGGTTGCGATTCGCAAACCAGCGAAATCACCCTGGAAACCCCAGCACAGAAAGCCTCCTACGGTATCGGCCTGAACATGGGCAAAAGCCTGGCTCAGGAAGGCATGGATGACCTGGATTCCGACGCCGTTGCTCAAGGCATCGAAGACGCCATTGGCAAGAAAGAACAGCGCCTGAAAGACGAAGAGCTGATCGAAGCCTTTGCCTTCCTGCAAAAACGTGCCGAAGAGCGCATGGTTACTCTGAACGAAGAGTCGGCCAAAGCCGGCAAGAAGTTCCTGGAAGACAACGCCAAGCGTGAAGGCGTGACCACCACCGCTTCCGGCCTGCAGTACGAAGTTGTGAAGAAGGCTGACGGCGCTCAGCCGAAAGCCACTGACGTGGTGACTGTTCACTACGAAGGCAAGCTGACCGATGGCAGCGTGTTCGACAGCTCGGTTGAGCGTGGTAGCCCGATTGATCTGCCGGTTAACGGCGTGATCCCAGGTTGGGTTGAAGGTCTGCAGCTGATGCACGTTGGCGAGAAGTACAAACTGTACATCCCAAGCGAGCTGGCGTACGGCGAGCAGAGCCCGACTCCGGCGATTCCAGCCAATTCGGTGCTGGTGTTTGATCTGGAGCTGATTGCGATCAAAGACGCAGCCACTCAAGAGTAATTTCTAGCGTTTTCCGCAGCGCCCCGTCTCGACGGGGCGTTGTCGTTTCTACGAGTCACAATCGGCACTTTCCGCTTGACTGGAGAGTCTTAATGGGTGTGTGTAGTGGCTGTGGTGTTACGGTTATGCACATTTCAAAAATTGGCCGTGACGGGTTAGGGTAACTCTCTTTCAGAAACCCTTTGCCATTTTTAACTTATTGATTTATATGGATTTTTACTGTGTGGGCAAAAAATGTTCGATCTGTGGTGAGGCCGCATGGGCTGGGCGTTTGCCAGGGTTATCGAGAAACTGTTCACAAGGTTATCCACAGCTTTAGTGGATAACCATAGCCAGCCCAGCGGGCACGCGGGATTGCCAGGAGAGGGCGATGAAAACACCGAAAAATTTCGCGCGTTACCAGTTTTTAGCCAAGCGTTTCCTCAAGGCCGGGCGGTTACCTGCATTGCTGTTATCGGTCGCTCGAAAGCGCGAAAAACTCGGTAATGGCTTTGCCGAATTGGCCGAGCAACTGAAGTTACTGCAAGCGCTTTGCTTGGCGTGGTGGCGCGGTGAATATCGAGCAATCGATTCCCGAGCGCTGCTGGCGGTGGTGGCGGCGTTGCTGTACTTCGTTACGCCGCTGGACGCCATACCGGACTGGTTGTTTGGCATTGGTCTGGTTGATGATCTGGCTGTGCTGGCCTGGGTGCTGCGTACCTGGCAGGAAGAGCTGGCGGTGTTTCAGCAGTGGCGCGCGGCTCAGGCTCCGGAGGTGCTGCGGGTCGTTGAGCGGCTGCCAGAGTTGGATGAATCGCTAGCGCCGTTGCACGGGCGGGTGGAGTAGTGGGCGACGATTCAGATGTCGTTGAGCATCTGCTCGATTAGGCCCTGGTCGCGTAATTGCTGCAGTGTTCTGTCCAATAGCTCGGCGCTGACGGGCAATTGCGGGCTGTAGGTACAGTGCATGTCGTAGCGTTCGATTACCCAGGGGTTTATCTGCAGTGGTGCATCTGCACGTTTGGTCAGCTGGAAGCGCAGCGGCCGGCGCATGTCGATGATGGCGTCCAGGCGTTGTTTGCGCAGCAAGTTAAGCCCGGCGCTGTGGTCGCGCAGATCCTGGCGGATGATCTGCTTACTGGCGAATGCCGCCATCAACTCACTGCTGTAGACGTAACCCAGCTGAGTGCCGATGGTTTTGCCATAGAGTTCGTGCAGGCTGTTGATCGGCGCATGCTGGCGGTGCAATAGCAGCACGTCCTCTTCTCTGTAGAGCGGGGCGGACCAGTGATAGCGCTCGGGGTTGTCTATCCATTGTGGGTTGCTGTTACAGATTACATGGATGCGACCGCGCTGCATAAATTCATCGATGCGCTTGTTCGGGGTTTCGACAAACGCAGCCTGATAACCCAGTTGCTGGCTGGCCAGCTGGCCCAGCTTGTAGATAACGCCGCCGCGCAATTGCTGCTCGTGCACATCGACATAGGGCATGCCGTCAGCCGTGGCGAAGCCCCAGCGCAGCTCATCTGCGCAGGCCCAGCCGCTGCAGCCAATCAACAGCATTGTTATCAGTGTGCGCAAAGCCTGCCCTCAACTGCCGCTTGATAACCTGTGGGCAGTATAGATCAAGCTCTTTATCGTGCCGGGCTGTTAAGATGGTCGCCTGTTCTGGAGTTGCTGAGAGTGATGGAAGTGCTCTGCATGGAGATTTACAGATGAATGTGCAAGTGATCGAGCGCGATGGTCAGCCGGAGTATGCGGTGTTGCCTTGGGCGCAATATCAGGCATTGCTGCAGGCCGCCGGGCGCGCGCCTGAGGTGGCTGCTGTGGCAGTGGATGCCAGCAAGCCGGCCCTGAGCCAGCTGGCGACCCTACGCGAAGCCAAGGGTATGAGTGCCGAACAGCTGGCGCGCAATGTCGGTATCAGCCCGCATTACCTGAGCATGATCGAGAGCGGCGAACGCCAGCCGGACGCCGCCATCCAGCGCGCGCTGGCCTGGCACCTTGGGGTCGATGGGTGGGAGGCGCAGCCTTGAGCGTAAGCATCAGTCGGCAACATTGGCAGGCGTTGCTCGGTGAGCTTGAAGGTGCCCAGCGTCAGCGTCACCTACTGACCTATCGCGCGTTGATCGAGCGTCTGGCCTTGCCTAGCCCTGCCATGCAAACCTTGGCAGCCGCGCTGGAGCATCTGGCGGCACTGGATGCACGCGCCGAGCGCCCGCTACGCAGTGCGCTGGTGATCAGCCAGGGTGCCAGCCGTTTACCACGTACAGGTTTCTTTGAGTGTGTTAGCCGATTGGGGCGCTTTAGCGGTGCGTCCGATGGTATCGCCGCTGCGTCCTGGCATGCCGCCGAAGTGGCCCGCGTATTCGAATTCAGCTATCCGGAAGACGCCTGATGTTTGGTGCCCTGCGCGCACGTATCGGCTACCTGCTGGCGCGTCGTCTGTTTCACTGGGCGTGGCTGGTCAAGCAACCACGTGCCTGGCGCTGGCTGGAAGGGCAGTTCGCCCGCATGGCCAATCTGGGTGATACCCAGGCGCAAAGCTTCTACGGACATATCCTGCTGTTTCGGGGGCAGGGACTGGGCGCACGCAACGAAGGTCGGCGTTTGCTAGGATTGGCGGCCAAGGCCGGTGATGCCAAGGCTGCTTACCAGCTCGGTGTTCTGAGTCTTTCCGGCGATACCCAACACGCGGCGAATG
Source organism: Pseudomonas sp. (assembly GCA_035655415.1). Lineage (GTDB taxonomy): Bacteria > Pseudomonadota > Gammaproteobacteria > Pseudomonadales > Pseudomonadaceae > Aquipseudomonas. The sequence goes on from DASRUM010000199.1 coordinate 3,426, forward strand.
CGCAGCAGGCCATCGACTGGTGGACCCTGGCCGCACAGGCCGGCCACCCGGCTGCAGCCTATCGCTTGGCTGAGTTGTACCGCAGCGGCGCTGCAGGTGTTGCTGCCGATGCAGCCCAGGCTGAGCATTTTGCCGCGCTTTCCAACCGCCTCAGCGGCCTCTGATTCAGTCGCTCGGCCTCTGCCATCAGGCCGCCGTATCAGCCTTGGTGTCGATGATATGCAGGCTGTAACCTGGCACTGCCTTGGCGTGACGCTTGGCCTCTGAGGCCAGGGCTGCCAGTTGGCTGGCATCCAGTTGCGCGCACTGCTCGGGGTGCACATGCACCACGCCCAGTGAAAGTGAGAGCAGCGCGTATTCCTGGCGTTTGCCGTTGCGGTCATGGGCGATAAAGCAGCCCGCGTGCAGGTCTTCTTCACGATAGAAACGCCGACACTGGCTCTGGAAGTCTTCCAGCAGGCGATTGAGCCGCGCCCGCCAGTCCTGCGAGCCGAGCACCAGCAGAAAGTCATCGCCACCGATATGGCCGACAAAATCCCGCGTTGGGTCGACCCGGTCGTTCAGGCACTGCGCCAGGCTGAGCAGCACTTCATCGCCTTTGGCGTAGCCGTAGATGTCGTTGAACGGCTTAAAGTTATCAATATCCACATAACACACCACGGCTTCGCGGCTCTGCTGCAACAGGCGGGTCAGGCATTGCTGGATCGGCACATTGCCCGGCAGCAGGGTCAGCGGGTTGGCGTAGCGGGCCTGCTGGATCTTCAGCTCGGTGATTAGCTTGAGCACGTCAATCACCCGGCCGAGCCCGACATAACAGCCGTCTTCAATGATGATGAAATCTTCTTCAATACGCTGGCGGGCGCGGCTAGTAAGCAGACGGCTGACCTGCTGCAGCGACTGGCTGGACTCCACCGCCAGGTAGTCATCACTCATCAGGCGGCTGATGGGTTTGCGGGAGAACAGTTCGTTGGCAAACGGCTTGAGCAGGGCTTCGGCCAGCGAGTGGCGATGGACGATGCCAGCGGGTTGCTGCGCCTCGTTGAGTACCGCCAGCGAGTTCAGGTTGGCCTGGGCACGGAACATCTCCAGCACTTCACTTGTTGGGGTGCTCAGGGCCACTGCACGTTGTGGGTTGAGCAGACCGCGCAGGTCGCTGACGTCCTCGCTCAGCGGGCTGCTAGAGGTGGTGCTGGGCAGCAGATTGTTGGCCTCACGCGGCGGTTGCTCTTGCGGGCGGCAGAGCAGGTAGCCCTGGATCAGGTCGACGCCCATTTCCGCGAGTACGGCGAGTTCTTCAGGCAGTTCGATACCTTCGGCGATTACCTGGGCGCGGGAGGCTTTGGCCATTTTCAGTATGGAGCCGACGAACTCGCGTTTGACCGCGTCCTGATGAATGCCGTCGATAAAGTGGCGGTCGATCTTCACATAATCCGGACGCAGTTCTGACCACAGGCGCAGGCTCGAATAGCCCGCGCCAAGGTCATCCAGTGCGATGGAAAAGCCCATGGCGCGGTAGTGGTGCAGGGCAGTGTCGAGCAGAGCAAAGTCATCGGTAGGCGATTGCTCGGTCAGCTCGATCACCACCTGACTCGGTGGAATGCCCAGGCTTTGCAGTAGCTGCAGGGTGCGCCCCGGTTGATGCTTGGGCTCCATCAGCGAGTCCGGCGAGACGTTGAGGAACAGCTTGCCTTCAAGCTTGAATTGACTGAAACGCTGGCAGGCATTCTTGCGGCACAGCAGCTCCAGCTCGCTTAGGCGGCCCGCGCTGCGCGCCACAGCAAACAGGTTGATCGGCGAGTGCAGGGCGCTGTTGGATGGGCCACGGCTGAGGGCTTCGTAGCCGAGAATGCGCCGCTCGGAGAGCGAGAAAATTGGTTGGAACAGGCTGTGCAAGTCGCCATTGGCGAGGATGCTGTCCAACGCGCTGAACTGCTCGGTGACGATCATGGCGGCTCTCTGTGCATAAAAAACGGGGACTGGCATTGCTACCAGTCCCCGCATTTCACGACAGTTTGATGACCCTTTGATGACGCTCGCTGTTTACTGTTTGGCCAGGCGCGTGTTCAAGCCGAGGTAGTCGAGCAGGATGCGCCCGCTTTCGGCGAGGTAGGCATCATCTTCCGGTTTGGTTTTTTCATCTTCCACCGGCAGGGCGTCTTCGTCTTCTTCCTTGAGCTTGTTCAGCAGCGCTTCACCTTTGGCTTTGCGGCGGCTGTTCTCGATGGCCAACTGCTGGCCTTCGATATCCGTCTGCTGGGCGCGGCGCTTGGTTTCATTGAGGCTGACGGTGTTTTCTTCCATCAGCTTCTGCGCCAGTTGCAGGCGTTCACGGGCGAAGGTGAAGTCCGGGTTTTGCGCGGTGCGGTCTTCAAAACGGCTCTGCAGCTCGACGAGGAACGGCTTGATAGGGTCCAGCTCCGGCTTGATCGCTGGCTTGATGCTGTCCCACGGCATAGCCTCGGGCAGGGCGCTCTCACCGATTTCCTTGGTATCCATGATGTCTGGGTAGCGGATGTCGGGAATCACGCCCTGGTGCTGGGTGCTTTGCCCAGAGACGCGGTAGAACTTAGCCAGGGTCAGCTTCAGCTCGCCATGGTTGAGCGGCTGGATGGTTTGCACGGTGCCTTTGCCGAAGGTCTGGCCGCCGAGAATCAGCGCGCGGTGATAGTCCTGCATAGCGCCGGCGAAAATTTCCGAAGCCGAGGCCGACAGGCGATTGACTAGCACGGCCAGTGGCCCTTTGTAGTAGATGCCGGTGTTTTCATCGGCCAGTACATCAACCCGGCCGTCGCTGTTACGCACCAGTACGGTCGGGCCCTGGTCGATAAACAAACCGGTCAGCTCGGTTGCTTCCTGCAGCGAGCCGCCACCATTGTTGCGCAGGTCGATGACTACGCCGTCGACTTTTTCCTTTTCCAGCTCGGTAAGCAGGCGTTTGACGTCACGGGTGGTGCTTTTGTAGTTCGGATCGCCAGCACGGAAAGCCTTGAAGTCCAGGTAAAAGGCTGGAATCTCGATCACCCCAAGCTTGTAGTCACGGTTATCGTGCTTAAGGTTGAGGATGGATTTCTTCGCGGCTTGCTCTTCCAGCTTGACCGCTTCACGGGTGATGGCGACCACCTTGCTGGTCTGATCGTTCGGTGCATTGCTCGCTGGAATCACTTCCAGGCGCACTTGCGAGCCTTTCGGTCCGCGAATCAGCTTGACTACTTCATCCAGGCGCCAGCCGATCACGTCGACCATTTCTTTGCTGCCTTGTGCCACGCCAATGATTTTGTCGGCAGGGGCGATCTGCTTGCTCTTTTCCGCCGGACCGGCCGGCACCAGTCGCACGACCTTGACGTGTTCGTTGTCGCTTTGCAGCACAGCACCAATACCTTCGAGTGACAAACTCATATTGATGTCGAAGTTTTCCGCGTTGTCCGGCGACAGGTAGGTGGTGTGCGGGTCGTAGGACATGGCAAAGGCGTTGATATAGGCCTGGAACACGTCTTCGCCGCTGGTCTGCTTGAGCCGTGCGAGCTGGTTGTTGTAGCGCTTAGTCAGCAACTCCTGAATCGCTTTGGGTTCTTTGCCGGCGATTTTCAGGCGCAGCACTTCATCTTTGACGCGTTTGCGCCAGAGGTCGTCGAGTTCGGCGAGATCCTTGACCCAGGGCGCGTTCTCGCGGTCGATCAGCAGGCTTTCGTCGCTGTCGAAATCAATTGTGTCTACGCCGTTTTCGAGCATGTCCAGGGCGAACTGCAGGCGGCTCTGCAAGCGCTCCAGGTGGCGCGTGTAGATGGCAAAGCCGGGTTGCAGATCGCCGTTTTTCAGCAGATCGTCAAAGCGTGTGCGCCATTGATCGAACTCGGCGATATCAGAGGCGATAAAGTAGCTGCGCGAAGGGTCGAGCATCTTCAGGTAGCCCTGATAGATCTTCTCCGAACGCTCGTCATTCAGCGGTGGTTTGTTGTAGTGATGGCGCTTCAACAACTCCACAACGTTGAGGCTGGCGATGACCTGTTCGCGGTCAGGCTGCAGGTATTCCCAGGAGTCGTCACTGGTGGTTTTCGCCGCGAGCGGTAAGGCGCTCAGGGCGAATGAAAAGGCGAGGGTGACGCTGAGTAGGGATCGCTTCATGCTAATTCGACGTGTGGGCAATTGATAACGCATATTAGGCCGTCTTTAAGGGCGCCAGGTTCCATCGGCGCAATGCAAAAGCCCAGCGGTCAGCGCCGGGCTCGGTTCAAATGCACTATGGAGGCAGCGTGAAGGCATTGCAAGGCGTTGAAGGTCGTGTGGATTGGGCAGAATACCCAGCGCCGGCCTGTGATGTAGGGGAAATTCGCATCCGTGTAGCGGCCGCTGGGTTAAATCGTGCCGACTTGTTACAGCGCGCCGGGCTTTATCCGCCACCGCCTGGCGCCAGTGAGGTGCTTGGGCTGGAGTGCGCCGGTGTGGTCAGCGAGGTAGGCGCCGGTTGTGACTGGAAAATCGGTGACCGTGTTTGCGCGCTATTGAGCGGTGGCGGCATGGCCGAAGAGGTGGTGGTCGATGCGCGCCACGCCCTGCCGGTCCCGGAGGGTATGACGCTGGTTGAGGCGGCGGCACTGCCCGAGGTGTACGCCACGGCCTGGCTCAATCTGTTTCAGCTGGCGGGTTTAAAGCCTGGGCAGAAGGTCCTGTTGCATGCCGGCGCCAGTGGTGTTGGTTCGGCAGCTATTCAATTGTGTAAAGCCTTCGGCAGTCCGTGCTGGGTCAGCGTCGGTTCGCCGGAGCGCTTGGCCTACTGCGAAAGCTTGGGCGCTCAGGGCGGGGTACTGCGCGGTGAAGAACAGCTGCAGGCGCTGCGCGATTTCGCCCCGTTCGATGTGATCCTCGATCCGGTGGGCGGCAGCTACGCCGCACTTAATCTGGATTTGCTGGCTGTGGATGGCCGTTGGGTAAATATCGGTTTGCTCGGCGGACGCAAGGCCGAGCTGGATCTGGCGGCAGTGTTGGGCAAGCGCATTACGTTGATCGGCTCGACCCTGCGCAATCGTGATGAGCAGTTCAAGGCCGATTTATTGCGCGATTTGCAGCAGTTTGTCTGGCCGCTTTTCGCCGAGGGCCGACTCAAATCGCAACTTCAGCAGGCTTATGCGCTCAAAGATGCTGAGGCCGCCTTTGCTGCATTGGCGAGTAATCAGGTCAACGGCAAGTTGGTGCTGGTAATAGACCCGACAATAGTTTGAAGCCGGTAGTCGATTGGCTTAATCAATCGGAATCATGGCGGCAATCAATAAGCTTTTTTTGCTCAAGGCGTTAAGATGCGCCCTGTAAATTTCTAACCCTCAAAAGGAACCAGAGATGAATCTCATCAACACCCAAGTTCAACCGTTTAAGGCTAACGCTTTCCACAACGGCAAATTCATCGAAGTGACCGAACAGTCCCTGAAAGGCCAGTGGTCGGTACTGATCTTCATGCCCGCTGCTTTCACCTTCAACTGCCCGACTGAGATTGAAGACGCTGCTAACAACTACGCAGCGTTTAGCGATGCAGGCACCGAAGTTTACATCGTCACCACCGACACCCATTTCTCCCACAAAGTCTGGCACGAAACTTCGCCAGCTGTAGGCAAGGCTCAGTTCCCGCTGGTGGGTGATCCGACCCACGCACTGACCCGCGCTTTCGGTGTGCACATCGAAGAAGAAGGTCTGGCTCTGCGCGGCACCTTCCTGATCAACCCGGAAGGCGTGATCAAGACCGTTGAAATCCACTCCAACGAAATCGCTCGTGACGTATCGGAAACTCTGCGCAAGCTGAAAGCTGCTCAGTACACCGCTGCTCACCCAGGCGAAGTGTGCCCAGCCAAGTGGAAAGAAGGCGAGAAGACTCTGGCTCCGTCGCTGGACCTGGTTGGCAAGATCTAAATCTGCCAACACCTTCCCTGGCCCTAGGCTCGGGGCAGGGAGTACTTAGCGCTGTCAGGGTCGCAACCCGACCCTAGTGGTGCCCGATGCCCGGGCGCGATCCGCTCGGGCATTTTATTGCCCAGAATTTTTGTCATTGAGGACCATCCGCCATGTTGGACGCTAACCTGCAAACCCAGTTGAAGGCCTACCTGGAAAAGGTCACCCTGCCGTTCGAGATCGTCGCGTCCCTCGATGACAGTGCGAAATCCCAGGAGCTGCTTGAACTGCTCCAAAGCATCGTCGGCCTAACCGACAAGATCACCCTGAAGACCGATGGCAGCGACGCCCGTCGTCCGTCGTTCTCGCTCAACCGCCCAGGCGCCAACATCGGCCTGACCTTCGCCGGCATTCCCATGGGCCACGAGTTCACCTCGCTGGTACTGGCGTTGCTGCAGGTGGGCGGCCATCCGTCCAAGCTGGATGCCGAGACCATCGAGCAGATCAAGAGCATCGACGGTTCGTTCGAGTTCGAGACCTATTACTCGCTGTCCTGCCAGAACTGCCCGGACGTGGTCCAGGCGCTGAACCTGATGGCTGTGCTCAACCCGAACATTCGTAACGTCTCCATCGACGGCGCGCTGTTCCAGGAGGAAGTCGAGCGCCGTCAGGTGATGGCCGTGCCGAGCATCTACTTGAACGGTGAAGTGTTCGCTTCCGGCCGTATGGACGTGAAGGAAATCCTCGCCAAGATCGACACCGGCTCCGCCAACCGCGATGCCGAGAAGATGAGTGCCAAGCAAGCCTTCGACGTACTGGTTATCGGTGGCGGCCCGGCCGGTGCTGCAGCTGCTATTTATGCCGCGCGTAAAGGTATTCGTACCGCGATTGCCGCCGAGCGTTTCGGCGGTCAGGTGCTGGACACCATGGCCATCGAGAACTTTATCTCGGTCAAGGAAACGGAAGGGCCGAAGTTGGTGCGTGCGCTGGAAGAACACGTGCGTGAGTACGAAGTCGACATCATGAACCTGCAGCGTGCCAGCGCACTGGTGCCGGCGAGCAGCGAAGGCGGCTTGCATGAGGTGAAGTTTGAGAATGGTGCGAGCCTCAAGGCCAAGACCGTAATCCTCTCTACCGGTGCGCGCTGGCGCGAGATGGGTGTGCCGGGCGAGCAGGAATACAAGGCCAAGGGCGTGTGCTTCTGCCCGCACTGCGACGGCCCGCTGTTCAAGGGTAAGCGCGTGGCGGTGATCGGCGGCGGTAACTCCGGCGTCGAGGCGGCGATTGACCTCGCCGGTATCGTTGCCCACGTAACCCTGCTGGAGTTTGCTGACACCCTGCGTGCCGATGCCGTGCTGCAGAAGAAGCTTTACAGCCTGCCGAACGTCACCGTGATCAAGAGTGCGCAGACCACCGAGGTTAAAGGTGATGGTCAGAAGGTCAATGCGCTGGTCTACAAGGACCGCACCAGCGAAGAGCTGCACAGCGTCGAGCTGGAAGGCATCTTCGTGCAGATCGGCCTGCTGCCTAACACCGACTGGCTGAAGGGTAGCGTAGAGCTGTCGCGTTTCGGGGAAATCATCGTCGACGCCAAGGGCGCCACCAATATCCCGGGTGTATTTGCCGCCGGTGACGTAACTACCGTGCCGTACAAGCAGATCGTCATTGCCATGGGCGATGGTGCCAAGGCCTCCTTGAGCGCCTTCGATCATCTGATCCGCAGCTAACAAGCTAGAAGCTCTACGTCGCACAAAGCGGACACCTTTCACCGGTTGTCCGCTTTTTTTTGCGCTGCGGTCAGGCGCTTTGCGCCACGTTGTTGGTGTTCTGTTCGATCAGCAGGCGGCGGGTTGTTTTCAGCAAGCGGTCAGACAGTTCTGGGTCGCTGACGCTGCGTGACAGCAGCAGGGCACCGACCATGGCGCTGAGGATCAGCACGCTTTGCTCATCGGCATGCTCAACGCTAAGGCCGGCTTCGATGGTTTGCAGGCGGTCGCGGATCAGTTCATCGGTCACCGGGCTGGGCGCGCCGCGTTGGCCCAGCTCGGCGGACATGGTCGGCAGCGGGCAGCCATCGCCCGGATTGGCGCGGTGGGCGGACGACAGGTAGCCGCTGATCAAGCGGGTCAGCGGTTTATCGCTGTTGGCCATCTCGCTGGTAGCGGTCGTCAGCTTTTCAGCACTGTGGCGCAGGGCGGTTTCCACCAGCTCATCTTTCGATTTGAAGTGGGCGTAGAAGCCGCCATGGGTCAGCCCCAGGGTTTTCATCAGCGGCTGCAGGCCGGTGGCACCGACGCCGTCGCGGCGAAACAGGCGCGCAGCCTCTTCGATGATGCGTTGATGGGTCTGGGCTTTGTGGTCTTCGGAATAGCGCATGGAGTACCTCGCCGCTGGTTTTTAGATGTTGCCTGCCATCTTACCCGCTTCGCCCCGGTGTTTCAGTTCCGGGTGCCGGCGCTGCCCCAGGCATGCTGAGAATCAGGCAGGTGGTTGAGCCGACGGCGTACAGGCGGTCGTCTACATCGTAAATGCGCCCTTCGGCCAGCGCGGTGGTGCGGCCGATATGCACGATGCGGCCTTCGGCGCGGATCGGCCCGACTTTGGTGTTGAGGGCGCGAATGTAGCTGATGCGCAGATCGGTGGTGGTGTAACCCTGGCCGCGCTGCAATTGGGTGTGGATGGCGCAGCCCATGCAGGAATCGAGCAGGGTGGCCGCATAACCGCCGTGCACGCTGCCCAGCGGGTTGTAGTGACGCGCATCAGGCGTGCCCTGGAAGACGAAGCGCCCGGAAGACCACTCCAGCGGAACAAAATCCAGCAAGTGGCCGATGGGCGGCGAGGGCAGTTCACCGCTGCCGATGCCGTCAAAGAACTCCTGCGGCAATAGTTCGCTGACCTGCGCCAGGCTCATGCTGCCGGGTGCACCAAGGCTGGCGCGCATGACCTGTTCGGCGGCGAGCCATTCGGCCAGTTTTTCTTCGCGTGATGGGATGCTCATGGATCAGGCCTCGTCGGTTAGTGGCTTTAAAATTACAAGCGTAATTTAATTATTTATATTATGGTTGAAATATTAGTGTTCGGCGAGCCACGCCAGCCCGTGATTACAGGACCCACGCCCATGCCTCCCTATCCCTTGCCGTCGCGCAGCCTGCTACTGATTCTGGTGGCCCTGACCGCCCTTGGAGAGATTTCCACCCAGCTGATCATCCCCAGCCTGGGCGTTATCGAACTGATCATGAATGCGCGCCCCGGCAGCAGCCTATTGGCTTTATCGGCCTTTGTTGCCGCTTTTGGCTTGGGCCAGTTGTTGCTCGGCCCGCTGTCGGATCGTATCGGACGGCGTCCGGTGCTGGTCGCCGGACTGTTGGTTTATCTGCTCGCCACCTCATGGATGCTGATGGCCAGCAACATGGAAGAATTTATTGCCGCCCGAGTACTGCAAGGGCTTGGTGCTTGCACTGCATTGGTATTGGCGCGGGCCATCGTCCGCGATGTGTGGCAGGCGCAGGCTGGGCCGGCATTGGCGCTGACGGTGATCGGCATGCTTTGCGCCATTGTCCTGTCGCCGATGCTGGGCGGCGTGCTGACGCTGTATGGCGGTTGGCGCGCGCCAATTGTTTTGGCACTGCTGATCGGGGTTGCCATCGTTTGCGCGGTGTTGGGCTTGTACCGCGAAAGCAATCGGCAACTCGATCCCCAAGCCGGGCAGTTGAGCCGCTTGGCCGGTAACTATGCCGAACTGTTGCGCGCCGCCTCGTTCCGCGCGCTGGCCCTGACGCTGTCTTGCACCTATGGCGCGATGTTTGCCGTAGTTGCCGGCTCTTCGGCTGTGTATGTCGGCCTGCTCGGGCTGAGCCCGGCGCAATACGGCATTACCTTCGCGGCGATTGTTTCGGCGCTAATCGCCGGCGCATTGTTCACCCAGCGACGCATTCTGCAGCTTGGCCCCGAGAAGATAGTCGGCATAGGCGCGGCACTGGTGGCGAGCGGTGCCCTGGCCACCTTGGCGATTTATCTGCTGTTTGGTTTGTCATTGCTCGGCCTGTCGTTACCCCAGGTGTTGGTCACCCTGGGCGGCGGTATGTTGCTGCCGGCATCGGTGGCCGGCGCGGTGATCCCCAATGCCCACCGCGCCGGCCTGGCCGCAGGCTTTATGGGCTTTGCGCAAATGGCCGGTGCCACCTGCAGCGGTGTCTTGCTTAGCCTGCTGGCGGATGGCTCGGCTTGGCCTATGGTGTTGCTGAACAGTTTATTCGCCGTCGCGGCGTTCTGCGCCTTCCACCTGCTGCGCCCACGGCCGGCAGCGAACGCGGCCCTGGTTCGCTAAACCCTAGGAGCAATTCCATGAGCAACTATGACGTGCTGATCATCGGTGGCGGCCCCGGCGGCTACAACGCGGCCATCCGTGCCGGGCAACTGGGCCTCAAGGTCGCCTGCATCGAGGGTCGCGAGACCTTGGGCGGCACATGCCTGAATGTCGGCTGCATGCCGTCGAAGGCGCTGCTGCATGCCTCGGAGCTGTACGAAGCGGCGACCAGCGGCGAGCTGAATAACCTCGGTATCGAGGTCACGCCGACGCTCAATCTGGCGCAGATGATGAAGCAGAAGGATGAGAGCGTAACGGCGCTGACCAAGGGCATCGAGTTTCTGTTTCGCAAGAACAAGGTCGAATGGATCAAGGGCTGGGGCCGCTTGAACGGGCCGGGCAAGGTTACGGTGACCCTCGCCGACGGCAGTGTGCGCGAGTTGCAGGCCAAGGACATCGTAATTGCTACCGGCTCGGAGCCGACGCCGTTGCCTGGGGTGACGATTGATAACCAACGCATCCTCGACTCCACCGGCGCGCTGGCTTTGCCCAAGGTGCCCAAGCACCTGGTGGTGATCGGTGCCGGGGTAATCGGTCTGGAGCTGGGTTCGGTGTGGCGGCGTTTGGGCAGCGAAGTGACGGTGGTGGAGTACCTCGACCGCATTTGCCCAGGCCTGGATAACGAAACCGCGAAAACCCTGCAGCGCACCCTGAGCAAGCAGGGCATAAATTTCAAACTGGCAACCAAGGTCAGCGCCGCCAAGGCCACGGCAAAAGGTGTAACCCTTGATCTGCAGCCAGCTGCTGGCGGTGCTGTCGAGCAACTACAGGCTGATTATGTGCTGGTCGCCATTGGTCGCCGCCCTTATACCGCCGGCCTGGGGCTGGAAACCGTCGGCCTGGCCACCGACAAGCGCGGCATGCTGGAAAACCAGCAGCACCGCAGCAGCGTTTCGGGCATCTGGATCATCGGCGATGTCACCTCCGGGCCGATGCTCGCGCACAAGGCCGAAGATGAAGCCATTGCCTGTATCGAACGGATTGCCGGGCATGCTGCCGAGGTCAATTACGAGGCGATTCCTGGCGTCATCTACACCAAACCGGAAGTCGCCACCGTGGGCAAGACCGAGGAGCAGCTGAAGGCCGAAGGGCGCGCCTACAAGGTCGGCAAGTTTCCCTTTACCGCCAACAGCCGGGCGAAGATCAATCACGAGGCCGAAGGCTTCGTCAAAGTGCTGGCCGATGAGCGCACTGACCAGATTCTCGGCGTGCATATCATCGGCCCCAGCGCCGGCGAGTTGATCGGTGAGTACTGCGTGGCCCTGGAGTTCAGCGCCTCGGCTGAAGATATTGCGCTGATCTGCCATCCCCATCCGACGCGCTCGGAAGCGTTACGTCAGGCGGCGATGAATGTGCATGGCTGGGCCATGCAGGCCTGAAACTAGTCACAATCTGCGGTGCGTTGGCCTGCTGCGCCGCAAGCAGGCTCGCGAAGCTGCTTGCGGCTGACGTGCTGCTTTAGCGCGGCTGGCCGGTCAGGGGCAGCGGCATATGGCGGTTTACGTCCTTGTACAGCAGGTAGCTGAACGGGCCTGGGCCGCCGGAGTAGCAGGCTTGCGGGCAGAATGCGCGCAGCCACATGAAGTCGCCGGCTTCAACCTCGACCCAGTCCTGGTTCAGGCGGTACACCGCCTTGCCTTCGAGCACGTACAGGCCGTGTTCCATCACGTGGGTCTCGGCGAACGGGATCACGCCGCCGGGCTGGAAGGTCACGATGTTGACGTGCATGTCATGGCGCATGTCGGCCATGTCGACGAAGCGGGTGGTCTTCCAAGCGCCTTCGGTGCCCGGCATTTCGATGACGGTGGCGTTGTCGCGGTGGGTGACGAACGACTCCGGCGCCGGCAGCCCTTCGACTTTCTGGTAATGCTTGCGCAGCCAGTGGAAGGTGACGTTGGCCTTGCTGTTGTTGCGTAGGCTCCACTCGGCACCTGGCGCGAGGAAGGCGTAGCCGCCCGGTACCAGGGTGTGGTGCTTGCCTTCGAGGGTGATGTCGATTTGGCCTTCGACCACGAACAGGACCGCTTCGGCGTTCTGGTCCAGCTCGGGGCGCTCGCTACCGCCTTCAGGGGCGACTTCAACGATGTATTGCGAGAAGGTTTCAGCAAACCCCGTCAGCGGGCGGGCAATAACCCACATGCGCATGTTGTCCCAAAACGGTAGATGGCTGGTGACGATGTCACGCATCACGCCTTTGGGGATAACGGCATAGGCTTCGGTGAACATGGCGCGATCAGTCAGAAGCTGTTTCTGATCAGGATGGCCGCCATGCGGGGCGTAGTAAGTTGTTTGGCTCATCGAGAAGGGCCTCAGTGAAATGTCGGCAATAGATCGACGGGAAAGCGTAATCCCGGCGTGGTTTCACTATAGGAAGTTGTGCTTGGATTCTGAAATTAAATAGTAGAATCCGAGGCAGTGGCTTTGTGAATAGGTTGCCTCATGCTTGATCCGCTGTTGTTACGCGCTTTTCTAACTGTGGTGCAGACGGGCGGGTTTACCCGGGCAGCCGCGAGCCTGCACTTGACCCAGTCGACGGTCAGCCAGCAAGTCCGTCGACTGGAAGAGCAGGTAGGCGCGCAGTTGCTCGAGCGCGGTGGCCGCTACGTAGTGACTACCGCTGAGGGTGACCGCATGCTCGGTTATGCCAACCGTATCGTCTCGTTGATCGATGAGGCGGAGCTGGCCATGGGGCGCAATCAGCAGGACGGCGAGGTGCGCCTAGGCGTGCCGGACGACTTCGCCGCCGATAGCCTGACTTCCTGTCTGGCAGACTTTGCTGATGCCCATCCGGGTATTCGCCTGGAAATCATCAATGGGCTCAGCCATGACGTGTGGAACGCCTTCACTGCCGGCGAGCTCGATCTGGCTTTGATCAAGCAGCGTATCGGCAGCGTCAAGGGGCTGGCCAGTTGGCCGGAGCCACTGGCCTGGATGGACAGTCGCGCACGGCCAGTGCTGGCGCGTAATCCGGCGCCGCTGGCGGTGTTTCCATCTAACGGCCTGTACCGCCTGGAAATGACCCACGCGCTGGACGCCATGGGTAAACCCTGGCGTATAGCCTATGTCAGCAGCAACCTGTCCGGAGTCAGTGCTGCTGCTGCAGGTGGGCTGGGGCTGACGTTACTGCCACGCCGGCTGCTTACCGCGGCACACCGCGAGTTGGGTGCCGCCGAAGGCTTTGCGCCGGTGGCCGATGTGGAAGTAGCGCTGCATGCCCGGCAGCAGCTCCCGGCCCATGCCCGCGAGCTTGCGCTGGCGTTAACGGGCGCTTGCGAGCGAATCATGCAGTCAACTGAGGCCTGAGTTAGCGCCAGTTGAGGATTGGTCAGCCGGCCTGCTGCGCGTGCTGCCACCGTGGGCAAGTCCGAGGAGCGGTACAGGCTTAAGAACCGAAGCGCTGCAACTGCATCTCTTGCAAGCGGCTGAGTGTGCGGCGAAAGGCGAAGCTCAGGTAGCCCTCGGTATAGAGTTCGGTCAGCGGCACCTGGGCTTCCAGATACAGCGGCACCTTGCGGTCGTAGCACTCATCCACCAGAGCAATAAAGCGCCGCACGCTGTCATCCTTGACTGACAGGGCGGGCAGCTGGCGATCACCGGCCTGCACCCGCTCGACGCCATCTTCGGTGCCGCGGGCGATTTTCGCCGCGCGTTGCGGGCTGCTCAGGTTGGGCACTTCGCTAACCAGAATGGCCTTGAAGCGGTCGCACAGGGCGATAAAGTCCGGGGCGGCCAAAGGTTGTTCGCACAGATCGGCAAAACGGCACCAGAGCACGCCGTCGCAGTGGCGCAGGGTCTGCACGCTACGGTTGCCGAGGCTAAGGGGCTCGTCACTGCTGGGCCGGCCTGCGGCCAACTGACTGAAGGTCCGGCTGAGCACGCTGGGCAGCCCTGGCGTGGCGACCCAGTAGCGGGTGTGGGCGGTGCCTGGGTGTAGGCGATGGTCTTCCTCACCGTTGATGCTGACCACCTGCATATGCCGCTGCAAGGCGGCCACCGCAGGCAGAAAGCGCTCGCGGTTAAAGCCTTCGGCATACAGCAGTTCGGGCGGCTGGTTGGAGGTGGCGACCAGCACCACGCCCTGTTCGAACATCACCTGAAACAGGCGGCCGAGAATGATCGCATCGCCGATATCGCTGACAAACAGCTCATCGAAGCACAGCACGCGCACCTCATGGCTCAGCTCCACGGCCAGCGCCTGCAGCGGGTCCGGCGTGCCAGTGAGCTGAAACAGGCGCATATGCACCCAGCGCATAAAGTGGTGAAAGTGCTGACGCCGCGCCGGGACTTTCAGGCCTTTGTAGAAACTGTCCATCAGCCAGGTCTTGCCACGGCCCACCGGCCCCCACAGATACACCCCATTGATCGGATGTGCGGGTGCGGTCTGGTGCAAGGCCTGATGACAATCGTGTAACGCCTGGGCGGCCTGCCACTGCGCCGGGTCGGATTTAAAACCGTCGCGGTCGATGGCTTGCTGGTAGGCGGTGAGCGGGGAGCTGCAGTCCATCAGCGCGTCTCGATCCGCTTGTGCATACACACCGCACTGTCGGGGCAGAGGCTGGAGAACTCGGCTGTTTGGCGAATCACTTCAGGCACGCTGGCTCGTTCGACGCTGCTATAACCACGTCGGCTGAAGAAGCTTTCGGTGCTGTTGGTCAGCAGGTACAGCTCACGTACGCCGAGTTGCTGCGCATAGGCTTCTATCTCGGCGACCAGCGCGCCGCCATAACCCTTGCCGCGCGTCGTTGGGCTGACCACCAGTGAGCGCAGCAGCGCCACGTCGCCATAAGGCTGCAAGCCGATCAGCGCTTCGGGTGCGTGCGCTGGGCCAGCAGCAATAAAGTGCGCGAAGTGTTCGGCGGCAAGGTCGGCCGTTGGCAGTCCGGCAGTGGCCAGCAACGCCTTGGCGGCCTCAGCCGGCGGGTGACGGTAAAAAATCATGGACGTCCATCTGGGCGAGATAATCGGATCAGCACAGCGCTGGCACTTTACCCGAGCGCATAGTAGAAGACCCATAGGTGTGGGTCTTTTACATTCAACCGAGCGCTATCAGCGCCAGCTCAGGATCGGCCAGCCGGCCTGCTGGGCGTGCTGCAACAGGGTCGGGTCGGGGTTGACCACATAGGGTTTTTCGACCACCTGCAGCAGCGGCAGGTCGTTGCGCGAATCGGAGTAGAAGTAGGCGCCGTCGAGGGTTTCGCCTTGTTCTTGCAGCCATTCCTGCAGACGGCTGACCTTGCCTTCGCGGTAGGTCAATATGCCCTGGGTACGGCCGCTGTAGTGGCCGTGTTGGACTTCGAGATTGATGGCCAGTACTTCTTCGATCTTCAAGCGCGCGGCGACGGCGCTGACCAGGAAATGCGCCGAGGCGGAAATCACCAGCACCCGGTCACCGGCGGCGCGGTGGTTGGCCAGCCAGCGGGTGGCGTCGCTGTAGAAAATAGGTTCGATCACGTCTTCGACAAAGGGCTCGACCACGTGGGCGACTTCTTCCGGTGTGCGGCCCACCAGGGGCGACAGGGTGAAGTCCATATAGTCTTCCATGGCCAGCTCGCCAGCGCTGTATTGGCGCATCAGCTCCTGCTCGCGGGCGATAAAGCTGTCGCCATCGGCCCAGCCGAGTTTGACCATTTCCTGGCTCCACAGGCTGGCGCAGTCGCCGCCGATCAGGGTTTCGTCCAGGTCGAAAATTGCCAGGGCCATCAGGCCACCTCACAGATTGCGTTGTCTTCAATGTTCAGGTTGATGCGCTGCCCGCTGGCGTGCAGGTCTGCCGGGGAGCGGTTGAGCACGTCCACCAGCAGTTCGACGCCGCGCGCCTCGACGCGGTAACGGATCACGTTGCCGAGCAGACGATGGCTGCGGATCTGCCCTTCGATACTGCCCTGGGCGCCAATCTGGATGGCCTCCGGGCGGATTGCCACGCGGCTGTTGACCGGGCGCAGCAGCAGGCGGCTGGCGGCATCGGCATCGAGCAGGTTGTAGTTGCCGATAAAGCCGGCGGCAAAGGCATCGGCCGGGGCGGTGTAGAGAGTTTCCGCGTCGCCGCTCTGGACGATCTTGCCGGCGTTCATCAGGAAGATACGGTCGCTCATGACCAGCGCTTCTTCCTGATCATGGGTGACGAATATGGTGGTCAAGCCCAGCTCCTGCTGGATGCTGCGGATCTGTTCGCGCAGGTGCTTGCGAATCCGCGCATCCAGCGCCGACAACGGCTCGTCGAGCAGCAGCAGGCGCGGGCGGGTGACCAGTGAGCGGGCCAGGGCCACGCGCTGGCACTGGCCGCCGGACAGTTGCTGCGGGTAGCGGCCAGCGAAGTCATTCAGCTCAACCAGCTCCAGCACTTCCTTGACCCGCTGCTCGGCTTCGCTGCCTTTGACCTTCTGCATGCGCAAGCCAAAGGCGACGTTTTGCTGCACGGTCATGTTGGGGAACAGCGCGTAGCTCTGGAACACCATGCCGATGCCACGTTTTTGCGGAGCGACGGGTACCAGATCCTCGCCGTCGAGCAGAATCTGCCCGCCATTGACTCCAGTCAGGCCAGCGATGCAACGCAGCAGGGTGGATTTGCCGCAGCCGGACGGGCCGAGCAGGGTGATGAATTCGCCCTTGGCGATTTCGCAGTTGATATCGCTGAAGATCGCGGTATCACCGTAGCTCTTGTGCAGGCCTTGAATACTCAGATAACTCATGACTGGTCCTTATTCAGGCGGTTGGCCGCCCAGGTCATCAGCAGCACGAACATGAAGTAGGAAATCACCAGGGCGCTGGTGAAGTGACCGCTGTCGTTGCGCATGTTGTAGAGGTACACCTGCAGGGTTTCGTAGCGGCTGCCCACCAGCAGGTTGGCGAAGACGAACTCGCCGAACAGGAAGCTGAAGGAGAGGAACACCGAGACCATCAGGCCCTTGCGCAGGTTGGGCAGCACCACCATAAAGGCCGCGCGCCAGGTGCTGGCGCCGAGCAGGTGGGCAGCGTCCATCAGGTCGCGCAGGTTTATCGCCTGCAGGTTGTTGCTGATTGCCCGGTACATAAACGGCAGGGCGATGGTGAAATAGCAGCCAATCAGAATCCACGGCGTACCGAGGATCGGCAGCGGGCCGCCGGCGAACAGCTGCATCAGACCGACCGAGGACACCACCGGCGGGATGGCGAACGGCAGCAGGATCAGCACGTTCATCACCGCATCAAGTTTGGGGAAGTGATAACTGACCACAAACAGCAGCGGCAGAATCAGCACCAGCGACAGCGCAAGCGCCGCCAGGCAGACCAGCAGCGAGCGGCCAAACGCGGCGAGGAAGCGTGCATCGCTCCACAGCGCCAAGTACCACTTGAAGGTCAGCCCACTGGGCAGCACGCTGGCCGACCAGCTGGTGGAAAACGAGTAGAGCAGGGTGCCGAGCAACGGCAGCAAAAGGATCAGCAGCAGGCTGTAGACCACCAGCTGGTGGAACAGCGGCGAGCGTTTTTCAGCGTGGGACATGGTAGCTCCGGCGCAGCAGCCATTGGTGGACGATGGTGATCAGGGTCATCAGGCCAACCAGAATCATCGCCAGGGCACTGGCCATATTCGGGTCGAGGAAGATGTCGCCGGAGACCATGGCGGCAATCCGAATCGGCAGGATGTTGAAGTTACCTGTGGTCAGTGCATACACCGTGGCGTAGGCGCCGAGGGCGTTTGCCAGCAGAATCACGAAGGTACCGAGCAGCGCTGGGGTCAGCACGGGCAAGCCGATATGCCGCCAGAACTGCCAGTTGCTAGCGCCCAATAATTCAGCGGATTCGCGCCAGTCTTCACGCAGGGCGTCGAAGGCCGGGTAGAGCAGCAGCACACCGAGTGGAATCTGGAAGTAGGTGTAGAGCACGATCAGGCCGGTTTTCGAGTAGAGGTTGAAATCCTCGATGATCCCCGCCTGCTTGAGCAGGATGGTCAGCGCGCCGTTGAACCCCAGCAGGATGATAAAGGCGAAGGCCAGCGGCACCCCGGAGAAGTTGCTGGTCATATTGGAAAACGCCATAACGAAGTCGCGCAATTTGCTGTCGACTTGCCGCAGCGAGTAGCTGCCGAGGATGGCGATGCTGATGCCGATCAGGCTCGACCAGAACGCCACCTCCAGGCTGTGACGCATGGCCTGACGGTAGAACGGCGAGGCGAAGGCCTGCTGGAAATTGCCCAGCCCCCAGCCTTCAGTGGTGTGCAGGCTGTTACTGGCCACCCAGAGCAGCGGGGCGATCTGAAAGGCGATAAAAAACAGGGCAAAAGGTAGCAGGCACAACAGCGCCAGCCATTTGCCGCGCAGGGCAGACATCATGCGAGAAGCTCCCGGCAGACAGGTTTGTCGTGGGCCACGCCGAGCAGTTCGCAGACCGTGCCGCATAACTCCAGCTGTTTCGGCTGGGCGTTGGGGTTGAGGCTGAAGGCGCTGCCGAGTACCAGCAGCGGCACTTCGCGCTCTTCCGGCAGCAGGCCGTTGTGGCTGCGGTCGTTGTTCATGCCGTGGTCGGCGGTCACCAGAATCTGGTAGCCGGCATCGAGCCAGGGCTGGATATATTCGGCCAATAGCACATCGGCCATGCGCGCGCTGTTGCGGTACTGCGCGCTGTCGAGGCCGTGCTTGTGGCCGGCGTCGTCGATATTCATCGGGTGCACCAGCAGCAGGTTGGGCGCATGGCGCAGGCGCAGGCTTTCCGCATCGGCGAACAGGTGCGAATCCGGGTAGTGGTCGGCGTAGTAGAAGTGGCCGTACTGAATCGGCAGGTTGGCGTCTGACGTATGACGGTCGCGCGCAGCCTGGAATGGCGAGCGGTTATACAACTCGCTGACCCAGTGATAGGCCGCCGCAGCGGTAATCAGCCCGGCGTCGCGGGCGTAGTGGAACATGCTGCGCTGGGTCGATAGGCGCGTTACATCGTTATTGACGATGCCGCTGTCGATGGGCGCAACACCGGTCAGAATCGCTTCATACAGCGGGCGTGACAGGGCCGGGAGTTCACAGTCGAGCTTATACAGCGCGGCGCGTCCCGCCTGGCAGTAAGCCTGCAGATGCCCCAGCGCGTGCTGAGCCACCTGATAGCTCAAGCCATCCAGAACCACGAGGATGACGTTGTGCGACATGATTGAAAGCCTTAGCAACCGAATCGGCCCCGGAGTGTATCCGGGGCCA
>DASRUM010000200.1:0-11012 GCA_035655415.1 Pseudomonas sp.
GACATCGATGTCTGCACGACGCACACGTAAAGATGACGGCAGCCAGTGGACCGTAGCGGACAGCCGCAGCGTCTATGGTATTCGCCATTGGGGCGCGGGTTACTTCGCGATCAATGACAAGGGCCGTGTCGAGGTGCGCCCGAATGGTCCGCAAAGCACGCCGATCGACCTCTACGAGCAGATTAATGAGCTGCGCTCCAGCGGCCTGTCGCTGCCGTTGCTGGTGCGCTTTCCGGACATTCTGCAAGACCGCGTGCGCCAGCTGACCGGCGCCTTCGACGCGAATATCGCGCGGCTGGAATACCAGAGCCCGTACACCGCGCTGTACCCGATCAAGGTCAACCAGCAGGAAGCGGTGGTGGAAAATATCATCGCCACGCAGAACGTTTCCATCGGCCTGGAAGCCGGCTCCAAGCCGGAGCTGATGGCCGTGCTGGCGCTGGCGCCGAAGGGCGGCACCATTGTCTGCAACGGTTACAAGGACCGCGAATTTATCAAGCTGGCCCTCATGGGACAGAAGCTCGGCCACAACGTATTTATCGTGATCGAGAAAGAATCCGAAGTGCAGTTGGTGATCGACGAGGCAGCCGAACTCAAGGTCGCGCCGCAGATCG
Organism: Pseudomonas sp.; assembly: GCA_035655415.1. Lineage (GTDB taxonomy): Bacteria > Pseudomonadota > Gammaproteobacteria > Pseudomonadales > Pseudomonadaceae > Aquipseudomonas. Next base: position 615 of record DASRUM010000200.1, read on the forward strand.
GTCTGCGCGTACGCCTGTCGTCGCTGGCCTCGAGCAAGTGGGCTGACACAGGCGGCGAGAAGTCCAAGTTCGGTCTGTCGGCGGCGCAGCTGCTGTCGGTGGTCGAGCGCTTCCGCGCGGCCAAGCTGGACCAGGGCATCCGCCTGCTGCACTTCCATATGGGCTCGCAGATCGCCAACCTGTCCGACTATCAGCACGGCTTCAAGGAAGCCATCCGCTATTACGGTGAGCTGCGTGGCCTGGGCCTGCCGGTTGACCATATCGACGTCGGCGGCGGCCTGGGAGTGGATTACGACGGCACTCACTCGCGCAACGCCAGCTCGATCAACTACGACATGGACGACTACGCCGGTGTCGTGGTCGGCATGCTCAAAGAGTTCTGCGATGCCCAGGAGCTGCCACACCCGCACATCTTCTCGGAAAGCGGCCGCTCGCTGACTGCGCACCACGCCATGCTGGTGGTGCAGGTCACTGATGTGGAAAAACACAACGACGAGATCCCCAAGATCGAAGACGTCACCAGCCTGCCGGAAACCGTGCGTTACCTGGTTGAGCTGCTTGGCCCGACCGATATCGAGATGGTCACCGAGACTTACTGGCGCGCCACTCACTATATGAGCGACGTGGCCACTCAGTACGCCGACGGCAAACTCAGCCTGACCGAGAAGGCCCTGGCCGAGCAGTGCTACTTCGCCGTGTGCCGTCGCCTGCATAACTCGCTGAAGGCCCGTCAACGCTCGCACCGTCAGGTGCTGGATGAGCTGAACGACAAGCTCGCCGACAAGTACATCTGCAACTTCTCGGTGTTCCAGAGCCTGCCGGACACCTGGGCCATCGGCCAGGTACTGCCGATTCTGCCGCTCAATCGTCTCGACGAGGAGCCGCTGCGCCGCGCCGTGCTGCAAGACCTGACCTGCGACTCCGACGGCAAGATCCGCCAGTACGTCGACGAGCAGAGCATCGAGACCAGCCTGCCGGTGCACGAAGTGCGCGAGGGCGAGGACTACCTGCTGGGGATCTTCCTGGTGGGTGCCTATCAGGAAATTCTCGGCGATATGCACAACCTGTTCGGCGACACCGATTCGGTGAACATCTACCAGAACGCCGACGGCAGCGTGTACCACGCCGGTATCGAGACCCACGACACCATCGAGGACATGCTGCGCTACGTGCACCTGTCGCCGGAGGAGTTGATGAACCACTACCGCGACAAGGTCGCCAGCGCCAAGATCAGCCCGCGTGAGCGTACCCAGTACTTGGATGCCTTGCGTTTAGGGCTGACCCGTTCGTCCTATCTGTCGTCCTGATCGCGGGCAAGCCCGCGCCTACAAAAGACAAGGCCCCGAATTGCGGGGCCTTTTCTTTTAAAGCCTGGTATTACGATCTCGCGAGCCGGTTTTTAACGCAGCAGGGCCGACGCGCAGCAGATCGTGCGCGTGCCTCAGGCCCCGAGAAGGCTCTGCCCGCAGACACGCATCACCTGCGCGGTGGCCGCGCCGGAACCTGGCTGGGCGAACCAGGCCACGGCTTCGGCAACGTCCTGGGGTTGGCCGCCCTGGCCCATGGAGTTCATCCGCCGACCGGCTTCGCGGATGGTCAGCGGGATGGCGGCGGTCATCTGGGTTTCGATAAAACCGGGCGCAACGGCGTTGATGCTGATGCCGCGCTTGGCCAGCATTGGTGCCCAGGCCTGGGCCAGGCCGATCACCCCGGCCTTGCTCACTGCGTAGTTGGTCTGGCCCATATTGCCGGCGATGCCGCTGATCGAGGCGATCAGCACCACACGGCCGTTGTCGTGCAGCTTGCCGGCGTCCAGCAGTGCTTGGGTCAGTACCTGCGGGGCGTTGAGGTTGACGTTGATCACCGAGTTCCAGAAGTCGTCGCTCATCTTCGCCAGGGTCTTGTCACGGGTGATGCCGGCGTTGTGCACGACGATATCGATACCGTCCGGCAGCGCCTCAACAAGCTGCGTGGCAGCATCGGCAGCGCAGATATCCAGGGCCAGGCCGCGACCACCCAAACGTGCGGCCAGGGCATCCAATGCATCCTTGGCCGGCGGCACGTCCAGCAGCACCACCTCGGCGCCGTCTCGGGCCAGGGTTTCGGCGATGGCCGCACCGATGCCACGGGAGGCACCGGTGACCAGGGCCTTCTTGCCAGCCAGCGGGCGGGTCCAGTCCTTGACCTGCTCGCTGCAGGCATTCAGGCGCAGCACCTGGCCGGATACATAGGCACTCTTCGGCGAGAGGAAGAAGCGCAGCGCGCCTTCCAGCTGCGCCTCGCCGCCCTTGCCGACATAGATCAGCTGCACGTTGCCGCCACGGCGGATTTCCTTGCCCAGTGAGCGGGTGAAACCTTCTAGCGAGCGCTGCACGCTGGCGGCAATCGGGTCTTTCAGCGACTCTGGAGCGCGGCCGAGGATCACCACGCGCGGGCATTTATCCAGGCCTTTGAAGGCCGGCTGGAAGAAGTCGCGCAGCTCGATCAACTGATCGAAACGGGTCAGCCCGCTGGCGTCGAATACCAGGGCCTTGAGTTTGGGGCCGTGTTCGGCGGTCCAGCGCGGCAGCTCGAGCTGGCCTTCGCTAGGGGCGAACAGGGCGTCGGTGAGCTTGTTGGCAAAGGGCAGCACGGTGCTGGCCAGGCTGCCTTCTCCGCCAATCAGCAGGGCACCGTCCACCGGCCGGCTGCGCCCGGACATCCAGCGCTCCAGCATTAGCGGCGCGGGCAGGCCCAGCGCGCTTACCAGACGGCGACCTGATGTGGAGTTGGCAAAGGCGAGATAACGGTCGGACATGGGGCGGCTCCTGCGCATGGATCAAAAGTGCGTCCACTCTACGCAGGCCGCAGAAATGCGCAATTGACCGCGCCGCCTGCTGTGCCGGCAAGGCGGCCAATGCCACACTGTGGCGAGAGGTTAGCCTGTGCGCCATTACTCTCAGACCCACCCCAGATCAGGAGTCATCCATGACCCAGCCGCGTCGCGTCGCCATCGTTGGCGGTAACCGCATTCCGTTCGCCCGCTCCAATACCGTCTACGCCACTGCGAGCAACCAGGAGATGCTGATCAGTGCGCTGGATGGCCTGGTCGAGCGCTTCAATCTGCATGGTGAGCGCCTTGGCGAAGTGGTGGCCGGTGCTGTGCTCAAGCATTCACGGGATTTCAACCTGACCCGTGAGTGCGTGCTCGGCTCGCGCCTGGCTCCGGAAACCCCAGCCTATGACCTGCAGCAGGCCTGCGGCACGGGGTTGGAAGCAGCACTGCTGGTGGCCAACAAGATCGCCCTGGGGCAGATCGAATGCGGCATCGCCGGCGGCGTCGATACCACCTCGGACGCGCCGATTGGGGTGAACGAAGGGCTGCGCAAGATTCTCCTGCAGGCCAATCGCGGCAAGAGCACTGGTGAGAAGATCAAGAGCCTGCTGCAGATTCGTCCGCGCCATCTGGCTCCGGCGATTCCGCGTAATGGCGAGCCGCGCACTGGGCTGTCGATGGGCGAGCATTGCGAACTGATGGCGCAAACCTGGGCGATCCCCCGTGACGAGCAGGACCAACTGGCCGTAGCCAGCCACCAGAAACTTGCTGCCTCCTATGCCGAGGGCTGGCATGACGATTTGCTTACGCCGTTCCGTGGCCTGGCCCGAGACCAGAACCTGCGCGCCGATATCAGCCTGGAAAAACTCGCCACTCTCAAACCCTGCTTCGAGCGCAGCCCGCGCGGCACTATGACTGCTGCCAACTCGACGCCACTGACCGATGGCGCATCTCTGGTGCTGCTGGCCAGCGAAGACTGGGCCAAGGCCCGTGGCCTGCCGATCCTTGCCTACTGGAAGGACGGCGAAGCGGCGGCGGTGGATTTCGTTGGCGGCAAGGAAGGCCTGCTGATGGCTCCGGCCTATGCGGTGCCGCGCATGCTGGCACGCAACAAGCTAAGCCTGCAGGATTTTGACTACTACGAAATACACGAAGCCTTCGCCGCCCAGGTGCTCAGCACCCTCAAAGCCTGGGAAGACGCCGACTACTGCAAAACCCGCCTGGGGCTGGATGCACCGCTGGGTTCAATCGATCGCAGCAAGATGAACGTCAAGGGCAGCTCCCTGGCGGCCGGCCACCCGTTTGCAGCCACTGGCGGGCGCATCGTCGCCAACCTGGCCAAGCTGCTCTCGGTGGCGCAGGAAGGCCGTGGGCTGATCTCGATTTGTGCCGCTGGCGGTCAGGGTGTGACTGCGATCCTGGAAAAGTAATCAAACAGCGGTATTCGCACGCGGTGCGGGTACTGATGTATGCAACTCCGTGATTTGGAGCGGCCCACGCAGGTGGTGCCGCTCTTTTTTTGTTCTGATTTTTTATTGATCGAGCAGTGGGCCGGCTTCCTGCTTAAGCAGCGCCGCCTTGCGTGCCAGGCCCCAGCGGTAGCCGCTGAGGCTGCCATTGCTGGCGATCACCCGGTGGCACGGCACTAGCAGGCCCAGCGGGTTGCTGGTGCAGGCGCGGGCTATGGCGCGTGGGTGGCTGCCCAGTTGCGCGGCCAGTTCTGCGTAGTTGCGCGTCTGCCCCTGCGGAATCTGCTGCAGGGCGCGCCACACCTGCTGCTGAAACACGGTGCCACGAATATCCAGCGGCAGCTGGGCGGCGCGCTGCGGTTCGCTGAGCTGCGCCAGCACCTGACGCAAGCTGTCGCCCAGGCCTTTGTCATCCGCGTGTAGTTCAGCGGCGGCAAAGCGTTGCTGCAGTTCAGTCAGTAGCGTTGCCGGATCGTCGCCAAACAACAGTGCGCAGATGCCCTTGGCGCTACTGGCCAGCAACAAGTGGCCGAGGGGGCAAGGCGCGATGCAGTAGCGCAGTTGTTCGCCGGCGCCCTGTTTGCGCCGTTGTGCCGGGGTCAGGGTCGCTGGCTGCTGATACAGCGCGCGGGTGCCGGAGTAACCGGCGCTTAGCGCGGCCTCCAGTACGCTGTCTGCTGCGGGCAACTGTTGTTCCAGGCGCGCTCGACGTTGCGCCTCGCTCCAGGCCTTGGGTGTCAGTCCGGTGCGGGTCTTGAACGCGCGGGCCAGGTGCGAGGCGGACAGGCCGATACGGGCGGCCAGCTGGGCCAGGGTAAGCGGCTTGTCGCTGCCGTCGAGCAGGCGGCAGGCGACGCTTACCAGTTGGTCGAGCTGCTCGGCGGGGCTCAGGCCCTGGGGCGAGCAGCGCCGGCAGGGGCGAAAACCGGCCTGTTCGGCCTCGGCCGGGGTGGGCTGGAAACTGACATTGCGCCGTAGCGGCCGGCGCGCCGGGCAACTCGGCCGGCAGTAGATGCCGGTGGAGTGCACGGCGAAGACAAACTGGCCGTCGCACTGGCTATCGCGGCTGCAGACGGCTTGCCAGCAGCTATCGGGGTCGAGCATCGCCTGGCTCCCATGGGGCTATGGGCCGATTGTCGACCTTTGCCAGCGCTACGCCAATCCGAATCCGACTTTCAAAGGTCGGCGGCCCTCATTGCCAGTCGAGGTTTAGCTCGGCCTGCCAGGCAAAGCGCTCGAAGTGCGCGGCGATCAGGTGTTTGAGCTTTTCCAGGTCTTGCGGGTTATGGCTCAGGGCGGTGATATGCAGGCCGGTTCGGTCCGCATGCAGGTGTGAGAGTCCGAAGGCGAACTCGATGCGCCCGTAGTGTTCATCAAAACTGACCGGCAGTTTGTGGGCGAACTGCGTGCATAGACGGCTGATATAGCGCGCCGGCGTGGTGGTGGCGACATAGCTGGAAGCAATGCACGGCGCGTTGATGCCATTACAGCGCTCAGGATGGGCATGGCGCTGGGCGGCTAGGCTGTCCAGTGCGTGGCGTGGGTAGAGGGCAGAGTTCTGGGGCATGCTGCTGGTCTCAGATTGGGCACGTCTCATGGTTATCTCCCCCCAATCACTGCGGGCTTAAGCAAAGTGCCTGTGCTGGGTAAAAGTCAGGTCCAGTGCGTTAAAGCATGGAGTGCTGGCCAAATATATAGCTTTGGGACAGTGCTTAAAGCCTTTTGGTTGCATCGAACGCCTGCTTGTAACCTCTAGGTTGCTTCGCCTGGGCGTTTGAAACGTGCCGCTAACCACCGTGTTTGAGCGGTTTTTGCCACCTTTGCGAGGCCCGTGAAATACCCCGCAGTCTGGGCCGTGCTGACAGGAGGGTGGGCGCTGCTTAAAGATTGCCGTATAACGGGCGGCAGAGTCGACTTGGGCAACACAGGACCCCAGATTAAAGCTGATGAAGACGCCAAAACGTATTGAGCCCCTGGTCGAAGCCGGGCTGGTCGATGAAGTTATACGCCCGCTGATGAGCGGTAAAGAAGCCGCGGTCTATGTGGTGCGCTGTGGCGAAGAACTGCGAGTCGCCAAGGTCTATAAAGAAGCCAACAAACGCAGCTTCCGTCAGGCCGCCGAGTACCAGGAAGGCCGTAAGGTGCGTAACAGCCGTGATGCCCGGGCCATGGCCAAGGGCTCGAAGTATGGTCGCAAAGGTCAGGAAGACGCCTGGCAGAATGCTGAAGTGGCGGCGCTGTTCCGCCTGGCAAGCGCTGGGGTGCGGGTGCCCAAGCCGTATGACTTCCTTGAAGGCGTATTGCTGATGGAACTGGTCGATGATGGCGAGGGCGATGCCGCTCCACGCCTCAATGATGTCGACTTGCATCCGGACGATGCCCGCGAATTCCACGCCTTTATGATTCATGAAGTGGTGAAAATGCTTTGCGCGGGTCTGGTGCATGGCGACCTGTCGGAATTCAACGTGCTGCTTGATCCAGGTGGCCCGGTGATCATCGACCTGCCACAGGCGGTGGACGCTGCCGGCAACAACCATGCGTTCAAGATGCTTGAGCGTGATGTCGGCAACATGTCCGCCTACTTTGGCCAGTTCGCCCCGGAATTGAAGTTCACCAAGTACGCCAAGGAAATGTGGGCGCTGTATGAGGCCGGTGAACTGACTCCGGAAAGCCCGCTGACCGGTGAATTCGATGACCCGGAAGAAGAGGCCGATATCGACGCAGTGATGCGCGAGATCAAGGCCGCTCTGGCCGACGAAGCGCGCCGTCAGGCGCTGCTGAATGCCGAAGACGAACCCAAGGGCGAAGAGCCGCCACCGCCTTGGGCGCAATAGGCACAGAGTGCTGCTGATAAAAAATGCCGCTTACCTGATCAGGTGAGCGGCATTTTTTTGCTCTGGATATCTTGGATGTTTGCGTCGCTTACAGCCGCGTGGCCTTGAAGGTATCGCAGCGGCCGACATCACCACCGTCGAAACCGGTCTTGAACCAGCGCACGCGCTGCTCCGAGGTGCCGTGGGTGAAAGAGTCCGGTACCACCTGGCCGCGTGCCTGTTTCTGCAAGCGGTCATCGCCGATGGCGTTGGCGGCGCCCAGTGCTTCCTCTATATCCCCTGGCTCCAGCCAATCATGCCGGCGTTGGCCGTGGAAGGCCCACACGCCTGCCAGGCAGTCGGCCTGCAGTTCCTGGCGCACCAGTAGGCCAGTGGCGCCTTCCACCCGCTCGCCGCGTTGGCGGGCAGCGTTGACCTTGGCTGAGACGCCGAGCAGGGTCTGCACGTGGTGGCCGACTTCATGGGCAATTACATAGGCCTGGGCAAAGTCGCCGGCGGCGCCAAAGCGCTGTTCCAACTCGCGGAAGAACGCCAGGTCGATATACACCCGCTGATCGCCCGGGCAGTAGAAGGGCCCGACCGCCGAATTGGCGAAGCCACAGGCGGAATTGACCCCACCGCGAAACAGCACCAGGGTCGGGTCCTTGTACTGGCGGTTGGCGCCCTGGAAGATTTCCCGCCAGGTGTCCTCGGTATCGCCGAGCACCGCGCGGACGAATTCCGAATGCTCGTCATTGGTCGCCGGCGCAGAGCTTTGCGGCGCGCTGACCGAGCCGCCCTGCATGGCTTGCCCGGCCAACTGGCCGAGGATCTGCATCGGGTCCTGGCCGCTGAGCAGGCCAACGATCACCACGATGGCCACCCCACCGAGGGTCAGCCCCTTGCCACCGCCCATGCGTGAGCCGCTGCCGCGTGCGTCCACCACGTTGTCACTGCGTCTTCCGCGTTTCCAGCGCATTGCTATCGTCCTGTGTGTATGCCGAGCTTGAGTGTCGTCCGCAGGCTTGAACTACGCCAGTGCAGTCGTCACTTATTCAATGGTGGGGTATTCGCTGATCACCCGTTCTGCGCCTTGCTTATCCAGGCCGATGACTTGATAGGCGTCGCGCACATTGCCGTATTCCATACCTGGTGAGCCTGCAGGCATGCCGGGCACGGCAGCGCCGAGCAGGTCGGGCTGCTTACGCATTTTGAGGATGTCGGCGGCGGGGACATGGCCTTCTACAAACTGGCCGTTGATCACCGCGGTATGGCAGGACGACAGGCGCGGTGGCACGCCCAGGCGCTGTTTGACCTCACTCATATCGGTTTCGATATGATCTACCACGTTAAAGCCATTGTCCTGCAGGTGGCTGATCCAGGCCTTGCAGCAGCCGCAGTTGGCATCGCGGTGCACGTCGATGGTCAGGGGTTCGGCGGCAAAACTCAGGCTGCTGACAAACAGCCCGGCGAGAACAAGCAGCTGGCGCATCGGGTAACTCCTGGCAGGTGAAAGGCTGAGCATAGCGCCGGGCGGCCGTGGCTAACCACCAACGATTTCCGAATCGGACGGGCGCGGCTTATGCTGCGTGCTCGTTTTATGGGCTCTCGAATTCCAAGAAAAGGATGCTGTCCATGTTGTTTGCACGCGTAGTACTGGTGATTCAACTGTTGGCATTGGCGGGGCTGGGGCTGGCCTATTTTGTTCAGCCTCATGAAATGACCAATCTCAGCGGCATGCTGCTGATGTCTCCGGCCGCCGCCACTGATGTGCGGGCGTTCTACGGCGGCCTGCAACTGGGCCTGGCAGCGTTTCTTGGTTTGTCGCTAAGCCGGTTGGACTTCACCCGCGCAGCGCTGACCCTGCTGGTGCTGCTCTACAGCGCCTTGGCCCTGGCGCGCATCGGCGGCTTGTGGCTGGATGGCGGCGCGCAGCAGACCTTCAATCTCTACGCGCTGCTGCTGGAAGTGGTCTCGGTGGGGCTGTGCTTCTGGGCGCTGCGCGGCTTGCAGCGCGTCTGAGTCAGCGCGCGGGTGGGAAGCCTTCAAGGATCTTGGCCACGCCACGGTCAAAGTTTTCCTGGCTCATGTCCGGGTTGTGCAGCTGCCGGTTGATCTGCGCCTGAAACAGCACGGCCTGGGTCTTGCTATCGAGAATACGCAGGGCCAGGCGTGCGCGCTCATCTTCGGTGGCGCGGGTCTGGGTGTAGACCGTGCCGCCTACGGCTATCGGGGTGAGCTCAATGCCATTTTCCTGTTCCAGGCCCAGGGCATAAATGACCTGCATATCAGGCTGCGTTTCGGTGAAGCGGTAACCCTTAGCGCTGAGTGCGTTCTGCACCGCCTGATTAAAGCGCTGCTCCAGATCCATACGATGACCACTGGCTCTGACTGCACGCACGCTGAAGCTCTGATAAGAGGTGCCAGGTGTCGGTTGCAGCACCTGTATCGACGGTTCGGGCGTGCTGGTGCAGGCGCTCAGCAGGGGCAGCAGGGCTAACAGATAACGACGCATCGACGACTCCTTAGCGGGTGGGGCCAGGCACCCTGGTCAGCGCAGTTTAGGTCTAGAGCGAAACCTTGCGCCAATCTGCCGATGGGTCTGCTGTTTGCGTCGCGTATCGCTGTGGGTGGCGCGGTAACGTTAACAGCGTTCCAGCAATACACCCGACTCCATATGGTGGGTGTAGGGGAACTGGTCGAACAGCGCGCAGCGCGTCACTCTGTGCGTGTCGCTGAGCTGGGCGATGTTGGCGGCCAGGGTTTCCGGGTTGCAGGAGATATACAGAATGCGCTCGAAGCGCCGGGTCAGTTCGCAGGTGTCTGGGTCCATGCCGGCGCGCGGCGGGTCGACGAATACGCAGCCGAAGTCGTAGCTTTTCAGGTCGATGCCGGCCAGGCGACGGAACGGCCGCACCTCATTCAACGCTTCGGTCAGTTCCTCGGCGGACAGGCGCACCAGGCTGACATTGTCCACGCCATTGTCGGCCAGGTTGGCCAGGGCGGCATTCACCGAGGACTTGCTGATCTCGGTGGCCAGTACCTTGCGCACGCGGGTGGCCAGCGGCAGGGTGAAGTTGCCGTTGCCGCAGTACAGCTCCAGCAGATCGTCCGAACGTTCGCCAAGTGCGTCATAGGCCCAGCTGAGCATCTTCTGGTTCACTTCACCGTTGGGCTGGGTGAACGCGCCCTCTGGTTGGCGATAGCTGAAGGTGCGGCCAGCGACCTGCAGCTTTTCCTCGACATAATCCCGGCCGATCACGATGCGCTTGCCCTTGGAGCGGCCAATGATGCTGACTTG
>DASRUM010000201.1:0-2854 GCA_035655415.1 Pseudomonas sp.
GGCGATTCGCGCGCAGTTGGCGGCGAAAAGTCCTGAGTTGGCTGGCAAGGTAAGAATTCTTTATGGTGGCAGCGTCAAGGCCGCCAGTGCTGCCGAGTTGTTCGGTATGCCGGATATCGATGGGGGGCTTGTAGGTGGGGCCTCTCTGAATGCGGATGAGTTCGGTGCGATCTGTCGCGCCGCAGGAAGCTAAAGAAATGCTGGAAACAGTTATTGTTGTTCTTCATCTGCTGGGCGCCATCGGTGTTGTTGCGCTGGTTTTGTTGCAGCAGGGTAAAGGCGCAGATGCAGGTGCTTCGTTTGGTGGTGGTGCTTCTTCTACCGTGTTCGGTAGCCAAGGAAGTACTACCTTTCTGAGTCGAGTTACTGCTATACTCGCCACCGCTTTTTTCATGACTAGCTTGGGTTTAGCGTTCTTTGCTAAAGACAAAGCTGATGGTATGGCTCAGGTCGGTTTGCCTGATCCAGCAGTCTTGGAAGTACAACAGGCTGCACCAGCTGTTGAAGATGTACCTGTTCTTGATGCAGCTAAGCCGGCTATCGAAGCGGCGGACGTACCTCAGGCTCCTGAGCAGCAGTAACACGCAGTAAGTTGTATGCAACAAATGATTTTGCCGAGGTGGTGGAATTGGTAGACACGCTACCTTGAGGTGGTAGTGGCCATAGGCTGTAGGGGTTCGAGTCCCCTTCTCGGTACCAATTTTCAAGAAGGCCCGCTCGATGCGGGCCTTTTTGTTGCTGGAGCGTCGATTGACCCTGGTTAAGGTTCAGTCGTATAATCCGGCCCCAGCTTTGATGTGGGATTGAGCAGTAAGGTCGCTCCTCGGATGTTGAATCCGAAGCTGGCTGGGTTAAACCAGCCCCCGCATTGAGTTGCAGAGGAGCCCCTTTTAAGGGGCTTTTTGCTAGCTGGGCGACAGCTTTGCCGGCCTTTAGAGGGCGGTTTGATGATGGGCGATTCGCCCATTTTTTATTTTTACAGCATGCGCGAGGGGTTCAGGTGTCGAGCAAGCTAGAACAGTTGCAGGCCTTGGTGGCCCCGGTAGTCGAGGCTCTTGGCTACCAATGTTGGGGTGTCGAGTTCCTGTCACAAGGGCGGCATTCTCTGCTGCGAATTTATATTGATAAACAGCCTGACGGCGTGTTGATCGAGGACTGTGAAATTGTCAGTCGGCAGATCAGCGGTGTTCTCGACGTCGAGGACCCGATCAGCGCTGAGTACACCCTTGAAGTGTCCTCGCCGGGTATGGATCGGCCGCTGTTCACCATTGAACAGTTCGCCAGCCATGCCGGTGAGCAAGTAAAGATCAAGCTGCGTTCGCCTTTTGAAGGTCGACGCAACTTCCAGGGCCTTCTGCGCGGTGTGGAAGAGCAGGACGTGGTAGTGCAGGTGGATGACCATGAATTCCTGTTGCCGATCGACATGATCGACAAGGCCAACATTATCCCCAGGTTTGATTGAGACGCGGATCCCCCGCAAGTGGCGCGGATAGCGCGGATCCAATGGATTGCGAAAGGCGAGGCGTACGATGAGCAAAGAAGTACTGCTGGTTGTTGAGTCGGTATCCAACGAAAAGGGCGTACCGGCTAGCGTAATTTTTGAGGCGCTGGAGCTGGCTTTGGCCACGGCTACCAAGAAGCGTTTTGAAGATGAAGTAGAGTTGCGTGTGGCGATCAATCGTCAGACCGGCAACTATGAAACATTCCGCTGCTGGACAGTGGTTGAAGAAGCTGACTTTGATGATCCTGCACACCAGGTCACCACTGACATGCCGCGTGCAGTCGAGGCCAACGCCAAAGTTGGTGAAGTGCTGGAAGAGAAGATCGATTCCATCGAATTCGGTCGTATTGCCGCGCAAACTGCCAAGCAAGTGATTGTGCAGAAAGTCCGCGAAGCTGAGCGTGCTCAGGTGGTCGAGGCTTACCGCGAGCGTCTGGGTGAAATCATCTCCGGCACCGTGAAGAAAGTTACCCGTGACAGCGTGATCGTTGATCTGGGTAACAACGCGGAAGCCATGCTGGCTCGCGAAGACATCATCTCCCGCGAAACTTTCCGTGTCGGTGTGCGCCTGCGTGCCCTGCTTAAGGAAATTCGCACCGAGAACCGTGGCCCACAGCTGATCCTCTCGCGCACCGCGCCGGAAATGCTGATCGAGCTGTTCCGCATCGAAGTGCCGGAAATCGCTGAAGAACTGATCGAAGTCATGGGCGCGTCCCGTGATCCAGGATCGCGCGCCAAACTGGCCGTGCGTTCCAAAGACAAGCGCATCGACCCGCAAGGTGCCTGTATTGGTATGCGCGGTTCGCGCGTGCAGGCGGTCTCCGGTGAGTTGGCGGGTGAGCGTGTGGATATCGTGCTGTGGGATGACAATCCTGCCCAGTTCGTAATCAACGCCATGTCGCCAGCCGAAGTGGCTGCCATTATCGTTGACGAAGATGCCCATGCCATGGACATCGCCGTTGGCGCAGACAACCTTGCTCAGGCCATTGGCCGCGGCGGTCAGAACGTGCGTTTGGCCAGTCAGTTGACTGGATGGACCTTGAACGTGATGACCGAAGCGGACATCCAGGCCAAGCAGCAAGCGGAAACAGGCGACATCCTGCAGAACTTTATCGACGAGCTGGAAGTCGACGAAGAACTGGCCCAGGTGTTGGTCGAAGAAGGCTTCACCAGCCTTGAAGAAATTGCCTACGTACCGATGGAAGAAATGCTCAGCATTGATGGCTTTGACGAGGATATCGTCAGCGAGCTCCGCGCCCGTGCCAAAGATCGCCTGCTGACTAAAGCCATCGCCAATGAGGAAAAGCTGGCAGATGCCCACCCAGCCGAAGACTTGCTCTCGCTTGAGGGGAT
>DASRUM010000202.1:0-63018 GCA_035655415.1 Pseudomonas sp.
GTGCGGCATCAGCAAGAACACAGCTTTTCTCTGGCGCCACCGCTTCTTGGCCTGCGCGGCCCAGCACCATGCAGCACATGAAACGGGCATTGTTGAGGTCGATGAGACGTTTTTTCTGGAGTCCTTCAAGGGGCAGCGCAAGCTGCCAAGAGCCCCCCGCAAAAGGGGCGGCGTGGGCAAGGATCAGATTCCTGTCATGGTGGTGCGTGATCGCGAGGGGCATACCGCAGACTTCAAGCTGGAAAAGCTCGATGCAGAGCATGTGCGAGCAGCCTTACTGCCGCTGATCGACCGGGAAGCCGTACTGTGCAGTGATGGCGCTGCGGTCTACGCAAACTTTGCCAGGACCCAGGGCATTACTCATCATGTAGTTCACTCGCGTCCTGGCGAGCGGGTAAGGCAGGGCGCTTTCCACATTCAGAACGTTAATGCCTACCACAGCCGCCTAAAGAGTTGGATGACTCGCTTTCATGGTGTCCCCACCCGCTACCTCCCGAATTACCTGGGCTGGCGCCGCATGCTTGAGCGTTATCAGCAGCGTATTCAGCAGGTTCACTGTATCCAGGAGGCGATTGGGAGAACCATGCAACACGCTATTGGGACATAGCCATAAAAAAGCCCGCACGGGAGGCGGGCAAGGGAGCAAGGCGGATAATAGCGTTTAGATGTCGAGTACCAGCTTGGCTGACTTAGAGCGTGAGCAGCACACCAGGATTGCATCGTTGGCGGCCTTTTCGTCTTCAGTGAAGTAAACGTCGCGGTGATCCGGCTCGCCTTCTATGACGTCACACAGGCATGTGCCACAAACACCCTGTTCACAGGATATCTCGATGTCGATGCCGACCCCCGCAAGGGCCTGAAGGATGCTCTGGCCCTCCTCCACGGTCACTGTCTTTCCGCTTCGAGCTGCCACCACCTCGAAACTGGCACCGCTGTTGTCAACGTCGGCTTGAAAGTACTCGCGATGTATCTGCGTGTCTGGGTAGCCCGCAGTCAAGGCCGTGTTAATCACCCAATCCATGAAACCACTTGGGCCACAGGTATAGAGGTGTGTACCTTCCTGTGCCTGCCCCAGTACTGTCTCGAGGTTCAGCTTGCTCTCTGGCTCATCGTCGAAGTGCGTAAAAACAACGTCAGCGAAGTCGGAACGTTCCAGTTCATCTAGGAAGGCGCTGCGGCTGCGAGAACGCCCGCAATAGTGCAGTTCGAATGTTTTTCCCTGTGCTTTAAGTGCATACGCCATGGCCAGCAAAGGGGTAACACCGATGCCTCCGCCAATCAGGATTGACCGATGGGCTGTTAAGTCCAAGGGGAAGTGATTGCGGGGATAGCTAATGTCGACTGCCACGCCTTCATGCAAGGCATCGTGAACGCCAACCGAACCACCTCGGGACTGAGGATCTTTCAAAACCCCCAGCCGATAGATGGCTGCGTTGGCTGGGTCGCCACACAGCGAGTACTGCCGGGTATGTCCTGAGGGCAAATGTACATCTACGTGAGCACCTGCCTCGAACGCAGGAAGATTTCCTCCGTTCTTGAGCAAGAGGTCAATGACGACTACGCCATCGCCTTGCAGCTCGCGTTTGTGCACTACAACATTAAGAAGCTCATTCATTGGTGCGTACCTGTACACCCCCAAGCAGCATAAAAAAATCTACTTGGGGGTTGTAATGAAAAAACAAGTTACGGCTTGCGATGATGGTTAGGGTCTATGCCCGTTTCGGCGCGGTCGCGAACGAAGCGGGAACAGATCCTAGTCTCAAAAGGTACGCATGACTCCAGCTTTCAGGATGGTGTGATCAAGCAGGCCTTCTTCGCCCAGTTCGTGGCCGAAACCGGAGTCCTTCACACCACCGAATGGCATGCTGAGATCCAAAACATTATGGTTATTGATCCAGACCGTACCTACTTTCATGCGGCTGAAAAATGTATTGATCCGATCAACATCCTTTGTCCAGATACTCGCGCCCAAACCAAATGAGGTGGCGTTGGCGCGCTGGATAACTTCAAGATCATCCTTGTAAGAGAATGCGGTCAGCACTGGGCCAAAAATTTCCCGTTGAACGATCTGGTCGTCGTGGCCCGCCCCCGTCAGCACGGTAGGTTGAATATAGGCCCCTGGGCCGCTGATCGCTTCGCCGCCACAGAGCACTTCGGCACCAGACTCAAGTCCCTGCTTGATCATCCCCAAGACCTTGTCGCGATGCGCATTGTGTACAAGTGGGCCCATCTGCGAGGACAAGTCCAGGCCTGGACCCACTTTGATGGAGCGCGCGATCTCGGCGACACCCGCCAGGACTTCGGCATAGTGACGCTCGTGCACGAACAGGCGAGAGCCGGCGCAGCAGTTTTGCCCGTGGTTACCGAAAATAGCCCACGCGGCGCCGGGAATCGCGATGTTCAAGTCGGCATCCTCAGCGATGACTACTGGAGATTTCCCTCCCAGCTCGAGCGTGTATTTTTTCAACAGCGGTGCGGCTACTGCAGCGATACGCTTGCCTGTTTCGGTCGAGCCTGTGAAGCTGATCTTGTTAACGCCAGGGTGCTCGACCAGCGCGGCGCCGGCTTCATGGCCAAGGCCGGTTACAACGTTGACGACGCCTGGCGGAATGCCGGCCTCATTGCACAGTTGCGCCAGGCGCAGTGCGGTGAAAGGTGTTTGCTCAGCCGGTTTCAGGACAATCGTGCAACCCGTTGCAAGGACCGGGGCGAGTTTCCAAATGGCTTGGCAAAGCGGCACGTTCCACGGCGTGATTGCCGCTACTACGCCTAATGGCGCGCGTTTTGTGAAACCAGAAAATTGCTGGTCTGGTAGGTAGGGCACCGAGAGATCGAAGGTTTTGCCCGAAATCTTGGTAGACCAGCCCGCCATGTAGCGCAGTGTATAAACTGAAAAATCTACGTCGAATGCGCGGGTATTGCGGATCAGGCGGCCGCTGCTCAGCGTTTCGAGTTCAGCCAGCTCCTGAGCATTTTCAGTTAGCAGATCAGCGAGCCGGAGCATCAGCGCTTCGCGCTGATAAGGCTTCATTTTCGACCAGGCACTGTCTTCGAATGCTTTACGTGCTGAAGAGACAGCGAAGTCGACATCGTGCTTGTCCGCCTGAGCAATCTCGGCAAGCTCAAGCCCGTTACTGGGGTCAACGATAGGGTAATACTGCCCTGAAAGGGGATTCCTGAACTCACCATTGATGAACAGCTGAGTACGCTTGCCGATTGCGGATTGAGCGCCGGCGGAAAGGTTGTCGTAGTTGTTTGCCAATGCCATGAGCGAATGCCTATTGTTGAGGTTCGGGTGGACCGTTTCTTGTATTTAGTCCCTACTGGGCACGTCTAACTGCGTTGTCATCGCTGCGTTAAAAACAGGCTCGGGCGCGAGTCCGATCAAAATGCTGATTTACAGCTCGTAAACGCCGCTTTTCGCCTTTTTTGCCTTGCGCTGACTGCCCGCTTACGTTTTTAGAGGTGCCCTACTGAGGTTAATTTCTCTCAGCTGTGGGGTGGCCACAATGACATCAATCGTGGAGTTTGTTGTCTTTACTGCAACAAGCCGTTTTTGCGGTTTCAAGAGGTCGCATTTCCAGTCCATAAGGCGCTGTGAAATCGGCGATCTGCAAGGGCAGTTGGCGCATTTTGGGCCTTATGCTGGCGACCGGCTTCTCCGACCATGGCATTGGTTCCGGCCCGGCCGTTGGCTGCCGATCTGCTCTGCGCTGTGGCGCCGATTATCGCGCCTTCTCCCTTTCGATTCGTTCGGTACCGAGGGTGCTACGTGGTGGCTTGCGCAAGGAAAAAACATCAGCGCTATGCGCACAGGTCAGGGGCATTCGCAGGCAGTGGATAGGCCTTGGAAAGGCTCTGTCCCTTTGCGCTCTCCTTTTACCCGCGCTGCCACAACTCCAGATTGACTGACGCAAGCGCTCTCAATCGCTCCCCAGAAAAACTGCCTTCATGTCCCGCATGCACAGCCTGCACGGGAAGCTCGCACAGTCGCTGCAGCGAGCGAATGTAGTGGGCGCGGTCTCCGCCAGGGATTTCATCGAGCAAGTCGCCGTCGTAGATCACATCGCCAGAAAACAGAATGCCGGTGTGCTTTTCGAACAACGCGATGCTGCCGGGTGAATGGCCAGGCAAGTGCAGGATTTCAAAGTGCCGATCCCCCAGATCGAGCATGTCGCCATCCGCGAGCAAGGCGGTAGGCGGCGCCGGTTGCAAACGCCAGGCAAGGGGGTCAAACCCTTCGTAGGGCAGGGCATCAATCACCAGGCGTGAGTCGTCCAGGTCAGGCATATACAGCGCCAGCCAATGGTCGGGTTGCAGGTTCAGGCGATCGCTCTGGCTCGGGTTGGCGAGGAGTGCGGCTTCCGCTGCATGGCACAAGCGGCAGTCGAATTCGTGCAGGCCGCCCATATGGTCGAGGTGGCTGTGGGTGGCGATCGCGGCCAGCGGTTTTTCGAACAGGTCGCAAGCAGCGTCACGCAGGCTGGCAACGCCCATTCCGGTGTCGATCAGCAGGTCGCGCGTGCGCCCGCGAACATGCCAGATATTGCAGCGCAGCATGGGGTGCACATGGGGTTCCCACAGCAGCGTGATGCCATCGGAAAAGGTTTTGCGCTCGAACCAGCGCTGCGCGATTTTCAGCGTCATGGCCTATTCCTGGCTCACTTGGCTACGGAATCTGGCCCACTCCCGCGTGCGTTGACGCAGGGTTTTAGCGCTGAGGGGTTCCTCACCGAAGAGGGTCTGGCGCACGTTGCTGGGGGGGAACAGGGTGGTGTTCTCGCGCAGCGTCTGGGTTATTTGCGCCACCGATGTCGAGTTGGCATTGGCGTAAAAAATTGCATTGGTCAATTCGGCCATGGCGGTGGCGCTGGTGAGGAATTCGATCAGTGCTTTGGCCTCCTGCGGGTGGGGCGCGTCCGCCGGGATAGCCAGTGTGTCGATCCAGGCCAGCGTGCCTTCACGCGGAATACGGTACTCGACGGTGTGTGCCTGGCCCGCTTCGATAGCTTGGGCATTGGCGGTCACGGCGTCGCCGTTGTAGGTCAGGGCCAGGCACAGGTTGCCGTTGGCCAGGTCGCTGGCCTGTTTCCCGAAGGCGATATAACGCAGGTTTGGCCGCAGCTCGTTCAACAGTTGGCCGGCTTGCGCCAGTTCTGCGCTGCTGTCGCCGTAGGGGTTCTTGCCCAGGTAGTGCAGGGCGATGCTCAGTACTTCCTGAGGCGAGTCGATAATCGCTATACCGCAGTCTTTCAGTTTGCTGGCGTACTCGGGCTTGAATAGCAGATCGAAGCTGTTCAGCGGGGGATTGGGAATCCGCTGTTCAATGGCTTCGCGAATAAACGCCAGCCCGGTCGTGCCCCATGCGTAGGGCACAGCGTAGCGGTTTCCTGGGTCCACCGCGGCGAGCTGGCTGAGCAATTGCGGGTCGTATTCAGCGGCCTGCGGGTAGTGCTGCATCTGCGACGGCTGCAAGGCATCGGCGCGGATCAGGCGATCGAGCATGGCCACACCGGGCATCACCACGTCATAGCCGCTACGGCCGGTCAGCAGTTTGGCCTCGAGCATGTCGGCGCTGTCGAAGGTGTCATAGTGGATGCGGATGCCAGTTTGCTGCTCGAAGCGCACAAGGGTTTGCGGGGCTATGTAATCAGCCCAGCCGTAGACGTTGACGCTGCGCTGAAGCGCAGTCTCGGCGGCGCCAGCCCCACCCGAGATCAGGGCCAGGGTCATGACCATGAGAAGCCGTTTGGAAACAGGTGAGCCGCGCGAGTGAGCCATGGGTAAATGACCTGTAGGGAGACATGCGTTGATTATTTTCCGGATGGCAAAAAACAGACAAACTATATAATTTGTCATTTTCTAATTTAGTAGAGCTAAACAGTTGATGGGCCTTCCTCCTCTCAATAGCCTGCGTGTGTTCGAGACCGTGGCGCGCCTTGGTCATCTGGGTGCGGCGGCGGCAGAGCTGCATGTAACGCCCGGTGCCGTCAGTCAGCAAATCCGTGCGCTGCAGATCAACCTGGGTGTCGAGTTATTCCACAAACAAGGGCGTCACTTGGTGCTTACGCCATCGGGTCTGGTGCTACAGCGCGCAGTTGCCCGAGGTATTGAGGAAATCAGCCAGGGTGTGCGCCAAGTGCTCACCGAGGTGCAGGTGGCGGCGCCCGACACGGTGCTGACCATATCCACTGAGCCGGTGCTGGGTACGTCCTGGTTGCTGCCCAAACTGTTTGCCTTCCGCGCGCAACATCCCAATATCCACCTGCGAGTGATCACCGCCAGCACGGCCTCGGAGGTCGACTGGAAAAAAGCCGACATCGCCCTGTTGTACGCCAGCCCGCCGTGGGAGGGCCTTTGGTGGCGGCCGCTGCGCCGCCTGCATATGTTTCCGGTTTGCTGTCCGCAACTGCTGCCACAGGTTCGCCAGCCGGCCGACTTGACTAACCAACGCCTGCTGCACGAAGACGATGGTGCGCTCTGGCGCCGTTGGTTGGTGGCGGCGCGCGTGCCATATCCGGGTGATGCCGACGTATTTATCCAGAGCTTCCCGATGGCGTTGCAGGCGGCACGCGATGGCTACGGAGTGGCGCTGAGCGACGAATTCAACTCCCACCGCGACCTTGCCGAAGGCCGCCTGGTGCGCCCGTTTACGCTGCAAGTGCCAGGCGGGCTGGACTACTACTGCCTCAGCCTGGAAGAGCGACGTGAGCTGCCGGAGGTGGTTCAGTTGATTGACTGGCTGATTGAAGAGGCGGGGCGGGATGTTTGTCTGTAAATAAGGGGCGCGGTGGATTTAGATGACTTTCAATCTTTTCTGCTGGCCCGTAAATACCGCTTCATGGAGGACCGCATTCGGCCCAAAGGCAGACCATTGAGAATGGGCCGCTCGGATGCAGCGGTGCTCAGCCCCCATACAATCGGGGCAAGGCAATCATCCACCCAGATCCCGGCTGGCCCGCCCAGGTTTTTCAACCGCCAGCTAAGTCCATATCAACCATCTGGTCGATAGGCGCGCGGTGCCAGGGCGAGCACCATCCAAGCACCACACACCACCCGAGATATCCCCATGAGCACGAAATCCGATTGGATCACCGTAGGTGCCCTGGCCGATGGCTTTGCCCCGGCTGCCTTTATCCTGCCGAACCTGGCCGACCTCGCCGGCAAAACCTTCACCCTGAATTTCGCCAACGGCTGGCAGATCACCCATGCATTCGAGGCCGAGCGCCTGAGCTGGGTAGCCGCCGATGGCCACTCGCAAGGCAGTGCCACTTATCGCGCTACTTCGGTACGCCCCGGCATCTACCTGGTGGACTTCCTGAAAAACGAAAATGGACAGGACTGGTCGATCAGCCTGGTGCTGGATATCGACAGCGCCTCCTTCACCGCGGTGATCGGCCGCCTGCCCGTCGAGCAGACCACCCACGAAGGGCTTTACCACCGCGCACTGGCCGGCAAGCAGCTGACCGGTGTGGAGGTAGAGTTCTTCCACGGCAGCCTGGATAAGCCGTGGCAAGAGGGTGCCTGCCGCCATGCGCTGACCCACGAACTGGTCGGCCTGCGTAACCTGTATCGCTACAGCCCGACCGAGGTGTACGAGCACATCTACCTCAACGAGAACTTCTATAGCTGGCAGTGCATCAAGGGCGTGGAAGCCGGTCTGTGCGACACCGATCGCTGTCACTATTACAAGATCGCCGATGAGCTGTACCTGTTCGTCTGGCGTGAGAAGATCGTACCGACCCTCGGCCTGGTGATGATCGACCTGGCTAACCACCGCAGCGATGGCAAGATCTTCGGTTACGCCGGTGGCGGTTTCGACGAGTTGTCCAACTTCCCGGTCGCCTCTTATTGCAGCGTGTTAAACCGCACTGAGTATCCCGATGAGTGAGCCCAGGACCATCGTCATCACCGGGGCCGGCACGGGCATCGGTGAAGCCTGCGCTCGGCGCCTGGCTGGCGAAGGCCACAACCTGGTGTTAATCGGCCGTCGTCGTCAGCCGTTGGAGCGGGTCGCTGCGCTGACCGGTGGCCTGGTATTGGTCGGCGATGCTGCCAGCAGCGCGATCTGGAGCGGGTTTGTCGACGAGATTCGTGCCCGCTTCGGCGGCATCGATGCACTGCTGGCCTGTGCCGGCGGCCATGGTCTGGGTTCGGCTACCGAGACCTCCGACGAAGTCTGGCAGGCTGCGCTGCGCAGCAATCTGGACAGCGCCTTCCACAGTGCTCGGGCCTGCCTACCGTTGCTGGTCGAGCGGCGCGGCAGCATCGTCTTGTTCGGTTCCATCGCCTCGCTGGCCGCCGGCCCACAGGTGTGCGGTTATACCACTGCCAAGCACGCGCTGCTCGGGCTCAACCGCTCCCTGGCGCGGGACTACGGCCCACTGGGTGTGCGGGTCAACTGCGTCTGCCCGGGCTGGGTGCGCACACCGATGGCCGATGAGGAAATGCAGCCGTTGATGGCGCATTTCGGCGAAGACCTCGACGCCGCCTACGCCCGGGTGACCGCCGATGTACCGCTGCGTCGCCCGGCCAGCGCCGAGGAAATTGCCAGTGTCTGCCGTTTCCTGATCAGCGTCGAGGCGTCGATCATCACCGGGGCCAGCATCGTTGCCGATGGTGGCTCCAGCATCGTCGATGTACCGACATTGGTCTACGACCGCCTGGGAGGTGCCTGATGGGCACACAATTCGATTTCACCGGACAAACCGTGCTGGTCACTGGCGGTGCCCAGGGCATCGGCCGAGGTATCGTCGAGGGGTTCGCCGCCAGTGGTGCCAGGGTGTTGATTGCCGACCTGCAGATCGAGCCCGCGCAAGCGCTGGCCCGCGAGCTGCAGGGCAACGGCTGCGAGGCCCAGGCGCTGGGCATCGACCTGGCCGATGAGGTAGCCATCGCCGCCTTGCTGGGCGGGCTCGAACGCCTGGACATTCTGGTGCACAACGCCGGTTACTTTCCACTGACACCCTTCGCCGAGATCACCCCGGCGATTCTGCAGCGCACCCTGGCGGTCAACCTTAGTGCGCTTTTCTGGTTGACCCAGGGTGCGCTGCCGCTGTTCGAGCGTCAGGGTAGGGGCTGCGTGCTGGTCACTTCCTCGGTCACCGGACCGCGGGTGGCCTACCCGGGGCTGAGTCACTATGCGGCGTCCAAGGCCGGGGTCAATGGCTTTATCCGTAGCGCCGCGCTGGAGCTGGCCAAGTGCAAGGTGCGGGTCAACGGCGTCGAGCCGGGCATGATCCGCACGCCGGCCATGGGCAATCTGGGCGATGGTGACCACAGCGCCGACATCGCCCGCGGTGTGCCCCTGGGCCGTCTTGGCGAGCCCGAGGATATCGCTGGTGCCATGCTGTTTCTCGCTTCGGAGCAGGCCAGCTATATCACCGGCCAGACCATCATCGTCGACGGCGGTGCCACGCTACCGGAAACCCAGGCGGCGCTGGACTGACCTCGTAGGGTGCGCCGTGCGCACCAGAAATTTGCGCTGGTGTTGGTGCGCACGGCGCACCCTACAGGCAGTAAGTACATAACCTTTTCAATGCGCCGAACCGAGCTCCATGAAGACTCCTGCACGGTAGTCCTTGGGCGACTGCTCGAACTGCTTCTTGAAGGCACGGCTGAAGTGCGCCGAATCGGTAAAGCCCCACTTGTAGGCGATGGCAGTGATCGATTCGCGTCGCAGATGTGGGCTGGACAGGTCGCTGGCGCTGCGCTGCAGACGGGTGCGCTGGATGTAACGGCAGACGCTGTCACCCTGTTCTTCGAATAGCCGGTAGAGCTGGCGCACGGAAATGTGCAGGCGGTTGGCCAGGGCCGCGGGGTTCAGGTTGGGCTGGGTCAACGATTCTTCGATCAGCTGTTGGGCCTGGCGGCGCAGGCTGTTGCCTGCGATCGAGTCGGCTATTTCGGCCTGGTTTTCACGCTGCACCAGCGCCGGGACGAGCAGGCTGGTAAAGGCCGACAGCATGGACTCGGTCTCGTTGTCGTCGGTGTGTGTGCCTTCTTCATTCATATACAGCTGGTCGACCAGCAGGCGCAGCATGCGACCGCTGCTGCAATGGGCGGAAGCCTTGCCGAATAGCTGGCGATCGCACTGGAAGGACTTCAGCACCTGCTCGCGGGGCAGATGCAGCGAGGCATGCTCAATCAGGCCGAGGGGGGTGATCTCGCATGAGCCCACAGAGTCCATCAACACCAGGTCGCCGGGGGTAAGCTCCAGAGTCACGCCGTTCTGGGTTATTCGCGAACAGCCGCTGCGCTGGCTGACCAGAAAGCAATAGCGATCGTCATCCCGATCTGACTTTGCATTCCTGGAGATCAGGCCCGCGTTGGTCTTCAGGTGCGCCAGGGTCAGACCGGCGTGTTCTTTAGCGCAGACATCGCCGATAAACAGCGCATTGTTGAAGGCCAGCCGGGTTTCATAGTTACCGCAAACCGACTGCATTGAGCGTTGCCAGTTCTCGAGGGCGCTGTGCGTGACGTGCTGTGCGTGCATGGCAATCTCCGAATTTCGTTAACATGTTACTTAGTGAAGCAAAATAGCTTTCGTTAATATGTTAAGCATGTTCCGTGCCGCTGCCTCGCAGGTTGGCCCGTGAGAACATTTGCGGCTGTCTGGATCGGGCTTTCAGGCAGATTTATCAGGTCTGGGAGGACGTGCCTAGCGCATTTATTCGGTGCGCAATCTGTTACCCCTGCATCGATTTCACGCACTGACATTTGCTGGCGCGCTGGCGCAGTCGATCAAGGGCGTTGGCAAGTGCGGACAAGCATTGCCTGCCTCAGGTCGTCCCTAATTAGCTCGTCATCGTTAGCCGTGGCCGGAGATCCCGGGGAGGGAGCAGGAGCCGGTAGCGGTGGCAGCGTCCCGTATGGCGGGGCGGATACCTCGATGGCCGTCTTGTCCTATGGTCTGGTCAGAACAACAAGGGGAACATCCCATGCACCAAGAACGTCGTTGTCTATCCATTTCCAAAGCCGTGTGCCTGGCCGTCGCAGCCCTTGCTGCCGGTCAGTCACAAGCTTACGAGATCTACAACCAGGGCGAGACGAAGCTGAACGCGGACTTCCTCGCGGTATATGGCTGGTTCAACAGCCGCAAGAGTTATGACGGCAGCAGCGGCGGTGCCAGTTGGCGCGAAGGCTTCGCCAAGTACGGGATCAGCGCCGAGCAGGGCCTGGCGGGTAATGGCACGGCCTACGGCGCGCTCAACTGGGTCAGCTCCGGTACCTGGGGTGATGGCGACGCTGCTGGTCTCAGCGATGGCTCCGAGCGCACCACCAAAATAGAGGATGCCTACCTGGGCTGGCGTTCCGGCAATCTGCTGCCTGCGTTGGGCGAGAATGGTCTGGATATCTCCTTCGGCCGCCAGGTAGTGACCATTGGCGATGGCTTTATCATCAACGACGACGGCCTGAATTTCGGCAAGGGTGTAGCAGACGGCGAATTGAACCGCGGTGGTGGCTACTACCTGGCGGCGCGGCGCGCTTTCGACCAGACCGCGGTGGTGCGCATCGGCGGCGAGGAGGGGCTGCATGGCGACCTGATGTGGCTGAAGTCAGATAACCGTGCCCAGGCCAAAACCGAACTGGCCGCTACCACGCTGGCCTACACTGCCGAACCGGGCACCCTGGCCATGACCTATATCCATGGCATTGATGTGGATGACCAATACGCTAGCGAATCCCAGCAGCAGCGCGATGGCATGGATATCTACAGCCTGCGCGGAGCGGGTAACGCCGGCGTCGAGAATGCCAACTTCGCCTTCGAATACGCCTGGCAGGACAAGGACGCGGGAGATGAAAAGGCCTGGTACGTCGAGGCGGGGTACACCTTTGCCGATGTGGCCTGGTCACCCAACCTGACCTACCGTTACAGCCGATACTCGGAAGGCTGGGATTCGATGTTCAACGGCTTCAATCGCGGCTACGGCACCTGGTTCCAGGGTGAGGTGGCAGCCAACTATGCGGGCCCGTTCAACAGCAATACCCGGATCCATCATGTCGGCTTCAAGGTCAACCCGCTGGAGACCCTGACCCTGGGGGCGCTGTACTTCGACTTCGATACGCTCAATACCCGCGACAACCCGAACATGGGCGGTCGCGAGCTGGATCTGTATGCCGAGTGGGTGGTCACTGACAACCTGATCATCAGCCCGCTGATCGGCTTCTATCAGCCCGACAAGAGCCTGGAAAACGGTGGCCTGCAGGGCGGCGGTAACGGCACTAACGTCTACAGCCAACTGACGGTGGCCGTACCCTTCTAAAACCTTCGCCCCGGCAGCCGGTTAAACACGGCTGCCGGGAGCGCGGTGCTTACACTTTGGCGCTGCACTGCTGCGTTATTTTTGAGTATGCCGAGATTTTGCTCAGAGGGTGATAATCCGACGTATTGAGTCGCCCAGATACCTTAATCATTGCGACCCTTGATTAGGCTGTGTCAAAAGACTGCATGGGATAACCTTGCTCCACATTTCAACTGAAGCTGCTAACTAAATGATGGGTTTTGAAAAACTAGCTGAGTTACGCGACCGCCTGCGGGCCGAAAAAGCAGGAAAAACCTGAGACTACTTCAGACCATCCCTAAAGGGATAACTACGTTCTTCAAGACACTCTTTAGGCTCAGAAAATAGCGCGTTTCAAACTCTATCGGCGATAGTTTGTAGAGTTTGAGTGGCGACATTTAATAAGCCAGATAAGCCTTTAAGGTTCGGCGTGATCTAATTTATTTGTCAGGTATGGAACTGTTGCATTAGCTCTTTCTGGTAATTGGCGAGCTCATTTAGCTTGCGGCTAACTTGAGCAGATTGCTCAGCCTGACCCGATAAGGAGTCTGTCACGTTCCGTATTGCCTGGATATTGCGGTTAATTTCTTCAGCGACACAGCTCTGTTCTTCAGCAGCACTTGCAATTTGTAGGTTCATCTCCGTAATTAGGTTTACTGCTTTGTCTATACGTTGAAGGGCGGCTACAGCCTGCTGAACTTGGCTAACATTCTGATGTGCTGAATTATGACTGACTTGTATGGTTTTGCTTACTTCTAATGTTCCACTCTGTAGATTTTCGATCACAAGGCGGATTTTCTCCACTGACTCTTGTGTGTGTTTGGCTAAGTTACGTACCTCATCAGCAACCACTGCAAAACCGCGACCTGCATCACCTGCTCGTGCGGCTTCGATTGCTGCGTTTAGGGCCAGCAGATTGGTCTGTCCTGCAATTGAGAGAATGACCTCCAGGACTGCACCAACCTGCTCGCTACTCTGAGCCAGACCTTGAAGCTGTACCATGGCTTCATTCAGGTCCCGTGCCTGGGCATCAATTGCTTGGGTCGTCTGGGTAATCACGGTTAAACCTTCACGACTTGCTAAGTCAGCGTGACGGGCGGCTTCGGCGGCTTGGGCCGCGCTCTGAGCTGACGAGTTAGCGGTTGCAGACATCTCGTGCAACGCTGTGGCTACTTGGTCAATTTCGCGAAACTGGTGCTGCATTCCTTCGCAGGTTTGGCGTGCGATCATGGCTGACTGGTCTGCGGTATCCCTGGCATTAAGCACCGAGGCCTGGATCTTTGCGATGACTGGTTGCAGTTTGTCCAGGAAGCCGTTGAACGCCAAAGCCAGGCGACCGAGTTCGTCGCTACGAGCATAGTCCAGGCGACGTGTAAGATCGCCTTCGCCGTCTGCGATGTCCTCCAGCATAGCCGCGAGGTGAAGCAGCGGGCGTGTTACACCCAGTGCGGCAAGCCATATCATTACAATACCGAGCAGGGCCGCGGCCAGGCCGAGGCCGAGCTCTAAGGCTGAGCTCTGCAAGCGCTCTTCATCCATTCGTGCCGTCACCAGCTCCGCGGGAGCCAGTAGTACCTGTTCGGGTACGCTGAGCAGGATTCCCCAAGGCGCGGTGCCGGCTATAGGCGTTAGCGGTTCCAGCATGCTTATTTGGCCGCTATCAGCGAAAGCGTAATTTTTTTGCTGAGTGAGTGCGTCCTTGATTTCGGTTGCATGAACTGTCAGTACCTGAGACAGCGGCTTACCCAGTTGCGCCGCTTCCGGGCTATGGGCAGCTATCAAGCCTGAAGGACTAATGATGCTGATTGAGCCGTTACCCTGATAGAGTTCTTGGCTTGCTGACACTGCATCTTTCTGCAGGCTATCTAGGCTAATGTCCAAGCCGATGACAGCTATTACTTTGCCGTTTTCCAATAGTGGAAATGCGATGCTGGTGACGAGTCTACGAGTTCCTGAGGTGTCGTCAAAGTAAGGCTCAAGCAGAGAAAGCGCCCCGCTATCACGGGGGCAGGTGAAAAAAGAATTAAAGGGGGCTCCACTCGGCCCTACAGAGGTGTCCTCTAGTAGTTTTTCATCTCCATATACAGCCTGAAGCTCTCCGGGGTTTGCCTGAAGCCAATAGAGCGCGAAGCGTCCAGCGTCATTGCTGCCCAAGTCATTACGCCCACTAAATTCTGTGTCTTGCCCGTCAAGGGCGTTAGGTTGGAAAATCAGAAAAAGGCCAAGTAGTTCTGGGCGCTGCTCTACGGCCTTGCGTAGCTCACTCGCAAGGGTTTCGCGAAGTTGGTTTGCCGTGATCTCACCGGTTTTGGCACGCTCACGTAGATAGAGTAAGTGTCTAGCGAGCCCCAGCCCAAATTCATGGTTCGGGTGAATCCCTGCTGTATGCGCAGTGCTTGAGCCTTACCCTGGGACTCGAGGTTTAGGCGGGCTGCATCCGCGAGCATCTTTGCGCTCGAGTCTTTGACTCGCTCGGTGCTAGCACGGGTTTGATAAAGAGATAGCCCGACTAACAATCCGACGATCAAAACCAGACTAAAGCTCGCCAGAAGAGTGATCTTGCGTTGGATACTAAAGTTGAGCACGGGCGCATACTCCGATAATGAGCGTTTCCGCCCCAGGCCGTTCATGCTTATGTAGTGTTGGCCGGTTAGATTTGGGAGGCTGCCGAATCGCTATGTCGTGAAAATTCGCACCCTGACATCATAATCACGTTACTGCTTATTATTCGTTCGGCGGATCAATCTTCGCTAATCATTTGGGTTGGCAATAAAGCCCTCATATGGCTTAAAAAATAAATAGTTCCAATAGATTTTTCTTGTAGGGCTCTGCCAGTGTTTTGTATATGCCTGCCATGCTTCGGTAACGGTGTGTGTTTAGAAGTGCGCGGAATTTATTTTGGGGTTAAGTAATTGCGAATAGGGCAAAAAAAGCCGGCCTAGAGGCCGGCGAATGCACACGGAGCAAATTGGATTTTGTATACCAGAGCGGTTAGTCCATGCCGTCGCTGATTTCTATGCCTTGTTCAACCATCTTCTTGATCAAATCGGCGCGAACGTCGGGGAGATTAAGCAAGGACACCTTCCGAGTGGTTGCCACTTCTTCTTCGGTATAGGGCCGGTAATGTTCAGGCGTGCTACCACCGGCTATGCCGTCCGTCTTAAGTAGCCAGTTGAGCAAGTCAGCAAGCTGCGCGTTGCTCAGCGCTGACTGAGACATGCCTGGTACGCGCACGAGGAATTCACGGCCACCCTCTACCTTGAGGAAGTTGCCCACAAACCCCTTCATCCGAGGGGTGTCGTTGGCCTTGGAGCCTTCACCGTCGTCCAGATGGCAGCCCGCACACTGCAACTGATAGTTGACTGGTGTGCTGTAGTGGGCCTGTGCGATGGGTTTCTGTGGCTCCTCGTTGCCCGGGGCAGGCCGCTGATCGGGATTGGGAATGGCGCGTGCGATGGCCAGCGGGGCGACCATGGCGCAGACCAGTCCGATGATGAGCTTACGCATGATCGTCCCCTTGGTTCAGACTGTGACGCCGCGGATGATGGCAACGGTGCAGTTGTAGATGTTTGATTTAGCTGCCAGGCACCAGTTGATGTCGTTGTTGTTAAACGGCCGGTAAAGCGGCTCCTCGCTGTCGTTGCGGGTACAGGCGCACTGTGCGCAGCTGTGCTTACCGCAGCAGTCGTTGTAGGCAATGATGTAGTCCTTGCCATCGCCTGGGTTACGGCAGGTGCCGATCCAGGTGACTTGGGACACTTCGGTGCCTGGCGGGCAGGAGGTGACAGAACCGCCGCAGCAACTGCACAGGAAGCCGTCGATGGAGCAGTAGCGCCAGTAGTCGCAGCTATTGGGGTCGCCTGGGTCACCGGCTTTGGGCGCTTCGGCGGCAAGTGCTTTGCTGGTACGGTCGATAGGCAGCAGCACGGGCAGGGCGGCGCCGGCGACCATCAGTGAGCCGAGGCGGCCGAGGAATTTGCGGCGCGAGGTGGTGTCGGCCACATGGCGGGTGGAGCGTTCAAACAGGCGGTCTAGCAATTTCATGTCAGGGCTCCCTGGCTCAGTGGTTGTGCGCGCCGTGGGCGTGCTGGCTGTTGTGCAGGTATTGCTGCAGGGTGGCGCTGCCCAGGTGCTCGGTCTCGAACAGGCTGTCGAGGTGCTCGCGGGAATTGACCAGGCCCTTGGCGCGCAGTACGCCGGCGTTGTCGATTAGGGCGGCATAGGGCAGCTTGCCGATCTGGTAGGTCATGCCCACTTCCGGGCCGACCACGTAGGTGGCGTCGTCCAGCTTGTGTTCGGTGATCAGGGCTTTTTGTGCGTCCATATCGCCGTCGCTGACGTAGATCACGTCGAGGCGATGGGCCTGTTCTTTGGCGATCGATTTGATGGCCGGCAGCAGCGATTTGCAGATTGGGCAGGTGGGCGAGAGGAAGAACAGCAGCTGAGCTTTCTCACCGGCATAGCCGAAGTTCACCGGGCGACCGCTACGGTCGGCAGCAGTCACTTGCGGCGCGGGCTCGTTGACGGCCACGCCCTTATCGACCATAAGCGCGCCGGCTGGCGCCAGACGGCCATGCAAAACGCCGATCTGGCGAACCAGGCCCATGACGGCGAAGGCCAGGGCGATCAGCAGGCCCCACAGCAGAATGTTAGAAACGATCAGAGCGTCCATGATTCACCTTCCAATGAGTTTGAGCAGACGGGGGCTGTTGGCCATCAGGCCATCAGCGGCGGCATAGATGAGCAGAGCTACAGCACTGGCGGCGATGACGACGAACGCATCGAACAGGCCCAGGTTGCGGCTTAACGGGGCGAGACTGGCGACCAGTGCCAGGCTCACCAGAACGGTGTTGCGCGCCAGCAGCAGCGGGCGGATCGGCTGTTCCTGCTGTGGCCCAGCACAACCGCAATCGATATCGCGGCGGCCTCGCCACAGGTTGATGCCGATAGCCAGGGCGTAGCTGGCGAGCAACGCGGCTGCGCCCAGCGCAGCAAAGTGGCGAGCTGCGGGCACCAACAGCGCAAACGCCAGGCCAGCCTCGAGCAATGGCAGTAAGCGGGCGATCGGACTTACCAGAGCCTGCGGCAGGAGCTGATAGGCCTCTAGCTGGTTTGCGAAGCGGGCCGGCGCCCTCAGCTTGTGAGTCGCGGCGCTGGCCAGGATCACCGCCACCGCGAGTGCTGCGGCAATGACGAATATCGGATCGGGTTGCATGGCGGCACCTCGTCAGTGGCTGAGTATGTGAATCGCGGTCTTGGCGATGCGTTCCACGGTTCCGGTGTGCTTGCCGCTGGTCAGGTCGAAGACCTCGAGTCCGCCGACCACATTGGCGCCTAGCAGTCGTGGCTTGTCATCGGTGGTCGCTTGCAGGCTCCAGATCGGCGCCGGGGCTTCCAGCGTGCCGATACGCTTACGCGTTTTTAGATCGTAGACCCAGATGATGGTGCTCGGGTCTTCCCATTTCAGTGGTTCGTGAGCGTCATGCATCAGTGCATAAAGGCGGTTGAGCTTCGGTGCTACGGCAATCAGTTGCCAGCCGCCTGGAGCCCAGCCGGCTTTCTTATCGGCGGCGTCACTGACCAACTCCCAGGCCGGGATGATCTTCGGCTGCTCGCCGGAGAAATCCACGGCGCGCACGGTGCCCGTGGTGCTGACGAAGTAGTAGGTATCGCCCACGGCGTAGGCGCGTTCTACAAGCTTTTCGGCGTTGGGGTCGAAGAAAGCGGTGTGGGTGCGGGCGACTTCCTTGCCAGTATCGTCCAGTGTCACCACCTGCAGATTGCCGTCGCCGCACAGCGAGGCAAAGCTGCGTTTGCCGACCGGGTAGTTAAGTACGCAGCCGGGAATCGAGATCTCGCTGATCACCTTGCGCGCCTGGGTGTCGACCACCGTGACCGAGGTGGACGGGGTGAAGTTGTAGATATAGACGAAGCGGTCGTCCGAGCTCGTTCCCAGCGCGTGACGCTCGGGCAGCATCACTGCACGAGTGCTCGGTATCACGACCTCCCAGTCCGGAGACAGCGTGCTGGTGTTCCACGCGGTTAGCACATCGGTGCGAGTACCACGGGTGCCACGCGAATAGAACAGGTCTGCGGTGAACAGATGCTTGCCGTCGTTACTCAGTGTGGACGGTGCCGCAAAGCCGGTGCTGACCATGCCGAGCATGCGCTTACTGTCTGGATCGACCACAGTAATGCGGCCAGTTACCAGATTCTCAAACTCCGCATCGACGATGTAGGCACGGTGCGGTGACGGCGGGAATGGCAGGGTTTCCTGGCCGATGGTGTCACGCGGTAGCTCAGCGTTGGCGCTCAGCCCGGCCAGGGACAGGCCCAGCGCCAGGGCAGTCTGCCGGATGTTCCAGGGGATTTGCATGGAGTTCTCCTTGTTCTTGGACATGCAAGGCATTGCCCTTGAAGGCTGCCGCGGTCGGGCTGATCGGATGCGCAACATGCGGACTGCTCCAAGGGATAATGATGATGAATGGGCATCACAACGATCCTAAAAACGCTGCCTGATGGCTTGTAAGCGCCTGCAAGAAACTTGTATTTGCCTGCCAGTCTCCATGCCTGCCAAGCGCGCTGCGTGTGATCTGGCAGGCATCGGCAAATGAATGGCAGGCAGATGAAAGTCCTTACAGGGGGCAGGGCATAGCTTCGAGACTCGTCAATCCCACTCATGACACTAGGGGCTACTATGTCCAAATTGCCATCATTTCATCTAACTACCCTTGCTTTGCTGATCGGTACTGCCTTGCCAGCCGCTGCGGTCGAACTCTATGCCGATGCCGACACGCGCCTGGAGGGCAATCTTGAAGCCGCGTTCGGTATGTTTCACAGCCGAGAGAACTATGCGGCCAGTGGCCGCTTACAGGAGGGTAGTTCGTCCTGGCGCGAGGGCTATTTCAAGTATGGTCTGAGTTTTGACCAGGGGCTGGGGGCTGTCGGTAGCAGCTACGGCGCCTTCTCGCTGCTGAGCTCTGCAACCTGGGGCGATGGCGATGCCGCCGGCTTTTCCGATGGCTCGGAACGCACCACCAAGATCGAAGATGCCTACCTCGGTTGGCGTTCGGGCGAACTGTTCGAGGCGCTCGGCGAGAACGGCGTGGATCTCTCCTTCGGTCGGCAGAACGTTATGGTCGGCGACGGTTTCCTGATCAACGGCGATGCGCTGAACATCGGCAATGGCTTGGCTGATGGCGAATTCAATCGTGGCGGCGCCTACTACCTGGCCGCGCGCAAGGCGTTCGACCAGACCGCAGTGTTGCGTTTGGGCGGTGAGCAGGGCTGGCGCGGCGACCTTATGTGGTTGAAATCCGATAATCGTGCCCAGGCCAAGACCGAGTTGTATGTCGGCACTCTGGAGCATGTGGCCGATGTCGGCACGGTGGGGCTCACCTACATCCGCACCCGTGACGTCGACGAGCAGTACGCCTCGCCGTCGCAGCTCCAGCGCAAAGGCATGGAGACCTACAGCTTGCGCGCGGCGGGCAATGCTGGCGTGGAGAGCCTGGCGCTGTCTGGCGAGTATGCACGGCAGGATCGTGATCAAGGCAGCGACGAGAACGCCTGGTATCTGGAAGCAGGCTGGACCTCCGCCGATGTCGCTTGGTCGCCGACTCTCAGCTATCGCTACAGCCGTTTCTCCGAGGGCTACGACCCGTTGTTCTACGGCTTCAGCCGTGGCTTCGGTACCTGGTTCCAGGGCGAGGTCGCGGGCAACTACGCCGGCCCGTTCAACAGCAACAGCGCGGTACATCATGTCGGTTTACGCGCCAGCCCGCTGGAGAACCTCAGCGTCGGCGTGTTGTGGTTCGGCTTCGATACGCTCGATCGCGAGCGTGGCGACTTCTCCGGTCGTGAACTGAATCTCTACGCCGAGTTGGGGCTGACCGAAAACCTGGTGGTGATGCCGGTCGTGGGGCTGTACCAACCGAAGAAAAGCGCCGAGGAAGGTGGTGCTCAGTTGGGCAACAACGACCGTAATCTGTACAGCCAGTTGGTCTTCGCGTTCAACTTCTGAGGCGTCCCCGAGGGCCTGAAAATCCTCTCAACGCAGGCCGCGCCGCTATCCAGCGGCGCGATGCCGCGGTGCAATAATTAGTGGATTTATCTATTATCTGGCGTCCTCTCCAGCGAAGCGGTTCATTCATGAAGGTGCCAAAAAAGCGTCGCAATCGTTACAACCCGATCAGCGAAGAATTTCACAAGGAAGAGTTCCCGTTCTATTGGCTGGTACGTGTTCATGCGCGCTACACCATGAGCATGGAGAGGCTGCTGAAGAAGATCGATCTCGATATCCCGCGCTGGCGCGTGCTGAACATTCTCTACGAGGCCCAGGAAGCGAGTATTTCCGATATTTCCGAGTTCGCCGTCGCCAAGCTCTCCACCATCACCAAGATCGTTTACCGGATGAAGGACGATGGCCTGGTCGATACCCGGCAGAGCGACCAGGATGGCCGTGTGACCCAGGTGTCCATCACCGACAAGGGGCGCGAAGCTTACTTCGCCATGCACGAAGCTACCGCACAGGTCTTTCACGATGGCTTCAGGGGCTTGACCGAAGCACAGATCCGCAAGCTCAACGAGATCCTGGCGACGATGTTCGACAACCTCTCCGATAGCTGAGCGGCGTCGACCTAACCCAGCATGACCTGTTGCCGGGTCGAGGCATCGGCTCGATAGGTGCGCGGAGAAATACCGTAGTGCTGTTTGAACACCCGAGAGAAGTGCGCCGAGTCGGTGAATCCCCACTTGTAGGCGATGGTGGTGATCGGCAGCGCATGGCTGCTGGTGTCGGCGAGCTCCCGCGCACTGCGTTCCAGGCGCTGGCGCTGGATGTAGCGACAGATGCTGTCACCATCGATCTCGAACTGCCGATAGAGCTTGCGCACCGAGACGTTCATTTTTGCTGCCAGTTCGGCCGGCGTCGGTGCGTTGGGCAGCGACTCGTTGATGATCTTCTCCGCCAGGCGCCGTAGCGGTCGGCCCGGATCCAGCAGGCGCTCGTCGTTGAAAGCCGGTGGCAACAGGGCGACCAGGGCGTTCTGCAGGGCGCTGCCATAGGGACGCTGAGTGGCCGAATTGAGTTCGCCATTAGCGATCTGTTGCAGGATGCCCTGCAGCAGATGCCCGGTGGGACTTTCCTGTTCCAGCTTGCCGAAGCGGCGTGCCGAATTAGGTAGCAGCGGATCGACCATGTCACGGCACAGGTGCACCGAAAGCTGGCGAATCAGCCCTTGCGGCTTCATCTCGAAAGCCTGCGCCGAATCGAGCAGGGCCATGTCACCGGGGTAGAGGACGAATTCGCGATCACCCTGGTCGATGGCCATCACGCCTTCGCGCTGCATGACCAGAAAGTAGTAACGATCATCGGCGCGCGCCGTGTTACCGCGTTGACGGTTGATGGCCTGAGCGTTGGTGCTGATGTCGGCGATCTCCAGGCCGCCCAGGTCGATGCGCTGGATTTCGCCGATGAAATCGGCACCCCATGTCTGTTGAGTCTCGAAACGTCCACAAACGCTATGGACACCATGGGTCCAGCGCTCGAAAGCATGGGAGGAATGCACGGTCATGAGGCGGCCTCGCTTTATTCTTGGCGTTTTGGGTGCGCTTTTGTTTCGTTTCTGCACACTCTTTAAATAACGTGAATATTCAAGCATTTTTTGCGCCAAAAACGGCGCTGCCGAGACCGTTCTGATGTTTCTTATCAGACAGCTGCGGGAGAGAGGGGCAGGAAACGGGCGGGCGGGGCTGACGACAGGGAGGCTATGATCCGGCAGGAAAGACCTGCCGGATACTGAGTGCTTTAGTAGCGGATCATTACCGACTTCAGTTCGGTGTAATCGTCAATGAAGGCGCTGCCAAATTCGCGGCCGGTGCCTGAGGCCTTGACGCCGCCGAAGGGCACCGACGGGTCGAGGAAGGTGTGCATGTTGACGTATACCGTGCCGGCCTCAATCTGTGGGATCAGGCGAAGCGCGCGGGACAGATCGTTGGTCCAGATGCTGGCGGTGAGGCCGAAGGGCGAGTCGTTGATCAGGCCCGGCAGTTCTTCGACCTCGTCGTAGGGCAGCACGCAGAGGATCGGGCCGAAGGTCTCCTCGTGCAGCAGGCGGTCGCGCGGGCCCTTGGCAAGCACCACGGTCGGCTCGACGAAGTAACCGGGGCGGGCGAGCGGCTTGCCACCGCAGACCACTTGGCTTTCCTCGTGGGCCAGCTGCAGGAACTGCGCGACCTTGTCGAATTGTGGCTTGTTGGCCAGAGGGCCGAAGTTGACGCTTTCGTCCAGCGGTGAGCCGATGTTCATGCCCTGCAGGGCCGTGCTGAACTTCTGCAGTGTTTCGTCGAGGCGCGAGCGGTGCACGTAGATGCGCTCCGGTGCGGCACAGACCTGGCCCTGATGCACGTAGCCCGTCTGGATCAGACCAGCCACCGCGCTGTCGATATCGACATCGGGCAGCAGCGCTGCGGCGTTCTTGCCGCCCAGTTCCAGGGTCACGCGGGTGAGGTTGGCGGCCATGGCGCTCTGGCCGACCTTGATGCCGGTGGGCACCGAACCGGTGAAGGACACCTTGGCCACCTGCGGGTGCTCGATCAGGCTGGCACCGACCTCGCCGGTGCCATTGAGCACGTTGAACACGCCCGCCGGCACACCGGCCTCGATCGCCAGCTCGGCCAGGCGCAGCAGGGTCAGCGGGGTGAACTCGCTGGGCTTGAGCACCAAGGTGCAGCCAGTGGCCAGGGCCGCCGCGATTTTCCAGATGCCGATCATCACTGAGAAGTTCCACGGCACGATGCCGGCCACTACGCCCACCGGCTCGCGGCGGGTGAAGGCGGTGTACTGCTCACCGGCCATGGACGGGAACGACGGGGTCATGGTCTCGCCATTGATCTTGGTCGTCCAGCCGGCGTAGTAACGCAGGAAGATCGCGCTCTGGCCGACTTCGAACATGCGCGAGAGGTGGATGGACTTGCCCGAGCAGAGGGTTTCCAGCTGCGCCAGTTCCTCGCCGTTGGCTTCCATCAGGTCGGCCAGGCGGTTGAGAATCACACCGCGCTGGTAGGGCGAGGTTTGCGCCCATTCGCCTTCGAAGGTGCGCCGTGCGGCGGCGACAGCCGCCTCAACCTCGGCGCTGGTGGCACAGGTGATCTGGGCAATCACTTCACCGTTGGCCGGGTTGACGATCGGCACGCGTTTACCGGAGGTGCCGGCGCGGTATTCACCGTCGATGAAATGGGCATGGTCGCGCTGAAGGAACTCGCGCACCTGGGGCAGTAACTGGATTTCACTCATGAAGGACTCCGGGGGTGGGGCGGGGGCAGCCCGAGGTTCTGCGCCTCTACGGGCCGGCTGGGGTGTCCGGGCGCCGATGGGCCCGGGCCGGGAATATATGGGCGCTATTCATAGCACCCGGCTGGGGTGGATAAATTGATCATGGTGGACAGGTTGTTGTAGATGCCTGCCACCTTGGCAGCGTCGCCCGGCTCAGTGGCGGGCAGCTCTAACCCGCGCCCAGGCCTCATCCAGTACCTGCTTTTGCTGGGGGGATAGACTTTCCAGCAGGTAGCTGCGGCGTCGCTGCTCGGCCGTCAACACTTGCACCGGATGCTCGCTGGCGAAGGCCTGCATAAGTGGCGATGCGCTGGGCAGCGGCGGGTAAAAATGGGTCGCACGGGCGTTACGAATGGCTACGGTTGGGTCGATAAGAAAGTCGATCAGGCGGTAGGCCAACTGCGGATGGGCGGCATGGGTCGGTATTGCCAGGGTGTCGATATACATCGCGGCGCCTTCGTCCGGGATTTGGTAGCGCAGCTGCGGATTGCCTTCCATCGCGCGTGCCGCATGGCCACTCCAGGCCATGGCCAGACACAGTCGGCCGGCAATCAGTTCGTCGACGAAATTCCAGTTGTCCAGCGTGCGCAACAGCGGTGCGATGGTCTCCAGCCCGCGTAGCTGGCGGGCGATCTGTCGATTGCTGCTGGCCGACAGACGTCGTCCGCGGTAGTTGAGTAGCAGCGAGCCGGTTTCTTCGGCAGCGTCCAGCATGCCGAGGCCGCAGGGGCTGAGCTTGGCGGCCTGCTCCGGGTCGAACAGCAGACGCCAGCTG
This sequence comes from Pseudomonas sp., assembly GCA_035655415.1. Classification (GTDB taxonomy): domain Bacteria; phylum Pseudomonadota; class Gammaproteobacteria; order Pseudomonadales; family Pseudomonadaceae; genus Aquipseudomonas. The sequence goes on from DASRUM010000202.1 coordinate 24,395, forward strand.
TTGGGCAGCGTACCGGCGTAATGTGCCCGGGCCTGTTGTGGGTCGACCACCAGGCCGATGGAGCCCCACAGATAGGGCACGGCATGACGGTTGGCCGCCGGGATGCCAGCCAGTGTTGACAGCAGCCAGGGATCGAGGCTGGTGTAATGTCGCAGGCGGCGCGTATCCAGTGGCGTCAGGTGACCGCCGGCGATCAGCTGGTCGAGCATGAAGTGGCTGGGCATCACCACGTCGTAATCGGTGCCGGCGGCCAGCGCCTCGAGCAGTTCGTGCGTGGTGGTGAAACTCTGGTAATCGACAGTAATACCGCTGTGCGCTTGGAAGTCCTCCAGCACCTGTGGGTCGATGTAGTCCTTCCAGCCGTAAACGCGCACGACTTCTTGGGCGTGGGCGTGGGCGGTGCTGGCGAACAGCAACAGCAGGGCGAATAGCAGCTTCATCGGATGGCTCCGGTCAGGTCGGACGACGAAGGTCGCCGGCAGTGGTCGGCAGACCCGTGTAGGGCCATTCAATCGCCCTCTGCCGCGCGTCGCTTGTTGCTGGCAGCCAAGTTCTTGTACATGGCTGCCAGATGATGTCAGCCGTTCAGAAAGCGGCGTGCCAGGCCCAGTTGCGACTCGGCCAACTGGTGCAGGGCCTGGCTGATCTCGTTGGTACGGCCAGCCTGCTGACTGGTGCGTTCAGTGAAACCGGCGATATCGGTGATCTGCTGGTTGATCTGTTCGGCGACCTGTCCCTGTTGCTCGATTGCGGCAGCCATTTGCAGGTTCATGCCACTGATCTGGGTAATCTCGTCGCAGATGCGCGTGAGCGCCTGGCGTGCCTGCTGCACGTCGGTGCTGGCGCGCAGGGCGGCCACCTCGCCGCGTTGGGCGGTGGCCAGCGCCGTGCCGCTGTCGTGACGCAGGCTCTCGAGCGAGCGCTGGATCTCGTGGGTGGATTCGCGGGTGCGCGAGGCGAGGCTGCGCACTTCGTCAGCGACCACCGCAAAGCCACGTCCGGATTCGCCAGCACGAGCGGCCTCGATTGCCGCATTGAGGGCGAGTAGGTTGGTCTGTTCGGCGATGCTCTGGATCACCTCGGCAACGCTGCCGATTGATTCTATGGCGGCGGCCAGGCTGCCAACCGCCTGGCCTATCTCACCAACCGAGTTGTGCATGGCCTGTGCCGAGCGCTGGCTGTCGTCGGACATGCGTTCGCCGTCGCGGGCCAGTTGTTCGGCGTTCTGCGCGGCCTGCGCGGTGTGCTGTAAGTTGCGCGAGAGTTCCTGGATGGTAGCGCTCATCTGATTGATCGCGCCGGCGATCTGCTCGGTCTCGCGGACCTGGTGTTGCAGTTGCTCGACCGAGTGCTCCACCACGTCGGCCGAGGTCTGGGCCTGCTGGCGTAGTACCACGCTGTTGATGCAGATGCGCGACATCACTGTGGTCATGCGTGCACGCTGGCTGTCCAGAGCCATGGCCAGCAAGCCCGCCGGGCCGGGTTGTTCGGCGTAGAGCGGGGTGAGCAGCGGGTCGCTGTAAACCTGGGCATGCTGGGCGAGAAGGGTGCGGCTCAGGCGGCGCTGGTGCAGCACGGGCTGTAGGCCGGCGAGCCCCAGGGCCAGCAACAATGGCACGCCCACTCCTGCGGACAGGTATCCCTGCAGTGTGACCAGTGCCAGACCCACCGCGAGCACCAGTTGCAGGCCGTTGCCCGCCAGCAACGCAGCGCAATGCTGGACTGGCTTCCACGGCGCCTGTCCTTGCGCCAGGCGCGCATAGAGGCTCTCGGCACGGCGTGCCAGTTCCGGCTCGATGGGCTGGTACACGGTGCCCAGGGCTACCAGCTTGCCGTCGTCGAACAGCGGCACCACGTACAGGTTGTGCCAGTCCCGATTGCCCTGCTTGTGGCGAATCATCACTGGCGCTGTCCACGGCACGCCGGCGCGTAACGCGCGCCACATGCTGGCGATCACCGACGCAGGCATGTGCGGGTGGTTGACCTGTTCGTGGGCTTTGCCGATCAGCTCCTGTTCGGTGAAACCGCTCATGTGTAGGTAGGCGGCATTGCAGGTAAGCAGAACGCCCTGTGGATCGAGCCGGGAAATCGGCGGCTCGTCGAAACCTGGTGGGGTGTTGTTGGCAGTTTGCATGACACGACTCCTCAGCTGTGACCTGTTGCGGCCTGCTTGGCAAGCCGTGCGATGACGTCCGGCAGGGCTTAGGTGGCGAGCATGTCCTGATGTTTGCTGGCCAGGCCCAGGTAGGCTTCGATCACCCGCGGGTCGTCCGCCAATTGTGCGGACGGACCCTGCATGGCGATCTGCCCGGTTTCCAGCACGTAGGCGTAGTCCGCCACGCGCAGGGCGGCGCGGGCGTTCTGCTCCACCAGCAGGATCGACACGCCCTGCTGGCGCAGGGCGGTGATGATGCGGAAGATCTCGCGGGTGATCAGCGGTGCTAGGCCCAGGCTCGGTTCGTCGAGCATCAGCAGCTTGGGCTTGGCCATCAGGGCGCGGCCGACGGCGAGCATCTGCCGCTCGCCACCGGAGAGGGTGGCGGCCAGTTGCCCACGGCGTTCCCACAGCCGCGGGAACAACTCGTAGACCTCCTTGAGTGTCTGGCCGTGATCACGCTGGCCGCTGCGGTGGCGCTGGAAGGCGCCGAGCAGCAGGTTGTCGGCCACCGTCATGCTGCTGAACAGCTCGCGCTTTTCCGGCACCAGGCCGAGGCCGCGGCCGACCATCACCTCGACTTCCGGCACGGCTTCCAGGCTGCCATCGAAGGCGACCCGACCACGGGAGCCGAGCACGCCCATGATGGCCGAGAGCAGGGTGGTCTTACCGGCGCCGTTGGGGCCGATCACCGTGACGATCTGGCCCTGGCCGACGCGCAGGCTGGCATTGCTCAGCGCTTCCACCTTGCTGTAGGCGACGCACAGGTCGCTGACCTCCAGCACCGGGTTGGCCACCTGGTTCTGCGCGTGCTGCTGCGTGGGCATGTTCATCACTCTGCTCCTCCGAGATAGGCTTCCAGCACCGCTGGGTCTTTCTGTACATCGGCCGGCAGGCCGAAGGCGATGCGCTGGCCGAACTCCATCACCACCACGCGATCGACCAGGCCCATGACGAAGTCCATATCGTGCTCGACCAGCAGGATCGCTAGGCCTTCGCTGCGCAGACGGCTGAGCAACTGGCCGAGGGTTTGCTTCTCCTTGTGGCGCAGGCCGGCGGCCGGCTCGTCGAGCAGCAGCAGGCAGGGGTTGGCGCACAGCGCGCGGGCGATTTCGAGGAGGCGTTGCTGGCCCAGGGCCAGGCTGCCGGCTTCCAGGTACAGGCAGTCGCCCAGGCCGACCCGTTCCAGTTGACGGCGCGCTTCGGCGAGCAGGCGTGCCTCCTCGGCGCGATCCAGACGCAGGGCGGCGGCGAGCACGCCCTTGCTGCCGCGCAGGTGGGCGCCGAGGGCGACGTTCTCCAACACGCTCATCTCCGGCAGCAGCTTGACGTGCTGGAAGGTGCGGCTCATGCTCATGTGCGCGATGCGCCGCGAGGGTATGCCGTTGATGCGCTGGCCACGGAACAGCACTTCACCGGAGGTGGGCGTGTCGACGCCTGAGAGCTGGTTGAACAGGGTGCTCTTGCCGGCGCCGTTGGGGCCGATCAGGGCGAGAATTTCCCCGGCGTGTACCTCCAGGTTCATCTCGTTGTTGGCTACCAGGCCGCCGAAGCAACGGGTCACGTCGCGGGCTTCCAGCAGCACCTCGCCGACGACCGGTGCTTCGCGCTGCGGCAGTGCGCTGGCGTCGTCCACCGGAAGTGCCGCGCGGCGGGCTTTCCAGCTACCCGGCAACAGGCGCGTAAACAGCGGCCAGAGACCGCCAGGCGCGCGCTGCATCAGCAAGACGATGGCAATGCCGAAGACGATCACCTCGTAGTTGCCGGTATTGCCCAGCAGTTGTGGCAGCAGATCCTGCAGCCACTGCTTGAGCAGGGTCAACGCGCCAGCGCCGAGCAGGGCGCCCCAGACGCTGGTCACGCCGCCAATCAGGGCCATGAACAGGTACTCGATACCCATGTGCAGGCCAAACGGCGTGGGGTTCACGAAACGCTGGGTGTGGGCGTAGAGCCAGCCGGAGAGCGCGGCGAACAAGGCCGAGATCAGGAATACCAGCATTTTTGTGCGGAAGGTGTTCACGCCCATCGACTCGGCCATCAGCTGGCCGCCCTTGAGCGCGCGGATGGCACGGCCTTCGCGCGAGTCGAGGAGATTCTGGGTGAGGAGCATGGCGCCCAGCAGGATGGCCCAGATCAGGTAATAGATCTTCTCGCCCTTATCCAACACCCAGCCGAACAGGGAAATACTCGGCAGGCCGCTGACCCCGGTGTGCCCGCCGAGCGACTCCAGGGTGCCGAACCGGTAGTACAGCGACAGGCCCCAGGCGATGGTACCCAGCGGCAGGTAGTGGCCGGACAGCTTCAGCGTCAGCGCGCCGAGCACCAGGGCCACAACGGCGGTCAGGGTCAGCCCGACCAGCAGGCTCAGCCAGGGCGAGGCGCTGGTCCAGGCCAGCCAGCTTGGCAGGTCCTGCACGGTGGTCAGGTAGGCGCTGGTGTAGGCGCCGAGGCCGACGAAGGCAGCCTGGCCAAAGCTGGTCATGCCGCCGACGCCAGTGAGCAGCACCAGGCCGAGCACCACCAGGGTGTACAGGCCGATGTAGTTGAGCAGGGTGAGGTAGTAGGGCGGCAGCACCGCTGGTGCCACGGCCAGTACGGCAATCAGGGCGAGGATCAGGTAGCGCGGTTTCATTCATCGTCCTCCACATGGCGGCTGGTGAGGGAGCGCCAGAGCAGGAAGGGGATGATCAGGGTGAAGACGATGATCTCCTTGTAGGTGCTGGCCCAGAACATCGAGAACGCCTCGATCAGACCCACGGCAAGGGCACCGAGGGCGGCCGCCGGGTAGCTGACCAGGCCGCCGATGATCGCGCCGACGAAACCCTTGAGGCTGATGACGAAACCGGAGTCGAAATACAGGGTGGTAATGGGCGCGATAAGGATGCCCGACAGTGCGCCGATAAAGGCGGCCATGGCGAACGTGGCCTTACCCGCCAGGTTCGGTGAAATGCCCATCAACCGTGCGCCCATGCGGTTCACTGCAGTGGCGCGCAGGGCCTTGCCATACAGGCTGCGTTCGAAGAACAGGAACAGGCTGATGATCAGCGTCAGGGACACGGCGATGACCCACAGGGTCTGGCTGTTGAATGTCACTGGGCCGAGCGTCAGGCCGGCTTCGGAGAAGGGTTCGGTGCGCGCACCCTCGGGGCCGAACAGCAGCAGGGCGATGCCGACCATGGCCACATGCACGGCGATGGAGACGATCAACAGAACCAGGGCGCTGGCTGCGGCCAGGGGCTGGAACACCAGGCGGTAAAGCTGCGGGCCGAGCGGCACCACCAGCGCCAGGGTAAGCAGGGCCTGCACGGCCATGGGCAGCTGCGCCAGTGGCAGGTTGTGGACCAGGCCGAGCATGGTCAGGGCGTAGGCGAGCTTGAGCGCGATGCGTCGCGGCAAGCGGAAACGCCGGCTGGCGCGGGCGGCGTCATACAGATCCATGGCGCAGTCGGCCAGGGTCATGGCCAGCAACAGCCAGACCAGCGCGGTGGACTGACCGGCCTGCAGGGCGGCCATGGTCAACGCGCCGTAGGTGACGAACTCACCCATGGGGATCAGCAGGATGCGTGTCACGGTGAAGACCAGCAGGATCGACAACGCCAGCAGCGCGTAGATCGCACCGTTGGTGATGCCGTCCTGGCCGAGCAGCAAGGCAATCTGCACGTTCATATCAGGGACTCTTGTGCGGTATGGGTATGCGGGCTGGTGCGGCCTGGACGTAGGGTGGATAGCGCTTTTTCATCCACCTGCCGGCGCCGCACCAGGCTCCATCCGGTGGACAGAAAAGTGCTGTCCACCCTACAGGGCCGGTGTCCGCGATCAGTGGCTGCCGAGCAGCGTCCAGTTGCCGTTCTTCACCTGGATCAGCTCGCGACCGCGCTCGTCGAATCCGCTGTGATCCTCAGGACTCATGTTGTAGACGCCCTGAGTGGCCGCGAACTCGTGGGTCGCCTCCAGTGCGTCGCGCAGGGCACTGCGAAACTCGGGCGTGCCGGGCTCGGCCTTGGCGGCGGCGGCCGGAATCGCCTGTTGCAGCAACAGCCCGGCGTCATAGGTATTGGCGCCGAAGGTGGCCGGCTGGCTGCCGTTGAGCTTCTCGTAGGCGGCCACGTACTCAGCGGCGATGGCTTTGGAAGGATGGCTGTCGGGCACCTGTTCGAGCACCAGCATCAGGCTGGCAGCGAGAATGGTGCCTTCTACCTTCTTGCCGCCAAGCCTGAGGAAATCCGGCAGGGCGGCGCCGTGGGTCTGGTACATCTGCCCACGGTAGCCTTGATCGAACAGGGTTGTTTGCGGCAGGACCGCTGCGCTGCCCGGCGCGGCCACCAGCACGGCATCGGGCCGCGAGGCGAGGATCTTCAGGCTCTGCCCGGTGACAGAGGTGTCCTGGCGCTGGAAGCGTTCGCTGGCAAGCATCTTGATGCCGTGTTCGGCCGCCAGTGCGGCCATCACCTTCGACCAGTTCTCGCCGTAGGGGTCGGCGGTGCCGATAAAGCCGAGCGTCTTCACGCCACGGGCGTTCATGTCCTCGACCAACGCCTTAGCGATCAGGTCGTCGTTCTGCGTGGTCTTGAACACCCACTTCTTCTGCTCGGTCATCGGCAGCACTACGGCGGCGGTGCCGACCGGTGCCAGCAACGGCACGCCGGCCTCGGCGACGAACTGGATCACGCCCATGGCATTGGGCGAGCCGCTCGGGCCGATGATGACATCGACGTTTTCCTCGCTGATCAGCTTCTTCAGCGCCTTCACTGTGGCGGTGGGGTCACTGCCGTCATCCAGGGCGATGTATTTCACCTGCTGGTCGCCGGCCTGGTCGGGCAGCAGCGCTATGGAGTTCTTCTGCGGCAGCCCGACCAGAGCGATGGGGCCGGTTGATGAGGTGATGACACCGACCTTTACCTCGGCCTGGACGAAGGAGGCGCAGACGGCGCTGAGAAGCAGGCTGGACACGGCTCGTTTGAAGTGCATGACGTACTCCGAGGAGGCAAGGCTATTTGGAAAGACAGAGACCTACCGGATGGGAGGGAATGTCGTCTTGTTGTTCTGGCGCCTTTGGGCGCAGCCGGTGATTTATCCGTTCCGACGCAGCCTGTTTTGCACCTCCCGTGCCAGAACGAGGTGCGCCTGAGGGCGCGCATCGCTGTTCAGCGTTGTAGTTGAACGTCCTGACTGGCGCCGGCAGGGCCGTCTGGAGGCGCCCTTTCGCCGAGAGCGGTGAGGCGTCCCAAGGCCGATGTCATCAGGCGTGGAGGCGCATTTTTATAGGCTTTTAAACGTCATTTTTACAATGTTTTATGTTCTAAAAATGCCGTTTTAGAAGCTAAAAATCGGCCTTATAGCAAGGTATTTTCTGTGCGATTATCGGTCATTCACCGCTGTGCAATAAATCGGCAAGATGACCTGGAGAAAATTGCATGATGCCTGAATTTATAGATAAATTATTGTTCTATAAGAATAATTAAGGATTATCCGTGCTCGTGATGAGTATTTTTGGTGTTACCAAATTGCACGGCAATGGTGCTCGGCGTGGCGAAAGTGCACCGAATCTACACACTATTTTTAGTGGATAATTCAATTGACAATTCACGTAAATATTCCGATTCTTTATTTACGCAAACCGCTCCACTGAGGTGGCTCGGTTTTCAACAAGAACGGCAGTGGGTGAAGCAGATGGCGATAGTGGTCGAGAAGTTGCAACTCGGTGGGCAGGGCCTTCGCGTAATGGTGAAGGACACCATTGATGTGGCCGGTCATCCCACCCGTGCTTCCAGTCGCGCTCTGCAACAGGCGCCGCGTGCTGAGCGTCATGCCGATGTAGTCCAGGCGTTGCTCGACGCCGGCTGCCAACTGCTGGGCAAGACCAGCCTGCACGAGCTGGCCTTCGGTACCACCGGGCTCAATGCCTGGACGGGTACGCCTGAGAACCCACGCTATCCCGGGCGTATTCCTGGTGGGTCCTCCAGCGGTTCGGCGGCTGCCGTCGCTGGCGGTCTGTGTGATTTCTCCCTGGGCACCGACACGGGCGGTTCTGTACGTATACCTGCTGCCTGCTGTGGCGTGTTCGGCCTCAAGCCCACCTTTGGCCGTATCAGCCGCGCTGGGGTGATGCCGGCGCAGACTTCGCTGGACTGTGTCGGCCCGTTCGCCGCCGATATCGAGACGCTGATCGCGGCAATGAGTGCCATCGATCCTTCCTTCAAGACCCTGCCTGCTGTGAATGGCATCTGCATTGGTGTGGTGCCGGTCGAGGCCCACCCGGAAGTGCAGGCCCTTCTGGGCGCCGTGCTCGAAGCCTCTGCTTTCGATCTGCGCAGCGTGCCGTTGCCCGGTATGCAGGCCGCCTACGACGCCGGCCTGGCGGTGATCAATCGGGAGACCTGGAATGCCTGTGGGCACCTGCTGGAAACCGGCCTGGTCGGCAGCGATGTTGCCGCTCGGCTGCTGGCTGCCGGTGACACCAGCGAAGCCGCTCTGGCCGATGCCGAACGCTGCCGTGCGGCCTTCACCGCCGAGGTGGATGGCGCGCTGAGGCAGTGCCCGATTCTTGCCCTGCCGACCATGCCGGAGTACCCGGCACTTGTCGCAGAGGCTGCCGATACCCGTGCGGCCATCGGTATGACCGCTTTCGTACGCCCTTTCAACCTGACTGGCCACCCGGCGCTGAGCATCCCTTTCGTGGGGGCCTCGCTGCTACCGGTAGGACTACAACTGGTCGCCGCCAAAGGCGCGGACGAACTGCTTCTGGCAGTCGCCCGCGAGTTGCTGCAGCGCCTCGAACAATAACCGTGCCCACCCTGGAGAAGCCCATGTCTTCCCTAAGCCAGCTGGATCACCAGCGCCTTGCCCCGATCACCGCGAATGAAGCCTTTCAAGCGCTGCTGACCGATATCCGCGAGCGCGCCCGGCGTGAAGAGTTTGACCAACAGCGGTTCATCTCCCACGACGTGATCGAGCGCTTCAAAGCGCTCGGCGTCTACCGCGCTCTGGTGCCCACCCGCTTCGGCGGCGAGCAGCGCAGCCCCATGGAATTCTGCGAGATGGTGGAGGAGGTCTCCGCTGCCGACGGTTCTGCCGGTTGGGTCGCCAGCTTTGGCATGAATCCGGTGTACCTCGCCGCCCTGCCGCTGGCGACCCTGGACAAGGTGTACGCCAACGGCCCTGACGTGGTGTTCGCTGCCGGCATCTTCCCGCCTCAGCCCGCCGAAACCATTGAGGGCGGTTTCAAGATTCGCGGCCGCTGGAAGTTTTCCAGCGGCTGCAAGGGCGCTGACCTGGTTGGTGTGGGCATTAGCCCCAAGGTGGGTGAAACGCATTCGCTGCCGCGGGTGGCGGTCGTGCCCCAGGCTCAGGTGGTTATCGATGAAACCTGGGACATGGTGGGTTTGATCGGTACGGGGAGCCATGACCTGGTGATCGATGGCATGGAGGTGTCTGAGGAGTGGACCTTCGTTCGCGGTGGCCAAGCCAATCTAGACGAGCCCTTGTTCCGCTACCCGTCGCTGTCTTTCGCGACTCAAGTGTTGTCCGTGGTCGGTTTGGGTGTGGCCCGTGCCGCACTGGATTACCTCACCGACATGGCCAGCGGCCGCTTCTCGGTCACTGGCGCCCCCGTGCTGGCCGACCGGCCGTTGGCGCAAATGCAGATGGCCAAGGCTGAGGCAGAGTTACGCGCTGCCCGCTCCTGGTTCTATGAAGCCATGGAGAACGCCTGGGCCAGCGTGCTGGCAGGCGACGCGGTGAGCACCGAGCAGACCAATCTGCTGCGTCTGTCCTCAACCCATGCGGTACGGGTATCGGCAGAGGTCGCGCGCTCTGCGCAGATGCTCGCGGGCATGACCGGGGTTTGCCGTAACAGCCCGCTTGCGCGCTTCGTTAACGACGCCCAGGTGGTCACCCAGCACGCCTTTATGGGCGACATGACCTACCAGAACGCCGGCGCGATCTTCTTCGGCGGCAAGCCGATGCCCGGCTACCTGTAATCGACAACTAACCATCGGTGACTGTGATGACTGAGAAAAAATCCCTGCGCGTGCTGTTCTGCATGGGCATCAACCAGAACTTCTTCGACGCTGCGCGTGAAGAGCAGCTGGAAGTCTGGGCGGCCTTCAGCGCCATGTGGAACGGTATCCACGACCTGCCCGGAGTGACGGTCTACGGCAACATGGATGACGACCAGAGCATGGTCGGTCCCAGCACGGGCTACCCCTGGACCACCTACCTGCTGGCCGACGTGCCGGACATCGAAACCGTCCACGCCGCCTGCAACCTGTTCCGCACCACCGCGGTGGGCGCTGGCCCCTACAAGCTGTGGCGCTACTGCAAAGTCGAGGCCCGTACCGGCCGCGAACTGATTATCCAGCGGGCCTGAGCCATGAGCCGAACCCTCGAAGCCCGCCTGCACCAGCTGGAAAGCGAGAACGCCGTACGCGCCTGCATGAACCGCTACATGGTGCTGTGCGACGCACTTGACGCGCGCACTCCGCTGGACGAGCTGGCCGGGCTGTTCAGCGCCGATGCCATCTGGGAAGGCAAGGGTGCCAAGTACGCCAAGAGCTTCGGCGGCTACCGGGGGCGCGAGGCGATCCGCGCGATGTTTGCCGGCTACATGAGTGAGCCCGCGCACTTCGCCCTCAACGTGCATTTTCTCTGCTCGGAGCTTATCTGCGTGGAGGGTGACGAGGCCAGTGGCAGTTGGGTGATGTTGCAGACCTCCACCTTCGCCACGGGTGCCTCACACCTCAACGCCGCACGCCTGACGGTGCGTTTCCGTGAGGAGGAGGGCGCCTGGCGCATGGCCCATTTTCAGACCGAGAACCTGTTCGGCCGCCCGGTCGATGCATGGAACAGCGATGCCCACCTACCCGTACCGGGGCAGCGTGACGAATGATTTTTTGAGTCGGTGACCTGCACCGACGAGGAGTGACCGTGACGAACCTGATCGAAACCGTGAACCTGGCCAGCTCGCCGGCCGACCTGGTGCTGCACGACCGCGTGCACACCTCCCTGTACACCGATGCGCGCCTCTTCGACGAAGAGTTGCAGAAGGTGTTCTACAGCACCTGGGTGTGGGTCGCGCATGCCAGCGAGATTCCCGACAACGGCAGCTACAAGAGCACCTACATCGGCAAGCAGCCGGTGATTGTGGTGCGCGACCGCAAGAAGGACGTGCACGTACTGCTCAACCGCTGCCGCCACCGCGGCGCCACCGTCTGTGAGCACAAAAAGGGCAAGACCAACAGCTTTGTCTGCCCTTATCACGGTTGGAGCTACGCCCTCGACGGCAGCCTGCGCGGCGTGCCGCACCCGGAGAGCTACGACGACTGCCTGGACAAGGGCGAGCTGCCGCTGGTCAGCCTGCGCGTCGAGCAATACAACGGCATGATCTTCGCCACCTTCAAGGATGACATCGAACCGCTGGTGGACTTCCTCGGCCCGGCGAAGAAATGGATCGACCTGTTTATGAAGCAGGGCGCCGGTTACGGCGTGAAGGTCTCCGGTGAGCATCGCTTCCGCTTCCCCGGCAACTGGAAGATCCAGCTGGAGAACACCACCGACGCCTACCACTTCCCGCTGGTGCACAAGTCGTTCCTGTCCTCGGTGGACGAGCAGACCCTGGAGCTGTTCGATTTCGTCAAAGGACCCGGCTACGTCGAGGACCTCGGCAACGGCCACAGCGTCATGGTGATGATCCCCGACCTGGTTGACCTGGAGGCTGACCTCGACAAGCCGATCCCCGAGCGCTTCGAGGCGCTGGCGCAGGAGCTGCGTGACGAAGGCATCGATGAGCAACAGGTGCGGCGCATCGTCCGCGCCGTCGGCGGTTCGGGCTTCAACCTCAACCTGTTCCCCAACGTCGCCTGCTCCATGGCCTTCTTCCGCGTGCTGCAACCGGTCTCGGTGGACGAGACCGAGATCCACCATGCGGTGATCACCATGGACGGCGGCCCGGCCGTGGCCAACCGCTACCGCCTGCGTCTGCACGAGCATTTCCAGGGCCCGATGGGCTTTGGCACCCCGGACGATTCCGAGGCCTGGGAGCGCGTGCAGAAGGGCACCCAGGCCGGCAGCGACCTGTGGATCATGCTCAACCGCGGCCTGCCCGGCGAGAAGCCGAGTGAGGATGGCCTGGTCAGCGACGTGAGCGCCGAGACCGGCATGCGCGCGGCTTACCAGCAGTGGAAAAAGATGATGTCGGCCTGAGCCATTTCGCCCCTCTCTGCGCGCGATGAGAGGGGCTAGCTGCTCAGATCCGTAACGCACCTATTTGAAGAGAACGACCATGAATCTTGAACTGCTCAACCACGTCAGTGCCTTTATCTGGCAGGAAGCGGACATGCTCGACCACGGTGAATTCGACGCCTGGCTGAAGCTGTGGGCCGACCAGGGCACCTACATCATCCCCATCGACCCTAACGAGACCGACTTCGAGAACACCCTCAACTACGCCTATGACGACCATCATATGCGCGAGCTGCGGGTGCAGCGTTTGATCGGTGGCGAGTCCATTTCCACCAGCCCGCGGGCCCGCACCGTGCGCAGCCTGTCGCGCTTTCGCGTACTCGGCGAGACCGACGGCGTGGTCACCGTGCGCTGCGCGCAGAACCTGCGCGAGTTCCGCAAGGACGTGCTCAAGCACTACACCGCCGACATCACGTTCCAGCTCAAGCGCGACGGCGCCAGCTTCAAGATCCAGCGCAAGCTGATCCAGTTGATCAACTCCACCGATACCCTCACGGGCATCGGCTACATCCTCTGAGGAGCGCAGCATGACCCAGGTAGCCCTCGTCACCGGCGCCGCTCAGGGCCTCGGCCTGGCCATCGCCAACCGTTTGTTTGCAGCCGGTTACGCGGTGGTGATCACCGACCTGTCGCTGCAGCGCGCCCAGGCCGCCGTCGCCCAGCTCGACCCCAGTGGCCAGCGCAGCCTGGCACTGCAACTGGACGTGGCCAGCAAGGCTGACTTCGAGGCGGCGCTGGCCGCCGTGCTGGCCCGCTGGGGCGCGCTGCATGTGGCGGTCAATAGCGCCGCGATGACGCGCACCACACCGGTCATGCAGATCAGCCCGGAAGAATTCGATCAGGTCATGAGCCTCAACACCCGCAGCATCTTCCTTGGTTGTCAGGTGCTGGGTGGGTACATGGCGGGCGCTGGCTACGGGCGGATTATCAATATGGCGTCGCTGGCCGGGCAGAATGGCGGCACTGCTACCGGGGCGCATTACGCCGCCTCCAAGGGCGCCATTGTCACCCTGACCAAGATATTTGCCAAAGAGCTGGCGGCTGCGGGTGTGACGGTCAATGCCATCGCCCCTGGCCCCATCGAGTCGCCTGCGGTGCATGCCGCCGTACCGCCTGAGCGCATGGCCGGACTACTGGCCAACATCCCGGTGAAACGCCTTGGCGATGCCGATTTCCTCGGTGACCTGGTGGTGCAGCTGGCGCGCCCGGAAGCCTACTTCACCACCGGGGCGACCTGGGACGTGAACGGCGGCCTGTTTATGCGTTGAACCCCCCGCCCGGCATGGCCTCGCGGCCGAGTCGGGCAGACCAAAGAATGCCGCGCGTGCGAGCTGCGGCCTGTAACGAACGAGAACAATCAGCACCGCGAAAGGTGCAGGAAGGTCGGTATGACTGAACACGTGTTGAACCTGGTGGTACGCAAGCGGCAGGAGCAAGGCGAGGGCGTGGTAATCCTTGACCTCGCCGATCCGATGGGCAGCAATCTGCCGGCCTTCGAAGCCGGTGCCCATGTCGATATCCACCTCAAGCCCGGCCTGGTGCGCCAGTATTCCTTGTGCGGTGATCCGGCCAACGCTGCCGTCTACCGTCTGGGTGTGCTGCGCGACCCAGCCTCGCGCGGTGGCTCGGTGGCGGTTCATGACCTGCTCACCGAGGGCGCCAGCGTCAGCGTCGGTACCCCGCGCAACCTGTTTCCCCTGGCCGCAGGTGCCAGCCGCTCGATTCTTATCGGCGGTGGTATCGGCATCACCCCGATGATTGCCATGGCGCACCAGCTGACCGCCCAGGACAGCCCGTTCGAGCTGCACTATTGCGGCCGTTCGCGTCACCGCACAGCGTTTCTCGATGAACTGGCCAGCGCTGACTTCGCCGCCTGCGTACACACCCACTTCGATGAGGAAGATGCTGCGCAGAAGCTCGACCTAACCGCCGTACTCGGTCAGCCAGATGCTGGCCTGCACTTATATGTCTGTGGTCCGGCCGGCTTTATGGACTGGGTCATCGAGGGTGCACGCAAGGCTGGCTACGCCGAAGAACAGATCCACCGTGAGTACTTTCAGGTGGAGGTGGACAGCGCTGGCGAGAGCTTCGAAGTGGTGGCGCAGCGCAGTGGCAAGAGCGTTCAGGTGGCTGAAGGTCAGACCATCATCGATGCCCTGGCGGGCATTGGCATTACGGTGGAGATCTCCTGCGAGCAGGGCGTCTGTGGCACCTGCCTGTGCGATGTATTGGAAGGCGAGCCGGATCACCGCGACGTCTACCTCACCGACGACGAAAAGACCGCCAATGACCAGATATTGGTCTGCTGTTCGCGCGCCAAGTCGAAAAAGCTGGTGCTGGATATCTGAAAACTGAGGGCAAGATCATGATTGATAACACAGGTTTCCGTAATGCCATGGCGCTGCTGGGTGGCGCCGTTTCGATTATTACCACCGATGGCGCTGCTGGACGCTGGGGATTTACCGCCTCGGCGGTATGCAGCGTCACCGACCAACCCCCGACGCTGCTGGTATGCATGAACCGTTCGTCCTTCTCGAATATTCATTTCAAACAAAATGGCGTGCTCAGTGTGAACGTGTTGAGCGCCGAGCTGAAAGACATCTCCGGGGTGTTTGCCAGCCGTGATCTGGACTCCGATCAGCGTTTTGCCCAGGCAAGCTGGAGCACCCTGGAGAGCGGCGCGCCACTGCTGGATGACGCCCTGGTCAATTTCGACTGCCGCATCGCCCAGGCGCACGAGGTGGGTTCGCACACCATCTTCTATTGCGAGGTGCTGGGTATTCGTAACGGCAAGAGTCAGGACGGGCTGGTGTATTTCAACCGCGCCTATCACCGCTTGGGCGAGCAGTCGCGCTCGGCCTGCTGATACGCGGCGGGTTATTGCCCCGCTACTGTTTGCCAGTGTCACAGGTCGTTCCGAGCTTATTTCAGCATGACGGATGAATCGATAATTCATCCCCAAACATGCAATGCCCGTTAATAAGAAACGACTGCCCAATCGTTATGGGTAGCGCCTTGCCACGACCCTTTTGCAGTAAGTGGTTATAAAAATAAAACTGCGGATTAACTGACTAAGTTGCCTTTTCTGCCAATTAATCTGCTCCCACTCATTGTGTCTTGCACGCGTAATAAAGGATCAAAACAATGTCTCAGAACAACTGGCGGACGGGCAGCATTGGCGCTGTTGGCCTGATGGCTGTCTTCGCGTCGATTTCCGCTCAGGCGGACTTCATCAATGATCGACACGTCAGCCTTGGCTTGCGCAACTTTTATATCGACCGCGACTTCAAGCAGCACGATGCGCCCAAGTCGCGTATCGGCAGCTGGACCCAGGGTTTCGATTTTCGGTCCATTTCCGGGTATACCGAAGGCACTCTGCAATTCGGTCTCGACCTCTCTGCGCAATATGCCTATCGCCTGGATGGCGGGGGTGGTCGTGGCCCGGACAGCATCATTCCCTACGATGACCGCAAGGGTGAGCAGGTGCGTGACTATGGCCGCGCCGCACTGACCGCCAAGGTGCGTTACTCCAAGACCGAGCTGAAGATCGGTGAGCATCGGCCGATGCTCCCGGTAGCCTTCTACGATGACTCGCGGCAACTGATCACCACCTACCACGGCTTTATGCTGGAGTCGCGCGAGGTGGACAGGCTGACCCTGACCGCCGGCCGCTTCACCGAGATCAGCAGCCGCGAGTCATCCAACCGCGAGCAGATGTACCTGTTCAATGGGCCGGATATCCAGCGCCGCAGCGATGGCCTGAACTTCGCCGGGGCCACCTACGCGTTCACCCCGGCACTGTCGGCGAGCTACTTCTACGGTCAGCTGGAAGACATCTATCAACAGCAGTACCTCGGCGGCACCTACAACGCTGACCTGGGCAACGGCTTCGGTCTGAAGACCGACCTGCGCTACTTCGACAACCGTGAGGACGGCAAGGCGCTCTACGGTGACATCGACAATCGCTCTTACGGCGTGATGACCACCCTGCGCAAGGGCGCCCACGCCATCGGTTTCGGCTACCAGCGCATGCTTGGCGACAGCACCTTCCCCACCCTCAATGGCTACGTGCCGCAGCCGTATCTGGTGAACTGGTCCACCGTCGCCTTCGTCAAGCCCAACGAAAGCTCCTGGCAACTGCGCTACGACCTGGACTTCGCCAGCTATGGTGTGCCCGGTCTGAAGCTGATGACCCGCTACCTGCGCGGCTCCGGCATCGATCGGGGCAACAACGACCTGGCGCAGAACATGGAAAGCGAGCGCAACATCGTCCTCGGCTACGTGGTGCAGGACGGCCCGCTCAAGGGCGTGGCCTTCGAGTGGCGCAACATTGACGTGAAGACCCGCTACGGCAATGGCGCTGCTTCCGGGGCCGACTACCAGGAGAATCGTCTGATAACCTCCTACACCTTCACGTTCTGACCCTCGGCGGGGCCGGGTGCAGATCCGACCCCGCCAGCATTCAATATCTGCGAGAACACGATGCGACTCTACGAACTGATTACCTTCACCTTGCGCGTGCGCACCCCGGCCGAAGCGCTGCAGCGCCTGCGCGAAACCCTCGGCGAAGCACGCGATGGCTGCGTGCTGATGGGCTGCTGGGCGTCGGAAATCGGCCCGCTCAACCAGATCGCCGTGCTGCGTGGCTTCCGTGACGAAACGGCCCGGCAGCACGAGCGCGAGCGCTTCCTCCAGGCGCCGGATGCCTTCGGCATCGAAACCTTTATGCTCGATATGAAAGTGGAGAACTACACGCTGTTTCCCTTTCTCGAGCCCCTGGCGCCTGGCAAGCACGGGCCGTTCTACGAGTTGCGCGAGTACAACCTGATTCCATCCGGCCTGGCCCCCACGATGGCAGGCTGGGAAAAGGCCGTCGGTCCGCGCACCGGGGAGGGCTATTCAGCTGTCTATGCAGCTTTCTTCGCCACCGACGGGCGCACGCCACGCTACCTGCATATCTGGCCCTACGCGACTCAGGAGCAACGCCTGGACGTGCGTACCCGGGCGGTGGCGGACGGCGTCTGGCCACCGGAGAACTCCGGGCCGCAACTGCGCGAAATGCATTCCACCCTTTACCTGCCGGCGGTGTTTTCGCCGTTGCAGTAGGGACGGGTGACCTTTTTCATGCGTGTCTTTAGCCCGTCCCTCCCCGTGGGCTTTTTTCTTCCTGTGCCGTCAGCCCTGGCGTGCGCGTGACAACTCGTCCACCAGCGCCAGGCAGTGCTCGAGCGCTGGCGAGGCGTCGCCGACGCGCCGGCTGATGATGATCGGCGAGGTGGCCTGTGCTTCCTGCAGCGGCGCGTAGTCGATATCGGCGCGGTGCAGCACCTGCACCGAGGCGGGCACCAGGGTCACGCCAATACCGGCAGCGACCAGACCAATGGCCGTTTGCAATTCATTGGTCCATTGCGCCACGCGGATTTGCAGGCCGTGCGCAGCGAACAATGCCATGACATGGTCGGCGTAGCTCGGCCGTGGATTGCCCGGGTACAGCACAAATGGCTCGCGGGCCAGTTCGGTCAGGCTCACCGGGCCGGGCAGCAACGGATGGCCCGCGGGCAGAGCCGCCACCAGCGGTTCGAGGGTCAGCACCTGCTGGTGGATCGCTGCATCATCGATATGGATACGGCCAAAGCCGATGTCGATGCGTCCGGCCTTGAGCGCTTCCACCTGTTGCACCGTGGTCGTTTCCGAAAGGCCGAGCTCCAGGTCGACGTCACTGCGCAGGCGGCGGATCAGCTCTGGCAGCACGCCGTAAAGGGTGGAGGGCGCAAAGCCGATGCCGAGCCAGGCTTTCTCGCCAGTACCGATACGCCGGGTGCTCTCGCAGACCTTGCCCAGTTGTTCGAGCAGAGTGCTGGAGTGCTCATGGAAGAAGCGCCCCGCCTCGGTCAGGCGCAGCGGCCGGCCGCGTTCGATCAGAGAGACGCCGAGTTCGTCCTCGAGCTGCTGGATCTGCCGGCTCAGAGGGGGCTGGGCGATGTGCAGACGCTCGGCGGCGCGGGTGAAATTGAGGGTTTCGGCGAGTGCCTGGAAATAGCGCAGATGGCGAAGTTCCACGGGTGGTTGTCCTATGCAGTTGATAATACCTAAAGGGTATTGTTGCAGACAAAATTAATATTGGAACCTCTACAAGCGCAGTATCAATATCAGGGTCTGGATAAAAACAACCTGATGGGTATTGAAATGAGCCACGCCGCGATCGAGTCGCTCGAAGCGATCATCGTCGACCTGCCGACCATCCGCCCGCACAAGCTGGCGATGCACACCATGCAGAACCAGACCCTGGTGATCCTGCGCCTGCGCTGCGCCGATGGTATCGAGGGTATCGGTGAAGCCACCACCATTGGTGGCCTGTCCTATGGCAATGAGAGCCCGGACAGCATCAAGGTCAACCTGGATCGTCACTTCGCGCCGCTGCTGATCGGCCAGGACGCCAGCAACATCAACGCCTGCATGCAGCGCATCGACCGCGTGGTTAAGGGCAATACGTTTGCCCGCTCGGCGGTGGAAACTGCACTGCTTGATGCCCAGGGCAAGCGTCTCGGCCTGCCGGTCAGTGAAATCCTCGGCGGCCGCGTGCGCGACAGCCTGGAAGTAGCCTGGACCCTGGCCAGCGGCGACACCCGCAAGGACATCGCCGAGGCCGAGCAGATGCTTGAGGCGCGTCGCCACCGCATCTTCAAACTGAAAATCGGCGCCGGTGAGGTGAACCAGGATCTGGCCCACGTCATCGCCATCAAGCAGGCCCTGGGTGAGCGCGCCAGCGTGCGTGTAGACGTCAACCAGGCCTGGGACGAAGCGGTTGCCCTGCGCGCCTGCCGCATCCTTGGCGATAACGGTATCGACCTGATCGAGCAGCCGATCTCGCGCCACAACCGTGGTGGCCAGGTGCGCCTGAATCAGTCCAGCCCGGCGCCGATCATGGCTGACGAATCCATCGAGTGCGTGGAAGACGCCTTTAACCTGGCGCGCGACGGCGCGGCCCCGGTGTTCGCCCTGAAAATCGCCAAGAACGGCGGTCCACGCGCCGTTCTGCGCACCGCCAGCATCGCCGAGGCGGCCGGCATCGGCCTGTATGGCGGCACCATGCTCGAGGGCAGCGTCGGCACCCTGGCCTCGGCCCATGCGTTCATTACCCTGAGCAAGCTGACCTGGGACACTGAGCTGTTCGGGCCGCTGCTGCTGACCGAAGACATCGTTACCGAGCCGCCGCTGTACCGTGATTTCCACCTGCATGTGCCGCGCCTTCCGGGCATCGGCCTGACCCTCGACGAGGAGCGCCTGGCGCGCTTCCGCCGTCCCTGACCCTGCCCGAAGGAGAGCCATCATGCTGTTCCACGTGAAGATGACCGTGAAGTTGCCACTCGACATGGATCCCGCCCAGGCGGCCAAACTCAAGGCCGACGAGAAGGCGCTGGCGCAGCGCCTGCAGGACGAGGGCAAGTGGCGTCACCTGTGGCGCATCGCCGGCCATTACGCCAACTACAGCGTTTTCGATCTGAGCAGCGTCGAGGAACTGCATGACACGCTCATGCATTTGCCGCTGTTCCCCTACATGGAGATCGAGGTAAATGGTCTGTGCCGCCACCCGTCGTCGATCCATCAGGATGATCGCTGATCAGCCATCCAGCCGATAAAAACAAGATGAGGAAATAGCCATGAGTATCAAACTGTCGCATACCGAAAGCGTGCAGAGCTTCTTCAAGGAAGTCAGCGGCCTCAACAACGACCAGGGCAGCCCGCGCATGAAGGCGCTGGTCAACCGCATCCTGATGGACAGCATTCGCCTCATCGAGGATATGCAGGTCACCACCGAGGAGTTCTGGAAGGCGGTGGACTACCTCAACCGCATGGGCGCGCGCAGCGAAGCCGGCCTGCTGGTCGCCGGTCTGGGCCTGGAACACTATCTCGACCTGCTGCTCGATGCCCAGGACGAGGCGGCCGGTCTGCTCGGCGGCACCCCGCGTACCATCGAAGGCCCGCTGTACGTGGCCGGCGCACCGCTGTCCGAAGGCGAGGCGCGGATGGACGACGGCACCGACCCGGGCACGCCGATGTACCTGCATGGCCAGGTGCTCGATACCGATGGCAAGCCGGTCGCTGGTGCCGTGGTCGACCTGTGGCACGCCAACACCAAAGGCACATACTCCTACTTCGATTCGAGCCAGAGCGAGTTCAACCTGCGCCGACGTATCGTCACCGATGCTGAAGGCCGCTACCGCGCGCGCAGCATCGTGCCGTCCGGCTATGGCTGCCCGCCCGATGGCACCACCCAGGAAGTGCTCAACCTGCTCGGCCGCCACGGCAACCGTCCGGCGCACATCCACTTCTTTATCTCCGCTCCTGGTTATCGTCACCTGACCACGCAGATCAACCTGGCTGGCGACGAATACCTGTGGGACGACTTCGCCTATGCCACCCGCGATGGTCTGATCGGCGACGTGACATTCATCGAGGACGCCGCCGCGGCGAATGGCCATGGTTTCCAAGGCGCGCGTTTCGCCGAGGTGAACTTCGACTTTCAGTTGCAGGGGGCTGCCTTATCGGACGCCGAACAGCGCAACCCGCGCCCGCGTGCCCTGCAATAAATCGCGCTCCTGCTCTACCCCTAGCCGGCCCATTGAGGCCGGTTTTTTTTAGGGAAATTCAGAAGAAGGTGAACAATTCACTTTCGAGGGCCGCCGACAGAGTCGTTGTCGGTTGCTAACGAGCGGTTCAAACCGTTCGCTTCGCTCACTGGGATGGGCTAAAGCCCGCCCTTAACCAAACGTTATGTTTCTCACATTCTGTAATGGGCTAGGTGTATGTTAAAAATCGGACTTGTTTATTTTAGTAATACCGATGTGACGGGTGAGTTGATGGGCGCTATTAATGACCAGTTGTTGGGTCTTGGGTGCAGTGTCATTAAACACAGAATTAGCGGTAGTGAAATCATCAATGGACGTTTTGAACGCCCTGCGCTTTTTCAAGAATTACATAGCTGTCATGCCATAATTTTTGGCTCTCCAACCTACATGGGGGGCGTTTCTGCTCAATTCAAAACTTTTGCAGACGCAACGAGTGATTTTTGGGAAAGCCAAACATGGGCTGGCAAGCTAGCCGCTGGTGTCACGTCGGGCACCGGGTTAAATGGCGATCAAGGTCATACGCTGAGTTATATGCAGTTGCTGGCAAGTCAGCATGGGATGTTGTGGGTGAGCTTGGATGCTCCATTTAACGATGCCGAAAAAGGTGTCAATCGACTGGGTTGCCATATGGGCGTAACCGCACACAGTACAACCGGTAAAGTGTGTGAGTTAGACATAAAAACAGCAAATTATTTGGCAAATAAAATAGTGGGCTATGCAATAAGGTTCAGCGCCGAAACATAACAAGCACCTAAACTCCGGCAATGTAATTGTTGTCATGGTTTTAGCAAGTATCGCAAACAAGCAATACGTGGTGCACCGTTTTGAGTCGAGTCCGAATGATAATTTCAAGAGTGTGCCGGGCTGATGCGACGCGTCGTTCAGTCGACGCATATCCGGACTTTCAGTCCGTAAGTCACTAACCCACCGACTTCAGTCGGTGGTTGTTGAGTGGGCAGTTCTGATCTGGTCTTTTTACAGCGATCGACAGTCGTCGCTGGCGGGCACCGTAGGCCGCTGTTGTTGGCTTTCTGAAGCGGCACAAGCGTGTCGTACGAGTGTGTTTAGTAGTGGCGCGATAAAAGCGATCAGTAGCTTCCGTCACGTTACTTCCTGGCCATCAAAGTGTATGCGGCTGATCGGTTCTAGAAGTACTGCAACAGAGCGGAGCTGAATGCGCCATTACAAAAAACATGCTCGGTTAGATGCCAAAGAGATACGACTTCGAATTCGTATTACCTGATTTAGGCCGCTTCTTTAGTGGTCGATTATGGCCCTTACACCATTATTCATTGCTGCAGCTCACGTCTGTTGCGGCCAGGAAAACGCTATGACAGCCCCAATACTAGGCATTGATCCGCGGGCTTTCCGCTGCGCGCTGGGTAACTTTGCCACCGGTGTCACCGTCATCTCAGAAGGCGTCAGTCAGAGGTGGGTGAGTAAAGTTCGTTGACCAGGATATGGGTGATTTCAGCCTGGGCACGGGCATAGTCTTGTTCCATAGCGTATTGCAATGTGGTTGCTTGGGTGCGTTCCTGAGCGATGACATCGTTCCAGAACTGAGCGTTCCTCGCGGGCGGTACGACGTCTTGCAGTTCAGCGAGATAGTGATGCGTAGCCCGCGAAAGCCTGGCAGCGCGGCATGCCTTTGACCAGACCTCGGTGGTTAGTATCGGCGGCAAAGAAGGCCTGCATAGCGCCCTGATGTGGTTGAAGTCCGATAACCGCGCTCAGGCCTCAGGCCAGCACCGAGCTGGCTGCCGCCAGGCTGGCCTACGACAGCGAATAAGTCGGCTTGGCCCTGAGCTACATTCGTGGTCTCGATGTGTGTGAGCGTTATGCCAGCGCGTTCCAGCAACAGCGTGACGGTATGGATATCTATGGGTAACGCGGGAGTGGAGAACGCCAACTTCGCCTTTGAATACGCCTGGCAGGATAGGTCGGCGGGTGATGAGAGGGTCTGGTATGCCGTTGCTCGGCTTCTATCAGCCGAGCAAGAGTCTGGGCAATGGTGGGCTTCAGGGCGGCGGTAATGGTACCAACGTGTACAGCCAACTGACTGTCGCCTTACCGTTGTAATCCGCAGCCCCACCAGCCTGTTAATGGTGGTTGTCGGGGGCGCGATATTGACGCCGCCATAGCGAGGTCTGCGCGTCGTCTGGCTTTGGCGTAGGCAAGATCAGCTCCGAAGCAAGCAGACGCTTATAGCTCGCCCCTCACATGAAGGGGCTGGGCTTGAGTCTTCGACATACTCAGTCCTGACCCTATAGATCAAGCATCGAACTCGGCGTAGTGATCAGCTTGGTATCGAATGGGGCCTTGATATGGCGACAGATCCTAATCACCTAGATCGCTATTGATCAAAGCAAGAGCGCCGGTAGTTAGTTCATGTTTGAGGGCAGCGTAATTAATTACGCCGTTTTCGCTCGCGGGGGTGACGAGAACAACGATGCTGCCACGGATCATAGTTTCAGGCCTCGGATTGTTGTTCTTTTATCGGGGCGCAAAAGGCGGGTGGTGCTTTCGCCGCGCGGCTGTGCAGCCACTATAGAAAGCACGCAAGACAGTGCCTTAGCCCAAATCGGCAGTGTCCTTGCACACCTTGCCGGGAGGGCTGTGCCTCATGTTCGGGCACGGCTACCGATGCTGCCGATTTGGGCTAACGCCTCGTTGGGGATGGGCCTAGGATCGAAGTCGCTAGCGTGACTACAACAATTAATTCGCTGGTTAGCATGAGTGGCAGTTGGCTGCTCTGCAACCGATCCACGACTGCCTCATACAACAAGGTCAAGAAAATGAGCGTACCCATGAATCCGGCCGTCAGCTCCAATGAGCTGCGGCGTGGCGCCCTCAGCGTCGGTTTTATCATCTTCTTTGTGGTTTCTGCGGCGAGCCCGTTAAGCGTTTTGGCGGGCGGTTTTCCCATTGGCATCATGCTCGGCAACGGTGCCGGGACACCCGTATTACTCGGTTTGACACTGCTGGTGCTGCTGGCCTTCTCGGTGGGCTACACCACCATGGCCCGCCATGTCACCAATGCCGGCGGCTTCTATGCGTTCTCGGCGCGCGGTTTGGGTGGTCTGGCAGGTGGCGCGGCCGGGGTGCTGGCGATGTTTGCCTATAACATCCTGCAGGTGGGCCTGTACGGCATGTTCGGTGGCGTCGCTGCCGGCACCATGGCCAGCGTGTTCGCCATCGACCTGCCGTGGTGGGTCTATTCGCTTCTTGCGATGGCCAGTATCGCCATTCTGGGTTACCGCAATATCGACCTGTCGGCCCGGGTGCTCTCGTTCATTGTCGTCGCGGAGTACCTGGCGATTCTCACCCTGGATATCGCCATCCTGAAAAGTGGCGGTGACAGCGGCATTAATCTCGATTCCTTCAAGCCTGAGCATGTATTCAGCGGTAATCCGTCGATAGGTCTGCTGTTCTGCTTTGCCGCTTTCATCGGGTTCGAGGCCACGACCATTTATGGCGAGGAAGCGAAGGACCCGCAGCGCGCGATTCCCTTTGCCACTTACGCGTCGGTGCTGTTGATCGGTTGTTTCTATGGCCTGTCGATCTGGGCGATGGTGGTCGGTGTCGGTTCCGACAAGATCGTGCCGCTGCTGCAATCGCTGGACGATCCGACCACCTTCATCTATGGCCTGTCCGATCACTTTGTCGGTCCCGAGCTGACCCAGTTAATCCGCGTGCTGTTTTTGATCAGTATCTATGCCGGTCTGCTCGCGTTCCACAACTCGGCCGCGCGCTATTTCTACGCCACTGGCCGCGATGGTCTGTTGCATGGCCTGCTGGGTACAACTCACCGGATTCATCAGAGCCCGCACATGGGCTCAGCTCTGCAAACCCTTATTGCGGCTGTGGTTGTGTTGATTTTTGCTGCTGCCGGTGCCGACCCGATCCTGCAACTGTTCGCCTGGTTCTCCAGCCTGGCTGCGCTCTCGCTGATCCTGCTGATGGCGCTGACATCGATCGCGGTGCTGGCCTACTTCCGCAAGCATCCTGAGCTTGGTCTGAGCCTCACGCGTCGCTTCATTCTGCCGGCCTTTTCGGGCATCGCATTGATCTGTGTACTGGTACTTGCAGTGATCCATTTCGAGGTGCTGACCGGCTCCAGCAAGCTGCTCTCTTACGGGCTTTGCATCCTGATTCCGATTTCACTTTTCGTCGGTGTGATGCTCGCCGCGCGTCTGCGCCGTGTGTCGCCCGAACGCTTCCAGGCCCTGGGCAGCCACAAACTCTAAGTGGTTGCCAGGCATTCACCACCTCTACACCAGCTAACCGCCGTGCACGTTGTGTGGCCGGCGGCCAAGGGGATGCTTCATATGAACGACTATCAGATGCTTATCGACGGTGCCCAGGTTGCGGGTGAGGGCGAGCCTTTTGAGGTGATCAACCCCGCCACCGGGCAGGCTTTCGCGCTTTGTCCGGCCGGCAGTGTGGCGCAGCTGGAGCAGGCTGTGGAGGCCGCTCAGCGTGCCTTCCGCAGTTGGGGCCGCACCTCGTGCGTAGAACGTTGCGAGCGCCTGACACGCATTGCCGATGACATCGAGCGAGAGGCCGAAGTGCTGGCTCGACTCATTGTCATGGAGCAGGGCAAGCCGCTGGCGCTGGCCTTCTCCGAAGTCATGGGCGGTGTTGCCTGGACGCGTTATGCCGCCTCTCAAGAACTGCCGGTGGAGCTGATCGAGGAAACCTCCACCCAACGCATTGAACTGCACCGCAAGCCATTGGGCGTGGTGGCCTCGATCACGCCGTGGAACTGGCCGTTCATGATCGCCATCTGGCACATCATGCCGGCTCTGCGAGCGGGTAACTGCGTGATCAGCAAGCCGTCCAGCCTGACCCCGCTGAGCACTATTCGCCTGGTGGATATCATCGCCCGTCATGTACCGGCTGGTGTGATCAACATCGTCACGGGCGAGCGTGGCTTTGGCAGCGCCATCGCCAGCCATCCGCGCATCGACAAAATCGTCTTCACCGGCTCCACTGAAACCGGTCAGCGCGTTATGCAGGCGGCTGCCGGCAACCTCAAGCGCCTGACCCTGGAGCTCGGCGGCAACGATGCCGCGATCATCCTGCCCGGTACATCGGTCGAGGCCGTAGCCGAGGACATCTTCCAGGCCGCCTTTCTCAACATGGGTCAGACCTGCGCCGCGCTCAAGCGTCTGTATGTGCACGAATCGCAATACCAGGCCTTCGCCGAAGCGCTGGCTGCCATCGCCCGGCGCCAGGTGGTCGGTGACGGTATGGAAGTGGGCGTCACCTTCGGCCCGGTGCAAAACCCCGAGCAGCTGCAACTGGTGGCTGAGCTGGTGGAGGACGCCTGCGCCAAAGGCGGCCAGGCGCTCTGTGGTGGTGCGCCGCTGCCGCGTGCTGGGTTCTTCTACCCACCGACCATTGTCACCGGCGTCAGCGACGGCCACCGCCTGGTGGACGAGGAGCAATTCGGCCCGGTACTGCCGCTGATCGCCTACCGCGACGTGGAGGACGCATTGCGCCGCGCCAACGCCAGCACCATGGGCCTCGGTGGCTCGGTGTGGGGTCCAGATACGGCCGAGGCACAAGCGGTTGCCGCGCGCCTGGAAAGCGGCGTGGCCTGGGTCAACTGCCACGCCCAGATCCAACCCAATACCCCGTTCGGCGGCTGCAAAATGTCCGGTTTCGGCGTCGAGTTCGGCCAGGAGGGGCTGTTGGAATTCACCACCCAGCAGCTGTTGTTCGTACGCAAGCCAACGGCTCCGCAGTGAGGACCAACAGCATGTCGACCCATACCGTGCTCAAGCACACCGAAACCCCAGATGCAGCGCAGGGCCAAGCCATGTACGCAAAATACAAAACAGCAGAGAAGAAATTTTGGCACCCGATGAGCGCCTCAGCGCCGGCCAACCGTGCCAATACCCTGATCATCGCCCGCGGTGATGGCAACTATATCACCGACATTGACGGTAACCGCCTGCTCGATGGCGTCGGTGGCTTGTGGAACGTCAACGTGGGCCACAATCGCTCCGAAGTGAAGGCCGCCATCGCTGCGCAGCTCGACGAGTTGGCCTACTACCAAACCTTCGACGGTATTGCCCACCCGCGTGTGTTCGATCTGGCCGAGCGCCTGACCTCGATGTTCGCCCAGGAGAAAATGGCCCGCGTGCTGTTCAACTCCGGCGGCTCCGATGCTGTGGAAACTGCACTGAAGATGGCGCGCCAGTATTGGATCGCCTCTGGCCAGCCTGGCCGTACCCGTTTCTTGTCACTGCGCAACGGTTACCACGGCGTACATATCGGCGGCACCTCAATTGGTGGCAACGGCGTTTACCACTACAACCACGGTCAACTGCTTGCTGGTTGCCACCTGCTCGATACGCCTTGGCTGTATCGCAATCCCTGGGATTGCCGCGATCAAGAGGAACTCGTCGAACATTGCATCCGCCAACTGGAAGACCAGATCGCCTTCCTCGGCGCCGGCACCATCGCAGCTTTCATCGCCGAGCCGGTGCAGGGTGCAGGCGGCGTGATCGTACCGCCGTCCGCCTACTGGCCGCGCCTGCGCGAAGTCTGTGACCGCCACGATATCCTGCTGATCGCTGACGAAGTGGTTACCGGCTTCGGCCGCAGCGGCTGCATGCTCGGCAGCCGTGGCTGGGGCGTGGCGCCGGACATCCTGTGTCTGGCCAAGGGTATCTCCGCCGGCTACATCCCGCTGGGAGCCACGGTGTTCAACCAGCGCATCGTCGATGCCATCGAAAACGCCCCCGGCTTCGCCAACGTGATCATGCACGGCTACACCTACAGCGGCCATCCGACCGCCTGTGCAGCAGCCCTGGCAGTGTTGGACATTGTTGAGAAGGAAGACCTGCCAGGTAACGCGGCGAAGGTCGGTGCGCACCTGATCGACGGCTTGACGCCCCTGAGCGAACGTTTCGATGTGGTGGGTGAAGTACGTGGCAAGGGCCTGATGATCGCCCTCGATCTGGTCGCCGACAAACGCACCCGCCAGCCACTCGACCCGGCTTCGGGGCAGGCCTCGCGCATCGCTGAAGCCGCGCGTGCACAGGGCGTGCTGGTTCGTCCGGTGGGCAACAAGATCATCATCTCGCCGCCCCTGACTTTGACCACCGGCGAAGCCGACCTGATCGTCGATGTGCTGCACAACGCCCTGACCAAGCATTGAACCTGCCAGCCCGCGGCTTGCGCCGCGGGCATCCATACCCTCCCGCCAAACCAATAAGAACGACTGCACAAGCACCGAGGAGCTCAATGAAGATGAACGCACGACACAACAGCAAGATCGCCCTGGCATTGGCCGTCACCGCGGCCCTGTCTGGGCAGACCCAGGCGTACGAGCTGTACGCCGATGAAGACACCCAACTGAATGCGGATATGCTCGCGGTATTCGGCTGGATGAACAGCCGTAAGAACTACGATGGCACGCCGGGTGGTTCGAGCTGGCGCGAGGGTTTCATCAAGTACGGGCTCAGCGGCCAGCAGGGGTTAGGCGAGGCCGGCAGTCTTTATGGCGCCTTCAATCTGGTCAGTTCCGGTACCTGGGGTGACGGTGATGCAGGCGGCAATAGCGTTGGTTCAGAGCGCACCACCAAGATCGAAGATGCCTATCTCGGCTGGCGTTCTGCAGACCTGTTCCCTGTGCTGGGCAAGGATGGCCTTGATGTCTCCTTTGGTCGTCAGGTCGTGCAACTGGGCAAGGGGTTTCTGATCAACGACGACGGCCCAAACCTGGGCAAAGGCCCGGCCGATGGCGCGCTCAACCGCGGTGGTGCCTATTACCTGGCAGCACGCCATGCCTTCGACCGTACCGCCGTGGTGCGCATCGGTGGCCAGGACGGCCTGCACAGTACTCTGGCCTGGCTGAAGTCCGACAACCGGGCACAGGCGGAAACTGAACTGACGGCTGCCACGCTGGACTATCGCGGCGAAGCAGGGCTGCTGGGACTGACCTGGATTCACGGTCTTGATGTCAGCGATGAATGGGCCGACGATTTCCTGCAGCAGCGTGACGGCATGGACATCTACAGCCTGCGCGGTGAAAGCACTGCGGGCATCGAGAACGCCAGCTTCGCCTTTGAATATGCCTGGCAGAACAAAGACGCCGGCGATGAGAAAGCCTGGTACGCCGAAGCCGGCTACACCTTTGCTGATGCGCCCTGGTCACCGAGCCTGACCTATCGCTATACCCGCTACTCCGAAAGCTGGGACGCGCTATTCACCGGCCTCAACAGCCCGGAGCTGGGTACCTGGTTTCAGGGTGAGGTGGCGGCCAACTATGCAGGGCTTTTTGCGCGCAACAATGATGTGCACCACCTGGCTTTCAAAGTTCGCCCGCTGGAGAATCTGACCCTCGGTGCGCTGTTCTTCGACTTCCGCACCCTGCACGAGCGTGACACGGTCAACCGTGATGCCCGAGAGCTGGATTTGTATGCGGAATGGGTGGTCAATGACCACTTGATCATCACGCCGCTGGTGGGCCTGTTCAAACCGGACCGTAGCGACAGTAATGGCGGTACCCAGTTCGGCGGTAATGGCACAAACGTCTACAGCCAACTGGTTGTCGCCGTGCCGTTCTGATTTCAGCGTTACCCTCTTGGCGTGACCAGGCTTTGCTCCTAACCACGCTTCTGCCGCGTGTCACGCAGCCGCCTTCGGGCGGCTGTTTTTATGGCTGCAACGGCCAACTCACTACGAAGCGGCTGCCGCCATTGGCAGACGGCTGGCAATAAGCCTGCCCGCCATGCGCCTCGGCGATGGCCTTGACCACCGCCAGGCCGAGGCCGCTGCCGCCGCTCTTGCGTGAGCGCGAAGGGTCGCCACGGCGAAAAGCCTCGAAGATGTCGGCGGTCAGGGCGCTGTCGATACCAGGGCCGTCGTCTGCCACGCTCAGTTGGCAGTCGCCGCCGACCTGTTCCAGGCACACCCGTAGATTGCCTGGGTCGGCATGGCGCTGGGCGTTTTCCAGCAGCGCCATCAGCGCCTGGCGGATGCGCACGGCATCGCACTCCACCAGCAGCTCGGCGTCCAGTTCCTGGTGTAGGTGAAAACCCTTTTCCGCCAGGGGCGTGGCGAAAGCCTGCAGCACGGTGCCCAGTTCATTGGCGAGGCGTACGCTACTCCGTTGCACTTGCAGATGGCCGCTGTCGTTGAGGCTCAGCACGCGCAGGTCTTCGATCAGGTGGTTGAGGCCCTCCACCTGGCGTAGCAGGCCTTCGAACAGCTCGCTGCTGGGGCTGAACACGCCTTCAGCCAACCCCTGCAAACGGCCGCGCAGAATGGTCACCGGGGTGCGCAGTTCATGGGCGATGGCAGCGTTCCAGAACTCGCGCTCGCGGGTCATGCTTTGCAGGCGTTCGGCCATGGTGTTGAAGTCGAGTACCAGTTGCGCGGTTTCACCCATGGCCTGTGCGTCCAGCGGCGCACGGGCGTCGAGCTTGCCCTGAGCAACTTCGCGCAGGCTGTGCGCCACCGAGTTCAGCGGCGTGATCAGGCGCCGTGACAGGCGTATGGCGACGAAGACGGCCATGCTCAGCGCGGCGATGATGGTGCAGACGATCCAGACCAGCTCCAGCTGTGAGGGCACCATGGTGTCGGAAATGCTGCCTGGCAGGTAGGTCACAGCGAAGGCGTAGAACACGTAGGTGCCGATCACCGAGAGGCAGATGATGCCCAGCGCCATGACCGCCAGGGAATGGATGATCTGTCGGCGCAGGCCTGGCGTCGGTTTCATGACTCGACGCCGAAGCGATAGCCCACGCCCCAGACGCTGGTCGGCACGCCCTGGATATCTAGCGCTTCGAGTTTCTTGCGCAGTTTGCTGACGTGGCTGTCCACGGTGCGTTCTTGGGTGTCGCCCTCGGGCAAACAGTTTTCCAGCAGTTCGGCGCGGCTGAACGCCCGTTTTGGCGCGCGCATCAGGCAGGCGAGTAGCTTGAATTCGGTCAGGGTCAGTTCCAGCGTGTGCTGCTGGCCATCACGCTGCACGCTGGCCTCGTGGCTGTCCAGGTCGATCTGGAATGCGCCGACGCGCAGTACCTGCGTAGCGGCCGGGGCGCTGCCCCGGGTACGCCGTAGTACCGCCTGTACCCGCGCCACCACCTCGGCCGGGTTGAAGGGTTTGACCACGTAGTCGTCGGCGCCCAGGCGCAGCCCCATCAGCTTGTCGATGTCCTGATCCAGCGCCGTGAGCATGATCACTGGGGTGTCGCCACGGGAGCGGATTTCGCTGAGCACCTTCCAGCCATCGAACACGGGCATCTGCACGTCGAGCAGCAGCAAATCCGGTTTGAGCGTCTGGTGCAGGGCCAGCGCCTGCTGGCCGTCGCTGGCGTGCTGAGTGCGCAGGCCGCTGCGCTGCAGGTAGGCAATGAGAATGTCGGCGATCTCGGCTTCGTCCTCGGCGATCAGCACCAGTGCCGTAGCGGGGGAGGCGGGGCTGGTGCGCGCGTAGGAATCGGACATGGGCAGGCTCGCAGACGGTGGCGCTGAATGTTATCGCGCCCTCCATGCTTTCTCCACAAAGCCTCGAATCATTCGCAACAGCGCTATTCCAAACTGCAGCCTCGATCAGCGCCAGGTCGCCATCAGGTCACCGGAGCGCAGTGGGCAACGAGGAGTGGGTTATGGGCAGCAAACAGCGGCATCTGGGCATCGTGCTCGCAGCGCTTGCCGTGTTGGGATTGGCAGGGTGCGATGCGGCGTTAGAGCAAGCCGAAGCGACTGCGCCGCTGCAGGTGTCGGTGCTGACACTGCAGGCGCACGAACTGGCGGTCAGCGAGGACCTGTCGGCGCGTGTAGTTGCCGTGCGTAGCGCCGAGATTCGTGCGCAGATCGGCGGCATCGTGCAGCGCCGTCTGTTCGAGCAGGGCGCCGAGATCAAGGCCGGTGCCGTGCTGTTCCAGATCAATCCGGCGCCGTTCAAGGCCGAGGTCGACAGCGCCGCTGCCGCCTTGCAGCGCGCCGAAGCGGTGCTGGCGCGGGCGCGTGTGCAGGTCGAGCGCCTGACCTCTCTGGTGCAGGCCGAGGCCGTCAGCCGCCAGGTGTATGACGATGCCGTGGCCCTGCGCGAACAAGCCGTAGCCGACGTGGCCCAGGCCAAGGCGACCCTGGCGCGGCGCAAGCTGGACTTGCAGTTCGCCAGCGTCGAGGCGCCGATTGCGGGTCGTATCGACCAGGCGCTGGTCAGCGAAGGTGCGTTGGTATCGCCGACCGATGCTACGCCAATGGCAAGGATTCAGCAGATCGACCAGGTGTACGTCGACGTGCGCCAATCCGCCTCGATACTGGACACGCTGCGTCAGCAGGCCGGCTCGGCGACGCCGGAACTGGACGTGGAAATCCTTGGCAGCGACGGCAAGCCGCTGGACATGCGCGGGCGCATCCTGTTCTCCGGGATCGAGGTAGATGCCGGCACCGGCGATGTACTGCTGCGCATGCTGGTGGACAACCCGCAACGCCGCTTGCTGCCCGGCCTCTACGTGCAGGCACGGATTCCCCGCGCGCATTACCCCGCCGCCCTCAGCGTGCCGCAGCAGGCCGTGACCCGCAGCGCAGGCCAGGCCAGCGTATGGGTGGTCGATGCCCAGGGCCAGGTGCAGGCGGTGCCCATTGAGGTCGGTGAGCTGGTCGAGCGCCGTTACCGCGTGGTGTCCGGGCTCAGTGCCGGGCAACAGGTGGTGGTCGAGGGCATCGAGCGGCTGAGCCCTGACACCCAGCTCGCCACGCGCCCTTGGCAGCCCGCTGTCACCAGCGAACAGCTCAGCGCCGTCGCGCGCTGAGTTCGGAGAAATCGTCATGCCGCAGTTTTTTATCAACCGCCCAGTGTTTGCCTGGGTGATCGCTCTGTTCATCGTGCTGGTCGGCGTCATCGCCATTCCACAGTTGCCCATTGCCCGCTATCCCTCAGTAGCACCGCCGTCGGTAACCATCTACGCCACCTATCCGGGTGCCACTCCGCAGACGCTCAACGACTCGGTGGTAAGCCTGGTCGAGCGCGAGCTGTCGGGGGTGAAGAACCTGCTGTACTTCGAGTCCTCGGTGGACACCTCGGGCACCGCGCAGATCACCGCCACCTTCAAGCCGGGCACCGATGCGGAGCTGGCCCAGGTGGACGTGCAGAACCGTATCAAGGCGGTGGAGCCGCGCCTGCCCCAGGCCGTGCGGCAGAACGGCCTGCAAGTGGAGTCCGCCGCCTCGGGCTTTCTGATGATGGTCGGCATGACCTCGCCCAACGGCCAGTTCAATGAAGTCGCATTAAACGACTACTTGGCGCGCAATATCGTCCAGGAGCTACGGCGCATCGACGGCGTGGGGCGCGTGCAGCTGTTCGGTGCCGAGCAGGCCATGCGTGTCTGGGTCGACCCGAACAAGCTCACCGCCTATGGCCTGACCATGAATGAACTGGCCCAGGCCATCGAACAGCAGAACCAGTCGATTGCCCCCGGGCGGATCGGCGACGAGCCAGCGCTGCCAGGCCAGCGCCTGACCGTGCCGCTGACCGTGCAGGGGCAACTGAGCACGCCAGAGCAGTTCGCTGCCATTGTCCTGCGTGCCGCTGCCGATGGCGCCAAGGTGGTGCTCGGTGATGTGGCGCGGGTCGAGCTGGGCGCGCAGTCCTACGGATTCTCCAACCGTGAAAACGGCGTGGCGGCGACCAGTGCCGCCATCCAGCTGTCGTCCGGCGCCAACGCCGTGCGTACCGCCTCGGCCGTGCGCGAGCGCCTGGCCGAGCTGGCACCGAGCATGCCTGCCGGCATGGCCTACTCGGTGCCGTTCGACACCGCGCCCTTCGTCAAGGTGTCCATCAAGAAGGTGATCTACACCCTGTTCGAGGCCATGGTGCTGGTGTTTCTGGTGATGTTTCTGTTCCTGCAGAACCTGCGCTACACACTGATCCCGGCCATCGTCGCGCCCATCGCGCTGCTCGGCACCTTCGCGGTGATGCTGCTGGCGGGTTTCTCGATCAACTCGCTGACCATGTTCGGCATGGTGTTGGCCATCGGCATCATCGTCGACGACGCCATCGTGGTGGTGGAGAACGTCGAGCGGCTGATGGCCACCCAGGGGCTGTCGCCGAAAGAGGCGACCAAGCAGGCAATGCGGGAAATCACCGGCGCGGTGATCGGCATCACCCTGGTACTGACTGCCGTGTTTATCCCCATGGCCTTCGGCAGCGGCTCGGTGGGGGTGATCTACCAGCAGTTCACCCTGTCGATGGCGGTGTCGATCCTGTTCTCGGCCTTCCTCGCCCTGACCCTGACGCCGGCGCTGTGCGCCACGTTGCTGCGCCCGGTAAGCGCGGAGCATCATGACAAACGCGGCTTCTTCGGTGCCTTCAACCGCGGCTTCGAGCGCCTCACGGCGAGCTATGGGGCGCGGGTGGCGCGCCTGGTCGGGCGCAGCGGGCGGATGATGGCGGCGTTCGCCGTGCTCTGCGCGGTACTGGCCGTCGCTGCTGCGCAATTGCCGTCGTCCTTCTTGCCCGAGGAGGATCAGGGCTACTTTATGACCTCCATCCAGTTGCCCACGGGCGCCACCAGCGAACGCACGCTGGACGTGGTCAAGGCCTACGAGGCGCACGTCGCCACGCGTCCGGGGTTGGACGCCAACTTGGTGGTGCTGGGCTTCAGCTTCGCCGGCTCCGGCCCCAACGCGGCCATGGCCTTCACCATGCTCAAGGACTGGGATCAGCGCAATGGCGCCACCGCCGCCGAAGAAGCCGCGCTGGCGCAACAGGCCATGGCCGACAATGTCGAAGGCACGGTGATGAGCCTGATGCCGCCGGCCATTGACGAACTGGGCACATCCTCCGGTTTCACCCTGTTCCTGCAGGATCGCGCCAACCGGGGCGAGGCCGCGCTGCTGGCCGCGCAAGCGCAACTGCTGGGGCTGGCGGCGCAGAGCGAGGTGGTCAGCGATGTCTATCCCGATGGCCTGCCGCCCGGCGAGAGCATTCGCCTGGAGATCGACCGGCAGAAGGCCGAGGCCATGGGCCTGTCCTTCGCGGCGGTGAGCAGCACGCTGTCGGCGGCCATGGGCTCGCTGTACGTCAACGACTTCCCCAATGCCGGGCGCATGCAGCAGGTCATCCTGCAGGCCGACGCCCCGGCGCGCATGCAGCTCGACGACGTGCTCGGCCTGCGCGTGCGCAATGCTGGTGGTGGCATGGTGGCGTTGCGCGAGGTGGTGACGCCAGTGTGGAGCGAGTCGCCGCAGCAGATGATGCGCTTCCAGGGCTTCCCCGCCGTGCGACTCGCCGGCGGCGCCGCGCCGGGCGTATCCAGCGGTGCGGCGATGGCCGAGATGGAGCGCCTGGTGACGCAGTTGCCGCAAGGCTTCGCTGTGGCCTGGACGGGACAATCGTTGCAGGAGCGCCAGTCGGCAGCACAGGCGCCGATACTTATGCTGCTCTCGGCACTGGTGGTGTTTCTGGTGTTGGCGGCGCTGTACGAGAGCTGGTCGATCCCGCTGTCGGTGATGCTGGTGGTGCCCCTGGGCCTGCTCGGGGCGGTGGCCGCGGTGATGCTGCGCGGTATGCCCAACGACGTGTTCTTTAAGGTGGGGATGATCACCATCATCGGCCTGTCGGCGAAGAACGCCATCCTTATCGTCGAGTTCGCCCGTCAGTTGCACGCCGAGGGCCGCACGCTGGTCGATGCTGCGGTAACCGCTGCGCGCCTGCGCCTGCGGCCGATCCTGATGACCTCGCTGGCCTTCACCCTCGGTGTGGTGCCGCTGATGCTCGCCTCCGGTGCCAGCGCCGAAACCCAGCACGCCATTGGCACCGGGGTGTTCGGCGGCATGCTCAGCGGCACCCTGCTGGCGGTGTTCTTCGTGCCGGCTTTCTTCGTCTTCGTTATCGGTACGCAGGAGCGTTTCAGCGCCTGGCGTGCGCAGCGTGGCGCCACCGCGTCACCTCAGGAGAACCCGTGATGCGTCTGTTCCTGACCCTGCCGCTGCTTGCCTGCCTGAGCGCCTGCTCGCTGACTCCGACCCTGGAGCGCCCAGCCGCACCAGTGCCAGCGAGCTTTGCCATGGCCGCCACCCCACCTGCTTCGACGTTGCCGGCCAGCGCATTGGGCTGGCGTGCGATGTTCGCCGACCCGCGCCTGCAACGGCTGATCGACCTGGCACTGGCTAATAACCGCGACCTGCGCCTGGCCACCCTAAACGTCGAGGCGGCGCAGGCCCAGGCGAACATCCAGCGCGCCGCACGTCTACCGGCTGTGGGGCTGGAGGGAACGCGCACGCGTGAGCGCGCCTTGACGACCGACGCGAACGGTCAGGCCAGCCGCGAGGTGAGCCAGCAGACCGGCGTGAACGTCGCCCTCAGCGCCTTCGAGCTGGACCTGTTCGGCCGCGTGCGCGCTCTCTCCGATGCCGCGTTCGCCCGCTATCTGGCCAGCGAGCAGGGCCGTGATGCGGCGCAGATCGCCCTGGTCGGTGCGGTGGCCGAGGCCTACTTCGCCCAGCGTCTGGCCGATGAGCAACTGCAGCTCACCGAGCGCACCCTGGCCGACTGGCAGCAGTCGCTGGAGCTGGCACGCCTGCTCAAGCAGGCCGAGCAGAGCAGCAGCCTGGATGTGGCACAGGCCGAAGGGCAGGTGGCCCAGGCTGAAGCTGACCTGGAAGCACGCCGCCGCGCCCTGGCGCAGGCGAACAATGCCCTGCAGTTGCTGGTGGGTAGCGAGCTGCCGGGGGATCTGCCTGTCGGCTTGCCACTGGAGCGTCAGTCGCTGATCGCGCAACTGCCGGCGGGCTTGCCGGCCGACCTGCTGCTGAGCCGGCCGGACCTGCGTCAGGCCGAACAGATGCTGGTGGCCGCCAACGCCGATATCGGCGCGGCACGGGCGGCGTTCTTTCCGCAGATATCCCTGACTGCTTCCTTCGGTTATGCCAGCACCTCGCTGGCTGGCCTGTTCGACCCGGCCCGGCAGATCTGGCACTTCGCCCCGCAGATTTCCCAGCCGCTGTTCCAGGGCGGGCGCCTGCGCGCCGAGCTACGCCTAGCCGAGGTGCGCAAATCCGAGGCGGTCGCCCAGTACGAGCGCGCCATCCAGACGGCCTTCCGCGAAGTGGTCGACGCCCTCGCGGGGACGGCCACCTTCGACCGCCAGATCAAGGCACAACTGCGCGCGGTGACAGCGACCGAGCGGCGTCTGCAATTGTCTGACCTGCGCTACCGCGCTGGCTTCGACGGCCGCCTGGAGCTGCTCGACGCGCAACGCCAACTGCAGGCTGCACGGCAAACGCTGCTGGAGTTGCGCCGCGCAGAAATCGACAACCGAGTGGCGCTGTATAAGTCGCTGGGTGGTGGTCTACATGCGCGCGATATTCCGGAGATAGCCGCTGTCACGGCGGCTCAGTAGAGTCCATCCATCTTGTTCATGAGCGTTTCCATGTGTGTTGTCATTCCCCGTCGTTGGCTGATCCTGCTGGCTGTGATGCTGGCCTTCCTGCCGGTGGTCATCGACATGACCATCCTGCACATCGCCGTGCCCTCGTTGACCCTGGCACTCGGCGCTTCGGCCACCGAGGTGCTGTGGATCATCGATATCTATCCGCTGCTGATGGCGGGCCTGCTGGTGCCCATGGGCACCCTGGCCGACCGCATCGGTAACCGCCGCGTGTTGCTTATCGGTTTGGTCATCTTCGGCTTCGCCTCTTTGCTGGCCGCCTTTGCGCCGACAGCGACCCTGCTTATTGGCGCACGGGTGCTGCTGGCCCTCGGTGGTTCGATGATCATGCCCTGCGTGCTGGGCATCATCCGCCGTACCTTCGAGGACGCCGACGAGCGCGCCATGGCCCTGGGCCTTTGGGGCACGGTCGGTGCAGCCGGCGCGGCACTCGGGCCGCTTATCGGCGGGGCGCTGCTGGAGCACTTCTGGTGGGGCTCGGCCTTCCTGATCAACGTGCCGATCATGCTGGTGGTCGCGCCGCTGGTGTTCCTGCTGTTGCCGCGCACGGAGGACACCACGCCCGGTACCTGGGCGCTGGTCCAGGCGCTGCTGTTGATCGCCGGCATACTGGCAGTGGTGTACGGCATCAAGGCCGCTGTCGGTACAACGCAACCGCTGGCTGTTGCGCTATCGGTGGCAATACTCGGGGCGCTGCTGCTGACGATATTCGTGCGCCTGCAACTGCGCTCGGCGACACCCATGCTCGACCTGTCATTGTTCTCGCGTCCGGCGATCCTGGCCGGAATCATCATGGCGGCGGTGGCCATCGGCGCGTTGGCCGGAGTCGAGCTGACGCTGGCGCAGGAACTGCAGTACGTGCTGGGCAAGACACCGTTGCAGGCCGGGATTTTCATGATTCCGATCATGGCTGCCGCCGCTGTGGGTGGCCCGATAGCCGGCTACTTATCGAATCAGTTTGGCTTGCGCCTGGTTTCCAGCCTATCGCTGGCAGTCGCATCCGCAGCACTGGCCGCTTTAGCGATGACTGAACTGCACACGCCTGGCTGGATTGTGCCAACGCTACTGGGATTCCTGGGGCTTACCTTGAGCATCGGGTTGACGGCTTCATCGATTGCCATCATGGGCTCGGTAGACGCTGACAAAGGTGGCGCTGCGGGGGCGCTGGAGGCGACGGCA
>DASRUM010000203.1:0-8464 GCA_035655415.1 Pseudomonas sp.
TTTCAGCGGGTCCTTCAGGCGCACGCGGCGGAACAGTTCCGGGGCGAAGTGCGGGATACCGGTAAAGCCCAGCGCTTCGCCTTCGGTGAAGGTGTCGCCGATCTGGATGGTGCCGTGGTTGTGCAGGCCGATGATGTCGCCAGCATAGGCCTCGACCAGCATCTCGCGCTCGCTGGAGAAGAAGGTCAGGGCGTCACCGATGCGCACATCCTTACCGGTACGCACATGGCGCATCTTCATACCCTGGCTGTATTTGCCCGAGCAGATACGCATAAAGGCGATGCGGTCGCGGTGCTTGGGGTCCATGTTCGCCTGGATCTTGAACACGAAGCCGCTGAACTTTTCTTCCACCGGCTCCACGGTGCGCTCGTTGGCGATGCGGGCCAGCGGCTTGGGTGCCCAGTCGACTACCGCGTCGAGTACATGGTCGACGCCGAAGTTGCCCAGTGCGGTGCCAAAGAACACCGGGGTCAGTTGGCCGTCGAGGAACTCCTGCTGGTCGAACTCGTGGCAAGCACCCTGCACCAGCTCCAGCTGCTCGACAAAACGCTCGTACTCGTCGCCCAGGTGGGCGCGGGCTTCATCGGAGTCGAGGTGCTGGATGATTTTGGTTTCGGTGCGCTCGTGGCCGTGGCCCGGGGTGTAGACAATGATGTAGTCGTCG
Organism: Pseudomonas sp.; assembly: GCA_035655415.1. Classification (GTDB taxonomy): domain Bacteria; phylum Pseudomonadota; class Gammaproteobacteria; order Pseudomonadales; family Pseudomonadaceae; genus Aquipseudomonas. Next base: position 665 of record DASRUM010000203.1, read on the forward strand.
GCCAGGTGGTACACACCCTTGAAGTCGCGGTAGCAGCCAATCGGCCAGGTGATCGGCGCGGCCTTGATTTTCAGTACCGCTTCGATCTCGTCGAGCAGTTCAATCGGGTCGCGGATATCGCGGTCGAGCTTGTTGATAAAGCTGACGATGGGCGTGTCGCGCAAGCGGCAGACATCCATCAAGGCGATGGTGCGTGGCTCAACGCCTTTACCGCCGTCGAGCACCATCAGTGCGCTGTCCACGGCGGTCAGGGTGCGGTAGGTGTCTTCCGAGAAGTCTTCGTGGCCGGGGGTGTCGAGCAGGTTGATCATGTGCTCGCGATACGGGAACTGCATCACCGAGGTGGTGATGGAGATGCCGCGCTGCTTCTCCATTTCCATCCAGTCGGAGGTGGCATGGCGGTCGGACTTACGCGACTTAACCGTACCGGCCACGGCGATTGCCTTGCCCATCAGCAGCAGCTTCTCGGTAATGGTGGTTTTACCGGCGTCTGGGTGGGAAATGATGGCGAATGTACGGCGTTTGCCGACTTCGGTGGCCTGGATGGTCATTGTGCGGGAACCCGTCGACTGAATAGTCGGTCTGTCAAAAAAGGCGGCGATTATAACGGTAAACGTCGGTCAGCGCGGCGACCTGTAGTCAGTGCGCAAAACCTGGGTTTTTTCGCGCGCTGTGCAGCATTTCATGGCGTTTTGTTTTGAATATAAAACGTTCAATCAATAAGGCGACAAAGAGGAGCAAAAGCACGGCATTTTTGATTGATCTCAGCCCCCCATGGCCCTAAAGTTCGCGCCCGAACGTCCATGCTGGCAACGATCCATCCGGCTCAAGTACTGACGACGAGAGGCCCACAGGGTTCTCGGCGACATGCCTTGGGAAGTAGGCGAACCAAAGTGGGGAAACTGATCAGACGTTCTACCTGTGCGGGCTAGCCGCCAGGTCTCCCTAAATGGTGGGCAACGGACTGCATACGCAGCGTTTGCCTGACTAAAACTGTGTTAACGGGTTCAGCCAACTGGAGTTCCGCATGCCGATCAAGGTCGAAGACTATTACGCACCCGCTACGTTTCAGCGCATGAAGGCGTTTGCCGATACTCAGGAAACCCCGTTCGTGGTCATCGATACCGCGATCATCAGCCAGGCTTACGATGACCTGCGCGCTGGTTTCGAATTCGCCAAGGTGTATTACGCAGTCAAGGCCAACCCGGCGGTCGAGATTATCGACCTGCTCAAGGAAAAGGGCTCCAGCTTCGATATCGCCTCGATTTATGAGCTGGACAAGGTCATGGGCCGTGGCGTCAGCCCGGATCGCATCAGCTACGGCAACACCATCAAGAAATCCAAGGACATCCGCTACTTCTATGAGAAGGGCGTGCGCCTGTTCGCCACCGACTCGGAAGCCGACCTGCGCAATATCGCCAAGGCTGCGCCGGGTGCGAAAGTCTATGTGCGCATCCTCACCGAAGGCTCGACCACGGCCGATTGGCCGCTGTCGCGCAAGTTCGGCTGCCAGACTGACATGGCCATGGATCTGCTGATCCTCGCCCGTGACCTCGGCCTGGTGCCTTACGGCCTGTCTTTCCATGTCGGCTCGCAGCAGCGCGACATCTCGGTGTGGGACGCGGCGATTGCTAAGGTCAAGGTGATCTTCGAGCGTCTTAAAGAAGAAGACGGCATTGAACTCAAGCTGATCAACATGGGCGGCGGCTTCCCGGCCAACTACATCACCCGTACCAACAGCCTTGAAACCTATGCCGAGGAAATCATCCGTTTCCTCAAGGAAGACTTCGGTGATGACCTGCCGGAAATCATCCTTGAGCCGGGCCGCTCGCTGATCGCCAACGCAGGCATTCTGGTCAGCGAGGTGGTGCTGGTGGCGCGCAAGTCGCGTACCGCGGTCGAGCGCTGGGTCTATGTCGATGTGGGCATGTTCAGTGGCCTGATCGAAACCATGGGCGAGGCGATCAAGTTCCCCCTCTACACCGAGAAGAAGGGCGAGATGGAAGAAGTGGTGATCGCCGGGCCGACCTGCGACAGCGCTGACATCATGTACGAGAACTACAAGTACGGCCTGCCGCTCAACCTGGCCATTGGTGACCGCGTCTACTGGCTGTCCACCGGTGCTTACACCACCAGTTACAGCGCCGTGGAGTTCAACGGCTTCCCGCCGCTGAAGTCGTTCTACCTGTAACACCTCCTGGTTTTCCGGTCAAAACCCCGCCTAGGCGGGGTTTTTTATGCCTGCTCTTTATCTAGAAGCATCACTTTGGTGTGGTTGAAGGTTGGCGTGACAGCTGTTAATGCAAATAGTTCTTAATATGCGTTGCTGCAATTGATACAAATAATTATCATCCGCGCACTTTGAGTTCCTGCCTCTCGCCAACAACCACATAGAGAGTCGGGGCGACTTTAAAACGGGGAGTAAGCATGTCCATTCGTAGCCGCAAGCATTACAAGAGCAGTCATCTGGCGCTGTTGATCGCCGCCGCAGTTCCCGGTATGGCATTTGCTGCCCAGAATGGCGCTGCGCAAGAAGAGCTGAGCCTGCCGGCTACCACTGTGACCTCCAAAGCTGAGGTGCCCTACAAAGCCAGCAAGAGCGCTAACAGCAAGCTGACCCAGCCACTGTTGGATACACCGAAAACCGTTCAGATCATCAAGAAGGAAGTGCTGCGTGAGCAGGGCGCCAACAGCCTGATGGAAGCGCTGCGCAATACTCCCGGCATCACCATGCAGCTGGGTGAGAACGGTAATACCTCGGCCGGCGACACCTTTATGATGCGCGGCTTCTCCACGCAGAACTCGACCTTTGTCGACGGTGTGCGTGACCTGGGTGCGGTCAGTCGTGATGTGTTCAACCTTGAGCAGGTTGAAGTGGTGAAAGGCGCTGCTGGTTCAGATATTGGTCGCGGTGCATCGTCCGGCTATATCAACCTGATTTCCAAGCTGCCGACCCTGACTAACGAGGTCTTCGCGACCGTCGGTTATGGCACCGCCGACAAGAGTAACCTCACCGCTGATATCAATCAGCAGTTGAGCGACAACTCGGCCTTCCGTTTGAACCTGATGCGCCGTGATGGCGATATGGACGGCCGCGACTATGTCGACAACAGCAGCTATGGCGTGGCGCCTTCCATTGCCTTTGGTCTGGATACGGACACTCGCGTCTATGTCTATTCCCAGCATGTACGCCAGGACAACACCCCTGATGGCGGTATTCCCACCATTGGCATGAAAGGTTTCTATAGCGCCGATGCTGCGCTGAATTCCGGCCGTAAGGTCGATACCGAAAATTACTACGGCGCCAAGGGCGACTCCGAGCGCATCGACGGCGATATGTTCACCGTCAAGGTCGAGCACGACTTCAATGACGACCTGACCCTGCGTAACCTGTCGCGCTGGGGGCACAGCAACAACGACCGTACCCTTACCGGCATCAATGCCTTGGCCACCAATAGCTCGGCTGACCCCGCAAATTGGACCGTGGCTCGTTCGCGTCAGGTGGTCGATCAGGAAAACGAAATCCTCGCTAACCAGACCAGCTTGAGTGCTGCGTTCGACACCTTTGGCCTGCGTAACGAACTGGCTGCTGGTCTTGAGTTGATGAGCGAGAAACAGCTCAACCGTGGCTATGCCACCGCTGCCCAAACCATCGACGGTGTGGCCTACCCGGCTGTACCGGTTCCGCCGGCCAATCTCTACGACCCGAGTGCGCACGATGGCCTTGGTGATCCATACAAGACTGGTGCCCACACCGACGGCGAAACCAAGACAGCAGCGCTCTATGTGTTCGATACCCTGCACCTGAACGAGCAGTGGGCACTTAACGGCGGTGTACGCTTTGAGCACTTCCGTACGGAGACTGACAGCGTTGCCATTGCATCGGGTGCTCGTGTACCGGGCAGTGGCTATGAGTCGGGTGATCTGACCAGTTGGAATACGGGCGTGGTGTTCAAACCGCTGGAGAACGGCAGCATTTACCTGTCCTATGCCAACTCGCTGACTCCGCCGGGTAGCGGCAACTTCAACCTGGCCGCCAGCTCCGCCACCTCCTCGTCCAACGAGCAGGTCGGCCTGGATCCGCAGGAAACCGAACACCTCGAACTGGGCACCAAGTGGGATCTGCTGGATGAGCGCCTGGCCCTGACTCTGGCGGCCTACCGCACCGAGAACGAAAACCAGGTCAGCTACGATTCATTTACCGCCACCTATTTCCAAGAAGGCAAAACCCGCGTCGACGGCGTCGAGCTGGGTGTAGTAGGCCAGTTGAACAACTTCTGGCAGGTGTCGGCGGGTATTGCCCATATGGAAACCAAGCAGATCGACCAGGCCAGCCGCAATAATGCGGGCGTAGTCAGCGAGAGCACTGGCGTGCGCTGGTCGCCTGACCTGACCGCGACCCTGTGGACCTCCTATACCCTGGGCGATCTGACCCTGGGTGGCGGCGCACGCTATGTGTCTGAGCAGGACCGAGTTGTCACCTCCGGCACTAACCTGGCGACCCAAAACATGCCATCCATACCGTCCTACTGGGTGGCGGATGCCATGGCCGCTTACCGTGTTAATGACAACGTCAACCTGCGGGTGAACCTGTACAACCTGTTTGACGAGGAGTACATCGAGTCGTTGAACAACAGCGGCGCCCGTGCCCGTCTCGGGGCACCGCGCTCGGCGATGTTTACCACTGAGCTCAGCTTCTGATAGAACAACCAGCCGTATCTGAAGCCTGCGCGCAAGCGCGGGCTTTTTGCATTCTGTATTGATGGAGAGGATGTTGATGCTGCTGCATATCCCCCAGGTGTTGAGTAAACAGGAAGTTACAGCGTTACGTGCCGAACTGGCGGCCCATGCCTGGGTCGATGGTGTGCAAACGTCCGGTGCGCAGGCGGCAAGCCTAAAGCAGAATCTGCAGTTCCCGGCGGATTCGCCGGCCTTCGCCAGCCTGGCGCAGCGTGTAGCCGATGCGCTGGCGCGCCACCCGCTGTTCGTTTCTGCGGTATTGCCGCGGCATATGTTGCCACCGATGTTCAACTGTTACAGCGGCGGTGGTCGCTACGGCAACCATGTGGACAACGCCCTGCAGCGCGACCGTTTCAGCAACGATCAGGTGCGCACCGATGTTTCCACCACGGTATTTCTCAGTGAGCCGGACGAATACGACGGCGGCGAGCTGATCGTCGAGGACACCTATGGTGAGCACGAAATCAAGCTGGAAGCAGGCGATGCCATTATCTACCCCGCGACCAGTCTGCACCGTGTTGAACCGGTGACCCGTGGCGCGCGTATCGCCTCCTTTCTCTGGACGCAAAGCCGGGTGCGCGATGCCTGGCAGCGCAAAATGCTCTTCGATCTGGACATGACCATCCTCAAGTTGCGCCACGATCTGGGCGACAGCGATGAGGTGGTGAGCCTGACCGGCACCTATCACAACCTGTTGCGGCAGTGGGCGGACTGAAATGGCCTTGAGCGAACCCCTGAGCGCGATTCCAGCCGATCTGGTTGCCGCTTGTGACTATCAGCGTTATGCCCTGGAGCGCCTGGATGCCAATGCATTGGCCTACCTGCAAGGCGGCGCAGCGGATGAGCTGACCTGTCAGGCCAATCTGGATGCCTGGCGCGAATGGGCGATAGTGCCGCGCATGCTACGTGACCTGCGCGGCGGTCATACCCGTTGCCAGTTGCTTGGCGCTGAGTTGCAGCATCCCATCGTGCTGGCGCCGGTGGCCTATCAGCGTATGTTTCATGCCGAGGGCGAGTTGGCCACGGCCCTGGGCGCCGGAGTTATGGGTGGTGCTGCGGTGCTCAGCTCGTTCGCTTCCACGCCATTGGAAGAGGTTGCCGATGTTGCGCCTGGCCCGCTGTGGTTTCAGCTGTATTGGCAGGGCGACGGCCCAGAGACTCTGGCCTTGGCACAACGTGCCGAAGCGGCGGGCTATCGCGCTCTGGTGCTGACGGTGGATGCGCCGGTGTCGGGGCTGCGCAATCGCGAACAGCGTGCAGGTTTTACTCTGCCGGACGGTATAGCCGCAGTAAATATCGGCAAACCGCCAGTTGTGCCTCAGGTGCCGGCCGGAGGCAGTGCGATATTCGACGCCATGCTGGCCATCGCGCCTACCTGGGATGAGGTGCGCTGGCTATGCCGGCAGACCCATTTGCCGGTGCTGCTTAAGGGTATTCTGCATCCGGCGGATGCGCGTTTGGCCATGGACGCGGGGGCGGCAGGCGTCATTGTTTCCAACCACGGTGGCCGGGTGCTGGACTCTCAGTGGCCGGCGCTCAAGGCCCTGCCCGGCATTCGCGGTGAATTGGGTGCAGAGGCGCTTGTTTTGGTGGATGGCGGTATCCGGCGAGGTACCGATGTGTTCAAGGCCCTGGCGCTGGGAGCCGACGCCGTGCTGATCGGTCGCCCTTATATTCACGCCTTGGCCACGGCCGGGGCTTTAGGTGTGGCGCATCTAGTCAGGCTGCTGCGCGAGGAACTGGAGATGGCCATGGCATTGAGTGGTTGCCGCACCTTGAGCGAGATAAATGCCGACTTGCTGTGTCGCAGCAATGACTGGCCCTGCCCACCTAAATAAGCCACGTGATATCCAGGGCGGGGTTTGAGACTTCGCGATCCTCAGTACAAATCCCGCCGATAGCGACCACTCTGGCTCAGTTGTTCCAGCTGCTCATCGCCCACCAGTTGACGCAGGCAGGCGTCGACGTCGTGGCCCATGCCTTCGAGGCTGCCGCATAGGTAGATGGCGGCGCCATCGGCCAGCCAGGCGTGCAGGGTGTTGGCGGCGTCGCGCAGGGCGTCCTGCACATAGCGCTGCGGGTGGCCGTCGCGCGAATAGGTGAGGTCGAGCCGTGCGAGGTGGCCGCTGTGCTGCCAGGCGCGCAGCTCGTCGATCAGCAAGGCGTCGTGGGCGGCGTTACGTTCGCCAAACACTAGCCAATTGCGTGTGTGTGGAACGGCCGCGCGTTCCTGCAGGTGCGCGCGTAGGCCAGCGAGGCCGCTGCCGCTGCCGATCAGGATAAGTGGCGTGGCAGCGTCCGGGCCATGGAAGCCGGGGTTGCGGCGGATACGTAGGTCGATCTGGCTGCCAACTTCGGCATGTTGGCAGAGCCAGCCTGAGCCCAGGCCGGTGCTGCCGTCGGCCTGATATTGCAGGCGTACCAGCAGATCAAGCTGGCCGCTGCCGTGGCTGGAGGCAATCGAATATTCGCGGTGGGGCAGGGGCGTTAGTTCGGCTAGCCACTGTTCTATGGCGTTTTTCTCAGGGCGGGTTGTGGGCAGATGGCGTGTGCTCAGGGCATCGCTTAGCAACTGGTCGTTAGCCAAGCGGGTGTGCGGTTCAAGGCCGAGTTGCTGCAGGCAATCGATAACCCGCTGCGGGGCATGTCGTGGGCCGACTTCGACAATATCGCCGGCCCGCCAATCGACGTCTTCCTTGCTGCTCAGGCGCAGTTGGTAGATCGGTGCGCCGATGCTGCCGGGGTTGAGGCAGTTGCGTTGCGCCAGTTGCCAGGGGCGGTAGTGTGCGGGCTGCCAGTCGACAAAGTCGCTGTTGCCGCTGAGGTGGCCAAGCTGCTGTTGCCAGTGGCGCAGGGTGCCGGCATCGAGGTTGTCGACGCACAGCAGGTCGAACAGCGGCTGCGCCTTGAGCGCTTGCAGACGCTGTTGCAGGCGTTGGCCGAAGGCGCAGAACTGCGGGTAGCTGCTGTCACCCAGAGCCAGAATGGCGAAGTGCAGTTGCGGCAGGACTGGTTGGCTAAGCAGCGCGCGTTCGAAGCGCGCGGCGTTGTCCGGCGCTT
>DASRUM010000204.1:0-7169 GCA_035655415.1 Pseudomonas sp.
GACGCAGTGCACGCCTGCCGGCGGTTGATCCGCAGTGCCCGCCGCAGCACGTACCGGTCGCCGCGCCGCTGTCGATTGTCGGTGTGCGCGAAGGCGACCGTTTACGCCGTCCGGCCGGCAGTACCGAACCACTGCGCTTGCGCCTCTCTGCACTGGGCGGCAGTGGCCGACGTTGGTGGTTTGTCGATGGCCAGCCAATTGCAGAAACCAGCGCCGATGCGTTGTTCAATCATACCTTCGAGCGCAACGGGCAATATCAGCTCAGCGTGCTGGACGAGAGCGGGCAGACCGCGCTGCTGCTGTTTCGCGTGCTTGATTGAGTGTACTCCCGCATAGGGCATACAGTTGGCCATGGGCAATGCCGTTCGGGCGGATTTGTTGGTTCGACTACACTGGGGCGGACTGAAGTATCCTGTGTCAGTGGCGCTACGGGCTTTTTCTATCCTGTAGGCACTGCCCCGGTTTGGCGGCTCAGGTGTTGGGGGAGCGCGCAAAAGGTCCTACGCATAGGACGCATAGTAAGTGGGGTAATTATGGTTTGCTGGGCCCTGCGCTTGTTGTGCCTATCGCTGCTTGGTAGCCCCCTGGCCATGGCGGCTGAGTTGCAGCTGTACACCGAGGAAAATCCACCGCTCAACTTTAGCCGCGACGGCCGGGCCGATGGGCTCGCCAGTGCGGTGGTGCGCGAGTTGTTACGGCGTACCGGCGACAGCGCGAGCATTCGCGTGGTGCCCTGGGCGCGGGGTTACCGGCAGGTACAGGGTAAGGCCAATGTCGGCCTGTTTGTGGCTGTACGCACCCCCGAGCGCGAACCGTTATTTCACTGGGTAGGCCCGCTGGTCTCGACCACCACAAGTTTCTATGCCCGCAGTGGCAGCGGCCTGCGCATTGCCAATCTGGAGGATGCCAAACGGGCTGCGGGCATCGCCGTGCCGCGGGACTGGTATTCGCACCAGTTTCTGCAGAAGGAGGGGTTCACCAACCTGATTCTGCAACCCAAGCCTCATGAGGTGCTGCGCATGACCTTGTATGGTCGGGTGCCTGTGATGGTTTATGAAGATGAGCTGCTGCCGAGCCTGGTGACCGAGCTGGGGGCTTCCATGGACGACCTCAAACGCCTCTACAGCTTTATGCAGAGCAGCAGCTATATCGTCTTTTCCAAGCGCACTGACGTGCAGCTGGTACAGCGCTGGCAGCAGGCCCTGACGCAGATGGCTGACGATGGCAGTCTGGCCCGCATTCAGCAGCAGTGGCTGCCGCAACCGGCTCTCGCCTCGCCATAAAGACGCGTACTGGATGAGGGCGGTCAGACCGCGCGTCTGTCCTTTCATCTTGCGCACTGCGGCAGTCGTGCCGCAGTGCGCAACGTGCTCAGGCCAGCTTGAAGCGATTCACCAGGGTCTGCAGCTCGCCACCCAGTCGCGCCAGGTCGGTGCTGGCGGCTGAGGTTTGCTCGGTGGCGGCGGCGGACTGTTCGGCTACATCGCGAATATTGGAAACGCTACGGCTGATCTCTTCAGCCACCGAGCTTTGCTGCTCAGCTGCCGTGGCAATCTGCTGATTCATCTCCTGAATGCTCGACACCGCGCTGTTAATAGCCTTCAAAGCTGTTCCAGCCTGTTTGGCTGCGTCCACTGTGGTGCTTGCATCGGTGCAGCTTTTACTCATCATTTCCACTGCGCTCTGGGCACCACCCTGCAGGTTGGCGATCAGGCCTTCGATCTCTCTGGTAGATTCCTGGGTGCGTTTGGCCAGGGCGCGTACCTCGTCGGCTACCACGGCGAAGCCGCGGCCCATCTCACCGGCCCGGGCGGCTTCGATAGCGGCATTGAGGGCCAGCAGGTTGGTTTGTTCGGCGATGCCTTTGATCACGTCCAGCACCGCGCCGATATTGGTGCTGTCGTGTTTGAGGCGCTCGATGGACTGGGATGAGTGCTCGATGGAACGGGCCAGGTTTTCGATGCGCTCAATGGCCTGCTGAACCGTATGGTTGCCCTGCTGCGCTTGCTCATCTGCATTACGCGCGGACACGGCTGCGGATTCGGCATTGCGTGCCACATCCTGCACGGTGGCGGTCATTTCGTGCATGGCGGTGGCGACCTGCTCAGTTTCCATCTTCTGTTGGGTCACCCCGGCACTGGTTTGCTCCGTGACGGCCGACATTTCTTCGGCGGCGGTGGCCAGCTGCTCGATGCCACTGGTCAGGCGGGTCAGCAGTTCGCGCAGGCTCAGGGTCATGGTCTGCATGGCTTGCATCAACTGGCCCAGTTCATCCTGGCGCTTGCTTTCAATGTTTTCCGAGAGGTCGCCCTGCGCCACCTTGCGTGCCAGCTGCACCACCCGCTGCAGGGGGGTGACGATCACTTGGGTGATCAGCAGGGCGCAGAACAATCCAAGGATAAAGGCGATAACGGCAGCACCAACCAGTATGGCTTCAGCCTGGAGCGCTTCGGCCTGCAGCACCTTGAGTTGCAGCTCAAGGGACTCGGCGGACGCGCTGGCCACCTGCCGCGCCCGCTCGTTCATGGCTACTTCGCTGGTCGTACGGCTAGCCACGGCCTGGCGCAGGCTATCGAAATTGCGCTGATAAATGGCCAGTTGGGCCAGGGCGGAGTCGAGGTCGGCGCGGGCGGTGGGGTCGTTGATTTCGTTGCGCAGTTGCTGGCCCGCCAGGTTGAGGCTGTCGAACTGCTGCAGCAGCACCTGAGCATCCTGGGTCTGGCTGCTGATAACAAAGTTTTTCTCAAAGCGCCTGGCATTGAGCAGTTCTTTGGCAAGTGTGCTGGCCTGGTTGGCGTAGCCAAGGGTGCGAATGCTGTCTTCATCACCGCTGGCGCGGATCTGCCGCTCGGCGGCTTTCCCCAGCCTGGCCTGAAGCTCGTCGAACTCCTGCAGCGCTTGCCGCGCTGCTTCTTCCATGGCCCGTTGAGCGCTCTGGTTGCTGGCGCTGGCCTGGCTAAGCGCCTGCAGCTGCTGGCGGTAATCGGCTACATCCTGACGAATACCTTCCATCAGGGTGATGGTTTCCGGGCGGGTCAATAACTGCAGGCTGTCGCTGGCCAGGGTTTCGATCTCTCCGACTAGGCTTTGGGCCTGCTCGAGGTACTGGTTGTCGCCACGGATAATAAAGTTCTTTTCCTCCTGGCGGGCCAGCGACAGCTTGCTGTCGATTTCGTTGACCTTGAGCAAGGTATCGAAGCGCCCCAGGACGCTTTCCAGAGTGCCGTAGCTGATCCAGGCGATGCCCAGGGTGATGGCCAGCACCAGGCCAAAACCGCTGAGCAACTTCTTCCGTACGCTCATATCTAGGATGAAATTGCTGACTGATCCGGCCATAAGAGCTTCTCTCTTCGGTTATTTAGAGGCAGAAAAGAATCTTAGAGGCTTGATGGCATATGGCTATGGGGGATTCTTTACATCGCGTTTCAGGAAGAGCGGGCCGTCTGATAACGACGACCTATGGCAGCTGGTCGGCGCAGCCGTGACCAGATGCTAGAAATCGATATCGACAAGGGGGTGTGTCGGACTAGGGTTACGGCGCAATGCTGTCATCGCCATGAGTGACTACGCTATTAGGTGAAGGTTGGCACAGTCGTCTGCCGGCCAGTCACGCAGGGATAGGCGATGACGAGAAATTTCTACGTAAACTTCTTCTGTCTGTCCGGGCTGTTGTTCAGCGCGCTGCTCATTGCCAATGAGTGGGCCGGGCCGAAGCAGTCGCCGCCCGCACGCAGTGGCATGCAGGTGAGTTTTATCGCATCGGATTTTCGCAACGGTGGGGTGGTCGGGGTGTACCGCAGCTTTGAGCGTGCAGCCAAGTTGCTGGGCTGGCGGGTGCATGCCGTGGACGGTCGTGGCGATCCGGCGGAGATCAAACGTTTGACGGCTGAAGTGCTTGAGCGCAAGCCGGATGGCGTGGTGTTGGGCGGCTTCGAGCCGGATTACCTGGGCGAACTGCACGAGGCTTTTCAAGCTCGCAAGATTGCCTTGGTCGGCTGGCACGCCGGGGACCGGCCGGGACCGACAGACAAGCTGTTCAGTAATATCACCAGCGACCCCTTACAGGTGGCCGACTTGGCTGCCGAGTACGCCATGCGTGACGGGCAGATTGGCGTGGTGCTGTTTACCGACAGCCAGTTCGCTATCGCTACCGCCAAGACCCAGCGCATGGTGCAGCGTTTGGAGGCGTGCCCGCAGTGCAAAGTGCTGAGTGTCGAAGACCTGCCGATTGCCAGTGCCGGCAAGGGTATGGATGAGCGTGTGCGTTCGTTGCAGCGCCGCTTTGGCGCCGAGTGGAGCCATACCCTGGCGATCAACGATGTGTACTTCGACCATATCAATGTGCCGCTCAATGCTCTTGGTCGTAGAGACATTCGCAATATTTCTGCTGGCGATGGCTCGGCCAAGGCGCTGGGTCGCATCCATTCGGGGTTGTCCCAGCAGGTCGCCACGGTCGCCGAGCCGCTGGGCATGCAGGGTTGGCAGCTGGTCGATGAGCTGAACCGAGCCTTTGCCGGCCAGCCGCCAAGTCTGTTTGTAACCCCGCCGCTCTTGGTCACTTCGCAGGTGCTGCAGGAGTCAGATGATCTCAGCATCGAGCTGGACTTCAGCCATGAAGATGCCTATCTGCGGCTGTGGCGGCAGGTGGACTGAGGCATTGCCGATAGCTGGTTAAAGTTGGCAGTCGGCACAGCCGATAGTGTTATATGTCGCTGAACAATTGAGTTTGTATACAAAATTGTATTCAATTGTTGTCTTCAAATAATAACTAGAAGGTAACCCCATGGGCTTGTGGAAACGCAGCATTCAGTGGCAGCTGATTCTCAGCATGGGCGCGGCCCTGCTTGCCAGTATTCTGATCGTGGTCGGCGTTTATTCGGCGGTGGTCAATCGCCTGACCGAGCACTTTCTGGTCGAAGAGGCCTTGCCCGCGCGGGTGCTGGCGATTCGCAATGATCTGGAGCGGGTGCTGACCGCGCCGATCACCGCCAACGCAGGGATTGCCAGCAATACCTTTATTCAGGACTGGTTGGCGGCGGGCGAGGAGGACGGTCAGCGCGATGCCGTGGCGCGTTATCTGGAGGGCGTTCGTGCGCAGCAGAACGCCATGACCACCTCGATTGCCGTGCTGGACAGCGGCAACTACTTCACCGGTGAGGGCTTGGCCCGGGTGATCAGCCGTGATCAGCCGGAAAACCAGTGGTTCTACAAGCTGGTCGACAGCGACCGTGACCAGGTGTTGGAAATCGATATCGACAAGGGCACGCGCCTGCCGACCCTGTTTATCAATCAGCGGATCAAGCAGGGCGGCAAAACCCTGGGCGTTTCCGGTCTGGGGTTCAGCCTGAAAGCCATGTCGGAAATGATTCGCGATTTTCGCTTTGGCGAGCGCGGTCAGGTGTTTCTGATCGATGCCCAGGGCGATATCAAGGTGCATCCGCAGGCCGAGCTGAGCGGCAGTGGCCGGCTTGCCGAGCTGTTTGGTAAAGCGCCGGCCGATCAACTGCTGAGCAGCGGTGGCAAGGCGGTACGCTTCGAGCGTGAGGGGGAAACCTACCTGGCGGTGGCGCAGAAGCTCTCCAGCCTGGACTGGCTGCTGGTCAGCGAAGTGCCGGAAGCGGAAATCTATGCCGAAGCCCGGCAGGCGCTGCTGATGACCAGCGCCATCGGGGTTGGCGTGGCCTTGCTGTTCCTCGGTCTGGTGGTGCTGCTGGCGCGTGGCCTGGTTCGACCAATCCGTCAGGTAACGGTGGCGCTGGTGGAAATCGGTGGCGGCGGTGGCGATCTGACCAGGCGGCTGGATGAGTCCCGCGCGGATGAGTTGGGCGATCTGGCACGCGGCTTTAACCGCTTTATCGGCGGCCAGCGCAGCCTGATCAGCGATGTGTTGGCGACCAGTGAGCGCTTGCGCGCCTCGGTCAGTCAGGTGGCGCAGGTGGTCGATAACACCGCTGGGCGTTCCAGCCAGCAGCAGGAAATGACCGATATGGTCGCCACGGCGGTGCATGAGATGGGCCTGACCGTGCAGGAAATCGCGCGCAATGCCAGCAGTGCCGCACAGTCATCGCAAAGCGCACGGGACGAGGCGCAAGGCGCGCGCAATGAGGTGCGCCAATCCATCGGGCATATCGAGAGCATGTCCACTGATATTGGCAATGCCGCCGCCGCAGTCAGTGAGCTGGCCGAGCAGGTGGCATCGATTGACCAGGTGCTGGCGGTGATTCGCGGGATTTCCGAGCAGACCAACCTGCTCGCGCTCAACGCCGCCATCGAAGCGGCGCGGGCCGGGGAAATGGGCCGTGGCTTTGCCGTGGTGGCCGACGAGGTACGCACTCTGGCCAGTCGCACGCAAAGCTCTACCGATGAAATCCAGCAGATGATTCAGCGCCTCAAACAGGGCGCGGAAACGGCGGTAAGTTCCATGCATGCCGGCCAACGTGCCACGGGTACTGGTGTCGAGGCCAGTCAGCGTACGGGGCAGTCGCTTAGCGCGATTACCGAGCAGATTGAACGCATCAGCGACATGAACACCCAGGTGGCCACCGCCACCGAGGAGCAGTCGTCGGTGACCGAAGAGATCAACCGCAACGTGCAGGGCATTGCCGATCTGGCGCATGCCACCGCCGGTGAGGTGCAGGTGTGTAAAGAGGACTGTCAGACCCTGCGCGGCCTGGCCGATGATCTGGCCAAGCAGATGAGCAGTTTCCGTTTGTAAGCGTATGCCGGCGGCACGCCTGTGCCGCCGGCATCAGGCCAGCTCTAGACGATTGCGCCCGGCAGCTTTGGCTTGATAGAGCGCATCGTCGACGCGCTTGAAGAACGCTTCGGCACTGCCGTCGCGCAGCATGTCATAACACCCGACACCCAGGCTCGCGGTCAGCGGCAGAGTCGCTCCCGGTACGTTGAAGCCTTCGCGCTCCAGCTCCAGACGAAACTGCTCGGCCAGCAGGCGTGCCTGTTCCAGCGGGGTGTTGGGCATCAGGATGCCGAACTCTTCACCGCCCAGGCGTAGCAGCGCGTCGCTGTCACGGCGGAAGTTCTGGCGCATGCGTTCGGCAAAGTCGCTCAGGCAGCTGTCACCGCAGGCATGCCCGTACTCGTCGTTGATCCGCTTGAAGAAGTCGATATCCAGCAGTACCAGCGACAACGGCTGGCTCTGCCGCTGGGCG
>DASRUM010000205.1:0-13465 GCA_035655415.1 Pseudomonas sp.
ACTCTTCGCGCAGGTAGGCCTCATGCATGGCCTGGATAAAATCCACGGGGTGGTAATAGGAGATGAACTGCAGGGCGTCGGCGACGCTCTGGATCAGGTCGTCTTGCTTGATCACGGTCATGCTTGGCGCTCCTTTTTGTAAAGGTAGGAGTAGGGCAGGAACTTCGAACAGCGCTGGGTCACGGCCCGGCGCAGTGCTATCAAGGTCAAAAGGCAAGGTCAAAGGACAAGGCCAAAGCACAAGATAAAAAGGCGCGGCAGTATACCGCGCACGACGTCAGGCGGACACCTGTACGGCCCCAGACCATAGTCGCTGATCGGCCATTTGAGCCGACTAATGACGCGGCAGCGGCCTAGGCATTGTCTGAGCACAGGGGTACAGTGGCGGCTAGATGCCAGCATGGGACGGAGCCCATAAACCCATGAGCCTAAGTAGCCAGCGGGTAACCCAGCGATCTCTGCAAAGCCTGCTGCTGAAGCGTTTCGGCATGGCAGTGGCAACCTATGCGCTGACCGGGCTGTTGTGCTGGATTGGCGTATTTGCCGGGCTGTTTAATGCATCGCCCCTAGCCGCTCTTACTATCACCGCCCTGGCCGCACTGAGCCAGCTGGTGTTTCTCGGGTTGTTTTTGTCCCGCATCAATCTGCGTTTAGCAGACCCCAGCCTGACCGAACCCCAGGTGCTGGTGGCATTGGCCTGGCTGACCGTGCTGCTGTCGCTGTTCAGCGAAGGGCGCGGCAGCATGCTGGTGTTCTACCTGCTGATTCTGCTATTCGGTGTGTTCCAGCTGCCGCCACGGGTGTTCGCTCGCTGCGCGCTGTTTGCCTTTTTTGGCTTTGCCGGCCTGAACCTGTATGAAGCCTATACCCTGCAGCTGAGCGAACCGCGTGTGGCGCTGATGCAGGCGTGCGTGCTGGCGGTGGTGCTGGTCTGGCTGTGCCTGTTTGCCAGTTACGCCCAGGCCATGCGTCAGCGTATGCGCCAACGGCGTTTTGCCCTGCAGGCGCATCAGGACACGCTGCGTGGCATGATGCGTCAGCTGGAAGACCTGGCTGCCACCGATGAGCTGACCGGCCTGTGCAACCGTCGGCACTTCCTGCGCCTGGCCAGCCGTGAGCTGGAAGGGCTGCGCAACGGGCGCCAGCATGGCCTGGCGTTGCTCGATCTGGATCATTTCAAGCGGATCAACGATATCCATGGCCACGCCGCCGGGGATCGGGTTCTGCAGACATTCGCCGCTGTCGCCCGCGCCTGCCTGCGCGACGGCGACGTGGTAGCCCGCTACGGCGGTGAGGAATTTGTGTTGTTGTTACCCAATACCGAAGCCGATCAGTTCACCGCCTGCTGCGAGCGCCTGCGTGAGGCCTTTAGCCGCGCCGAGCCGCTGGGCGTGAAGGTGGCCAGCCTGAGCGTGTCCATCGGCATGACGCTGCTGACCGTGCACGATGATCTCGACGAAGCCCTGCAACGTGCCGATCAGGCGCTGTACCAGGCCAAACGCGACGGCCGTAACCGTTGCGCGGCGACCTGGGAGGATGTGGATGCCTGAGTTACGGGCCGCTGGTCGCTGCCTTGAGGTCGCCCCCGCCAGTAACCTGCTGGACAACCTGCTGGCTGCCGGCATCGCCGTGCCCTACAGCTGCCGCGCCGGCAGTTGCCATGCCTGCCTGGTGCGCTGCGTGGGTGGCGAATTGCTCGATGGCAAACCGGAGGCCCTGGACGCTGCACGGCGCGAACAGGGCTGGCGCTTGGCCTGCCAGTGCCGGGTGGTCGAGGACGTGCAGATTGAGGTGTTCGACCCGCTGCGTGATGCGGCTCCAGCCGTTATTCACAGTTGCGACTGGCTCAGCAGCGATGTGCTGCGTCTGCGCCTGACCCCACAGCGGCCGCTGCGTTACAGCGCCGGCCAGCACCTGCAACTCTGGACAGAGGGCGGCATTGCCCGGCCATATTCCTTGGCTAGCGTGCCGGGCGATGATCCTTGGCTGGAGTTTCATATCGATTGCCGCCAGGGCGGTGCGTTTGCCACGGCGGCGCGGGCGTTTCAGCCGGGCGGTAACCTGCGGTTGGGCGAATTGCGCGGTGCGGCGCTGCACTATGACCCGGACTGGCAAACCCGCCCGCTGTGGCTGATGGCCGCCGGCACCGGGCTAGCGCCGCTGTACGGGGTGCTGCGTGAGGCACTACGGCAGGAGCATCAAGGCACGATCCGGGTTATTCACTTGGCCCATGATGCGGCCGCGCATTACCTGGCCGAGCCCTTGCAAGCGTTGGCGGCCAGCCATCCTCAGCTGCAGGTCGAGCTGCTTGTCGCGGCCGAGTTGCCGGCTGCTTTGGCCGAACTGCGCCTTGTTTCACGGCAAACCATCGCCTTACTCTGCGGCCACCCCGACAGCGTCGAAACTTTTGCGCGCCGCTTGTATCTGGCGGGTTTACCGCGCAGCCAGGTTTTCGCTGACGTCTTTTTGCCCCACGCGCGCTAGCCGTTCAGGTTCTCAGCTCGCGGGTGGCCTGCCGTGAGGATTGATGATGTGCGAGCACCTGCTGGTTGAGCGTGAACAAGGGCTGTTGACCCTGCGCATGCACCGCCCTGACAAGAAGAATGCCCTGACCCGCGCCATGTACAGCGGCATGGCCGAAGTGCTGGTGCAGGCCGATCAGGATAAAAGCGTGCGCGCCGTGCTGATCACTGGCGGCGAGAGCTGCTTTACCAGCGGCAACGATGTCGCCGACTTTATCAAGGCGCCGCCCACTGGGCTGAACAGCGAAGTGTTCCAGTTTATGCAGGCACTGTTCGAGTTCAGTAAACCAGTGGTGGCCGCAGTCAACGGCCCGGCGGTGGGCATCGGTACGACCATGCTGCTGCACTGCGACCTGGTGTATGTCAGCCGCGATGCCACGCTGAAAATGCCTTTCGTCAACCTTGGCCTGTGCCCCGAATACGGTTCCAGCCTGATTCTGCCGCGTTTGCTCGGCCACGCCCGCGCTGCCGAACTATTGCTGCTTGGGCAGAGCTTTACCGGTGAGCAGGCCGCAACCTGGGGCATCGCCAATCAGGCGCTGGATAGCGGCGCGGCAACCCTGGCCAAGGCCCGCGAAATGGCCCTGCGCTTCCAGCAATTGGCACCGGCTGCAGTGGCGGACAGCAAACGCCTGATGCTCGCACCGGATCGCGAGCAACTGCGCCGGGTTATCGAGGAGGAGGGCGTCTTGTTCGGCCAACGCCTGCGCTCGCCGGAAGCCATCGAGGCGCTGACTGCCTTTATGCAGCGGCGCACGCCGGACTTCAGCAAGTTCGCCTGATGCCCTGAGGCAAACAAAAAGGCCGCTCGATTGAGCGGCCTTTTGCATTGCAGCGCGGTGTTACACCAGCGCTTCACCGACATGCAGCAGCTTCATGGTGTTGGTGCCGCCGATAGTGTGGTAGCTGTCGCCCTTGGTCAGGATCACCCAATCGCCGGCCTGCACCACGCCGCGCTTGAGCAGCTCGTCCACCGCGGCCTGGCTGACTTCCGCCGGTTGCAAGGCGGCTGGGTCGAACGGCACGGTGTAGACGCCGCGGAACATGGCCGCGCGGGCCTGGGTTTCGCGGTGCGGAGAGAAGGCGAAGATCGGCACCGAAGAACGGATGCGCGACATGATCAGCGGCGTGTAGCCACTTTCGGTGAGGGCGATGATCGCTTTCACGCCGGGGAAGTGGTTGGCCGTGTACATGGCCGCCAGGGCGATGCTTTCGTCGCAGCGCTCGAACTCGGTGCCCATACGGTGGCTGGAGGTCTTGCTGGTCGGGTGCTTTTCCGCGCCCAGGCAGATGCGCGCCATAGCCTGCACCGCTTCCAGCGGGTAGGCGCCGGCGGCGCTTTCCGCCGAGAGCATCACGGCATCGGTGTAGTCGAGCACGGCGTTGGCCACGTCGGAGACTTCCGCGCGGGTCGGCATCGGGTTCTGGATCATCGACTCCATCATCTGCGTCGCCGTGATCACCGCCTTGTTGTGGCGGCGGGCGTGCAGAATGATTTTCTTCTGGATGCCGCATAGCTCGGCGTCGCCGATTTCCACGCCTAGATCACCACGGGCAACCATCACCGCATCACTGGCGCGGATCAGGCCGTCGAGGGTTTCGTCATCGGCCACGGCTTCGGCGCGTTCGATCTTGGCCACCAGCCAGGCGGTGCCGCCTGCTTCATCACGCAGCTTGCGCGCGTAATGCATGTCGTCGGCATCGCGCGGGAAGGACACGGCCAGGTAATCCAGCTCCATCTCGGCAGCCAGTTTGATGTCGGCTTTGTCTTTCTCGGTCAGCGCCGGCGCAGTCAGGCCACCGCCACGGCGGTTGATGCCTTTATGGTCGGACAGCGGGCCGCCGATGATCACTTCGCAGTGCAGGGCATCGCTGGTGGCACTGACAACCCGCATCACCACGCGGCCATCGTCGAGCAACAGCTCGTCACCGACGCCGCAGTCCTTGACCAGGTCCGGGTAGTCGATGCCGACAATCTCTTGCGTACCGGCCGTCAGCGGGTGGCTGGTGGAGAAGGTGAAGCGGTCACCGAGCTTGAGCTCAATGCGCTTGTCGGCGAATTTGGCAATACGGATCTTCGGGCCCTGCAGGTCGCCGAGCAGGGCAACGTGGCGACCATGCTTGGCGGCCAGCTCACGCACCAGCTTGGCGCGGGCTTTGTGCTCATCGGGCGTGCCGTGGGAGAAATTCAGGCGGGCGACATCCAAGCCAGCGATGATCAGCTGTTCAAGCACTTCGGGGCTGTTGCTGGATGGGCCGAGGGTGGCGACGATTTTGGTGCGGCGAATGGTCATGCACAGACTCCTGAGTTGCATCTGAGCACGAGGCTACTATGCCGCAACGCTGTAGTCATTGTTCCTCTGCACTACCAGACTTATCGGTTGAGTGCCTGGTCCAGATGGCGAGCGGCCTTGTTGTTCAGCTCGCTGCTGGGGTATTGCACCAGCAGGCGGCGCAGGTAGGTGATGGCCTTGTCGCGGCTGGCCTGTTGATTGTCCGGGGCCAGGTACATCAGACCGAGCTGGTAGAGGGCCTTTTCCTTGATGTCGGAGGGGATGCCGGGGTCGCTCAGGGCCAGCAGGTACAGCTCTTCGGCCTCGCTGACGCGGTTCTTCAGTACGGCGCGGCGCGACAGCAGGGTCATGTCTGGGTCGAGGCTGGGCTTGTACAGGTCGAGCTGTTGATTGGGTTTCCAGTGTACAAGCAGTTCGCGCGAGGTTTTTTGCACGGGCTCATCAGCACGTTTACGGATGATCACGATGCGTGCTTCTGCGCGTTCGGCGGCGCGGCTAGCGGGGAACTGGTTGAGCACCTGATAGAAGTAGTTGAGTGCCTTGTTATCGTCGCGCTGGTCGTTGAAACGGTTCATGTACAGCAGGCCGATCTGGTACAGCGAGATGGCGCGCACCTCGTCGCTGAGCTTCTCGTCGCGGTAGCCGGTGAGGTACAGCTGCTCTGCCTGTTCGCTCTTGGCGTCGCGGATGGCTTGGGCGCTGTAGGTCAGCAGATCGCCTTCATCCTCGATGGCGGCGAGCATGCGGTTGTTCTTCAGGGTTTTGTATTCGACCACTTCGTTGGTGGTTATCTGTGCAATAAACAGCGGTGTGGTGGGTGAGCAGGCGCTCAACAGAGCGGTACACAGCAACACTAGCAGGCGAGAGGAAGACGACATGGCAGCTCCTGGGCCCAATGGCCGTTGCGCGCAAGTCTAGTCAGGCGGGTGGACACTGGCCAAGTGGCTGGCCGCATTACCCATCAGAGGATATGTTGCTGCAGAATTTTCCTGGGCAGTCGATACACTGCTCATTGGAGGAGAGGCTTATGCGAATTCTTGTGTTGGTACTGCTGATGCTGAGCGTGGTGGGGTGTAGCCGCCATAGTCTGGATAGGCATTTGAACAATGCCTATGAGGCTTATGATCGTGGTGAATGCGAGGAAGCGATCCTTTCTCTGTCAAGGGCAGAGCGCAGCAGCCGCTCGCGCAACTACATCCAGCCGGAAATTTCCCTGCTGCGTGGCCAGTGCCTAGAGCGTCAGGCATTGTTTGTCGATGCCATGCAGACCTATCAGTTCATCGTCACTCGTTACCCTGCCAGTGAGTATGCTTACCGCGCCCGCGCGCGTATGGATACTCTGCGTCAACTGGGACACGACGGCGTCGATGTGGCAGTCAAGGTCAATCCGGTCAAGCCCTGACTGCTGGTTGTTACGGAGCATAGAAGGCTAAGCTGAGTCTTTACGGGAGGGAATCCATGCGCGTTTTGTTGTGCCTGCTGTTATTGCCGGGGTTGGCGGCTGCGGAAATCTACCGCTGGACCGATGCCAATGGCCAAGTGCATTTCGGCCAGCGTCCAGCGGCAGCTGGGGCCGAGAGGGTCGAGGTCAAGCCGCAGGTGGTTGAGCGTGACCAGCTGACCCGTGAGCGCGAAGAACGCACCAATCGTTTCTATGACGCACGCCGCGAGGAGCAGGTGCAGGCTTCGGCGGTGGCTGCGGAAAACCAGGCTAAGCGTGCCGAGGAATGCCGCGAATTGCGTAACAAACTGGCCGCGATTCCCGAAGGGCGCAGCTATTACCGCAAAGAAGCGAACGGCGAACGCAGTTACTACAGCGATGAACAAGTTGATACCGCTCGTCAGCAACTGCAGAGCAGGGTGGCTGAACGTTGTTCTTGAAACTGGTTTAAGCGCAGTAGTGGGGCCATACTCAATGGCCATCTATAGCGATTTGCCACTATGCCCAAGCATATCCAGCGCAGCATCGAACGCCATCAGTTGCCCTACTACCTGAAGGTGTTCAATCGCATCACCGACAAGCCCATGGGCTATATCGGTAACGTCTCCCTGGACGGGCTGATGCTGATCAGCCAGCTGCCCCTGCTGGTGGGCGCACGTTTCGACATGCGCCTGAAAATCCCTGGGCACGACGCGCCGCACTACATCGATTTCTCCGCTACCTGCCAATGGTCCCGCGAGGATGTCACCCCAGGCTGCTATGACTCTGGCTTCGCCCTGGTCGCCCCGCCGGGCGACTATGTCGAGATGGTTGATGCGCTGCGTCATTACTTCAGCTTCCGCCCTATGGCTGCGTCGGCCTGACTTGACCGCGTTTGGCCGGACATAAAAAACCGCCCCTAGAGGCGGTTTTTTATTGCGGCGCGGTTTAGGCGCTGACGGTCTGTTCCAGCTGCAGCAACGCATCGGAGCGCGACTGCACTTCGCGATAGCGTTCGGCATCGCTGGCGAGCACCGCCCCCATGGCGGGGAAGATCTCGTTCAGCTTGCTGCTCCACTGCTTTGATTTGACCTGGGCGCCGAAGCAGCGCTGGATCAGATCAAGCATGATCGACACGGTGACCGATGCACCTGGCGATGCACCGAGCAGGGCGGCGATGGAGCCGTCTTCTGCCGCCACCAGTTCGGTACCGAACTGCAGGATGCCGCCGTTCTTCGCGTCCTTCTTGATGATCTGCACGCGTTGGCCGGCCATCTCCAGGCGCCAGTCTTCGGCTTTGGCTTCCGGGTAGAAGCCGCGCAGGGTTTCCAGGCGCTGCTCTTCGGACTGCAGCACTTCCTTGACCAGGTAACGCGTCAGGTCGAAGTTGTCGCGTGCCACTGCCAGCATCGGGCCGATGTTGTTCGGGCGTACCGACAACGGCAGATCGAGGAAGGAACCATGGCGCAGGAACTTGGTCGAGAAGCCGGCATAAGGACCGAACAGCAGCGAGGTCTTGCCATCTACCACGCGGGTATCCAGGTGCGGTACCGACATCGGCGGCGAGCCGACCGCTGCTTGGCTGTAGACCTTGGCCTGGTGCTGCTTGACCACGTCCGGGTTGTCGCAACGCAGCCATTGGCCGCTGACCGGGAAGCCACCAAAGCCTTTGCCTTCCGGAATGCCGGACATCTGCAGCAGCGGCAGCGCCGCGCCACCTGCGCCGAGGAAGACGAACTTGGCCTGAATTTCACGGCTGCTGCCGTTCTGCTGATCTTTGACGCTGACGCGCCAGCCATCGGCATTGCGCTTGAGGCCGACAACTTTCTGGCTGCAGGTGACTTTGGCGTCTGCCTGTTGGCCGAGGTGGTCGAGCAGGTGCGTGGTCAGAGTGCCGAAGTTGACGTCGGTACCGGCCATGACGCGGGTGGCGGCAATCGGCTCGTTCGGGTCACGACCCGGCAGCATCAGTGGCATCCACTCGGCCATGGTGGCGCGGTCTTCGGTATATTCCATCTCGGCGAAAGCGTGGTGCCCGGTCAGCGCGTCAAAGCGCTTCTTCAGGTAGTCGATACCTTTCTGACCGCGAACGAAGCTCAGGTGCGGAACCGGATTGATAAACGACTTTGGCGAACCAAAGCGGCCTTTCTCAACCAGGTAGGCCCAGAACTGCTTGGATTCTTCGAACTGGGTGTTGATGGTCACCGACTTCTTGATGTCGATCGAACCGTCCGCCGCTTCCGGCGTGTAGTTCAGCTCGCACAGGCCAGCGTGGCCGGTGCCCGCGTTGTTCCACGGATTGGAGCTTTCAATCGCTCCGGAGGCCATCATCTCGAGCACTTCCAGCTTGATCGCCGGGTCGAGCTCTTTCAGCAGTACGGCCAGGGTCGCACTCATGATGCCGGCACCAACCAGCACCACATCCATTGTTTCGTAATCGTTTTGCGCCATTACCACTTCTCCGCAAACCAGCACTCAATAGACGTTAGGCAGCTTGTGTATGCACACAGCCAATCAGCAGTCAGCGAGACGCTCAGGGTTGAAGGAAGCAGGCTTCTGGGTGCAGATGCCAACCGCGAGATCGTTCATTTTCGCCACACTCTTGTGAAGTTTTCCAAACCGTTTTTTTCACGCTCTTTTGTAGTCGTGAACCTCAAAACACGTCTGCCTGGGCCGACTTTTCCACGACGTAAAGCGACCATTGCAGCAACTGCATGGCGTTTCACAGTGGGAAAAAGCGGCAGCCGGAAGGCAGCGCGAAGTGGGCGACTCTCTGGGGCGCGGCCGATGAAATGGTGCATCAGCGTGACGGCAGGGCCCGAACAGGAGGCGTCCTTATAATCGGGGCGCGATTATAAGGGCAAAGCAGGAAAATTGATCGCCTGGCGTGACTTTTCTTCTTCCGCCGGTCAGGCCGCCAGCGTTTGGTGCGGGCGCAGGCATGGCGTGACCTGCACGGTTCTGACGCCGGCTGGCAGCGGTCGATTGAGCCAGCTCATGCAGCTGTGTTGCACCTCAATCCAGCCGGAGCCTTGCGGCGCCTGGGCTGACTGGCGCAAGGCGCGGCAGATGCCTTGCGCATCGACCAGGGCAAATGTGCGCATCGGGCGGCGTGGGGCGAGTAGGTTGCGCAGTGAGAACATGGCGAATCACTCATGAGCAGGGAAGACTAAAGTCTTGTGCCTGACGTGCATGACAAGGGCGTTACGGGAACCAGTTGTCCCCTTAAACGTCCTAACAACCAGCGCTGTCAGGCATTTACCGCGCTGGTTAAACTGCGCGCCACTTCTACCCCTTATCTATGGAGAGTTGAGCATGCTGCATCGTCTGCTGTTTGGTCTGGTGGCTGTCGCCAGCCTTACTCTGGTGGGTTGTGCCCACAGCCCGCAACAACTCAGCCCACAACCCAAACTCAATAGCCCGCTGACTGCCGTTGGCCAGGGCCAGCCGGTGGTGGTGCGGGTCGCCGATGGTCGTCCTTCGCCCGTATTGGGCACCCGTGGTGGTCTCTATCCGGAAACCAGCGCCATCAGCGTGACGGGTCAGGACATCCTGCCCAAGCTGCAGGCCCAGGCTGAAGCGGCCGTGCGTCTGCTCGGCTTTACCCCAAGCGCAAACGCCTACAACGCGCCACAGCTGACCCTGACCCTGGCCGAACTGAAGTATCAGTCGCCTAAAGAAGGGATGTACGTAACCGAAGCTGACATGACCGCGACCTTCCGCCTTGATGTGCAAAACAGTAGCCGTCGTTACAGCGGCCGTTACGGCGCGTCGCTGAACCAGCGCTTCGGTATGGCGCCGAATCAGGCGACCAACACCAAGCTGATCAGCGATGTGTTGAGCGATGCCCTGACCCGCGCCTTCAAGGATCCGACCATCAGCCAGATGCTCGCGCAGTAAGCTTTGGCGCTGTAAAAAAGCCTGGATTATTCCAGGCTTTTTTACAGCTGCGTTTTGCAGCCTTTTAGGCCGCTTCGCTGTAGAGCTCGGGCAGGCTCATGCCGGTGCGCGTGTCTATGTCGGGCAGGGCGTAATGCTCATGGCCGCCCATGGCGCAGTACACCAGCCAGTGGTCGTCCTGCACGTTGAAAGACAGCCCGTCGATGACGGCGTCTATGTCGTCCAGCGAATCAATCAGGTAGTCGCGGTCTTGCGGTTGGGCATGCAGCATGCGGTGTTCCTCCATGGATGTTTAAGGCCTGTCACCATGCTCGAAGCCTTTTGGCCAAAGCGTTGGGACGAGTGTTAGACCATAGTTCACGCAAATGACAGTGTTTAGACCGCTTGGTCATAGTGGCTGCGATTCGTCGGAATCGAACCGCGAGTGCGGCAACCTTCGGTAGACTCCGCGGCCGTATTTGGACTGCCCGAGACTGCATCGGGTGTGCTGATAATCAGGCGCGACGTTGATCGCATGCCTTATAGAAGTAGAGGTTGAGCATGTCGTTGCAAGCGCTCTGGTTGCTGATCGAAGGTCAGTCTGGGCAGTGGCTTAATGGGCTGGCGCTGTTCTTTGCACTGGCCGGCGCCTGGCTGTTACTGGCCACCCGTATGCGCGAGCAGCGTGCCCGGGCGCGGTTGCTGGCCGGCAATCAGTTGAATGAACTGGCGGATGAGGCCTATGCCTTTGATGAGCCGACGCTGCGCCTGAACCGCTTCTTTTATTGCTTCGGTCATGCCTGCCTGGCGGCGGCGTTGCTGCTGTCCTGGCTTAGCACCCAGCTGTAACCCGGTTTTCTCAGGCAATAAAAACGGCAGCCAATGGCTGCCGTTTTTTCTGGCTGCGCTTTGCCTACAGCGGCAGGCCGGCCTTGATCCGGTACTGGTTACGCACCGGGTTGGCGTATTGCAGGATCAGGTAGGGCTGTTGCTCGCTCGGGCAGTTGGCCAGGCGCCGCTGCCATTCGCTCTTGGCGGCGCTGAGCTCTGCGGCGGGGAATAGCTCTGCAGCGCTGGGCACGGCCAGCTCCGGGTCGCGGTCAGCCCACATGGCATAGGCCAGGTAATGCACGGGAAACAGCCGATAACCGCTGAGAATCTGCCGGTCCATCTCCGCCGCCAGCAGTTTGCTGTCTTCTAGGCCTTGGCTGACCGGCGCGCCGAAATGTATATGCACGCGGCCTTTGTAACCGGTGATGCCCAGGGCGATGCTCTGGTCATCCTCGCCCGCTGCCTTGGTGTAGCTGCCACTGCTGGCGCGGATAAACAGCTCGCGCGCCTTGGCCTGGTCGCAGGGATCGTACTCGTAGCTGATCGATACCGGCGTCAGGCGCAGGGCGTTGATCACCTCGGCGAACGGTTCGCCCTTGCGGCTCATATGGAACATCTTGAGGATTGCCGAATCGGTGCGGTCATCACCATCCTTGGCGCGGCCTTCGGCCTGGGCGATCCAGATCGACTCGCCATCATTGCGGATCGAGTGATTGATATAGGCCGATAGCAGCTGGTAAGCCGCCAGCTTCTCGCGCCGCCCGCTGATCGAACGGTGCACGATAAAGCTCTTGTTCAGGCGCATCAGGTCGCTGACAAACGGCTTCTGCAGCAGGTTGTCGCCAATCGCGATGCGCGGCGTCGGCAGGCCAGCGTGGTACACCGCGTAGTTGACGAACGCCGGGTCCATGACGATATCGCGGTGGTTGGCGAGGAACAGATAGGCGTTGCCGGCCTGCAGG
The DNA here is from genome assembly GCA_035655415.1 of Pseudomonas sp. Lineage (GTDB taxonomy): Bacteria > Pseudomonadota > Gammaproteobacteria > Pseudomonadales > Pseudomonadaceae > Aquipseudomonas. Next base: position 11,909 of record DASRUM010000205.1, read on the forward strand.
TGTTCGATGCCGGAATAGCTCACGCCATCGGTGGCCTGCTCAATGGTGCGGTCGACATAGCTCTCGATGCGCGTCTGCAATTGCGCCACCGAACTCACGTCGCGAAACTCAAGACGCAGGCGATAGGCTATAAGTGGTTTAAGCAGCCAGCCTAAAGGTGCCGCCAGGCGCGGGAAGCGGAACTGAGTGAGGATGCCGAGAAACGCATCATCGGCCAGCAGGCGCGCCAACACGGCAGGGACTTCGGCGTCGGCGTAAGGTCGGATGGCATCGAATTCGCCCATCATGCTCTCTTGTTGTGGTTGGCTGTGGAGATGTTCACTGCGCTGGTCGTTGCGCGTGACAATGGATAGTGCGCGACTGCAGGGCCAGCTATAGACCGGCGATTATACGCCCAAGTCACAAGGAGACAGCGATGCTGGAAAGCCAGGACTACCAATGCCCTTATTGCGGCGAGCAGGTTGAGGCGCTGCTCGACCTTTCCGCCGGCGATCAGCAGTACATCGAAGACTGTCCGGTGTGTTGCCGGCCCATCGTGTTTTCGCTGCAGACCGATGGTGAGGACTGGAGCCTGGATGTGCGCGGGGAGAATGACTGATGCAGCGAATCTACGAGCCGCAGGACCTGATGGAAGGCGAGTTGCTGCTGGCTATGCTGGCCAGCGAGGGCATCGAAGCCTACCTCACTGGGCGGCATTTGGCTGGTGCAGTGGGTGAGTTACCTGCCTGCGGTTTGCTCGGAGTAATGGTTGAGGATGAGCAGGCGCACAGCGCACAACAGCTGATCGCCGCGTACAATGCCGCGCTGCCGCTGCCCGGTGATGAGCCGGATAGCTTCCAAGGTACGTTGCTCTGCTAAGAGCCTGTTACGGTCTGCGGCGCGTCGGCCCTGCTGCCTTTATTTCGAGTGTTATCGAGTTTCCCATGTGCGGACGTTATGCCCTGTTCCGTTGGACGCCTGCATTTGCGGCGATTCCCGGTTTTCCCGCCGATCAGTTACCGCACTGGAGCATTTCGCCCAATAGCCAGGTGCTGCTGCTGCGCAACGTCGAGGGCGAGCGTCAGCTGACGCGCGCGCGTTGGGGGCTGACGCCGCCCTGGTTGACTGATCTGACCAAGACCCCGGCTCAAGCCCGTGCGGAAACCTTGGCTGAGCAGCCGATGTTTCGTGAGGCGTTTCGCCTGCGTCGCGGTCTGCTGCCAGCCAACGGCTTTTACGAGTGGCGGGGCACGACGCGCAAACGCCCGTACTGGCTCACCGGTGAGACCACACCGCTGTATTTCGCCGCTTTGTGGGAAGCCTATCCGGTTGAGGGTTGCGTCTACCTGAGTGCTGCGGTGGTGACTCAGGCGGCGGCCAGTCAGCGTCGGCCGCTGATCCTCGATGAAGCCGGGCAGGCCGCCTGGTTGGCTGCCGACACCCCGGCGGCCGACTTGCAGGCTTTATTGGCGAGTCCGCCGCCGGCGCTGCGCGAGCGGGTGCTGGCGAATCTGATCAATGATCCCAAGCTGGATGCGCCTGAGTGCCTGACGCCGGCCTAGGCCAGTTAAAGGGCGC
>DASRUM010000206.1:0-8268 GCA_035655415.1 Pseudomonas sp.
GAAAGAGGTACTGATTGTGGAAGCGCATTTGACTGAGTGGCTGAACCTGGGTATCCGCTGGATCCATATGATCACCGGCATCGCCTGGATCGGCGCATCCTTCTATTTCGTCTGGCTGGAAAACAACCTCAACCGCAGCAACCCGCGTGAAGGGTTGTCCGGTGACCTCTGGGCGATTCACGGTGGCGGTATCTACCACCTGGAAAAGTACAAACTGGCTCCGCCGAAAATGCCGGAGAACCTGCACTGGTTCAAATGGGAAGCCTATTTCACCTGGCTGTCGGGCGTGGCCCTGATGCTGGTGGTCTACTACCTCAACCCGAGCCTGTACCTGGTTAAACCCGGCGTCGACCTGGATCCGGCATTGGCCATTGCCATCGGTTTCGGTTCGATGGTGGCGGGCTATGTGGCGTATCACTTCCTCTGCGACTCGCCGCTGGGCAAGCGCCCGGCCTTGCTTGGCGCCGTGCTGTTCGTGCTAATCATCGCGGCCGCCTATGGCTTCAGCCAGATTTTCAGCGGCCGCGCTGCCTATATTCATGTCGGCGCCATTATCGGCACCATCATGGTCGGCAACGTGTTCTTCACCATCATGCCGGCCCAGCGCGCGCTGGTTAAGGCCATCGAAGACAACACCACGCCGGACCCGACCCTGCCAGCCAAAGGCCTGCTGCGTTCGCGCCACAACAACTACTTCACCCTGCCGGTGCTGTTCATCATGATCAGCAACCACTTCCCGAGCACCTACGGCAGCCAATACAACTGGCTGATCCTGGCGGGTATCGCGATGCTGGCGGTACTGGTACGTCATTACTTCAACACCCGTCATGACAGCAGCAAGTACATCTGGACCCTGCCTGCCGCTGCATTGGGCATGATCTGCCTGGCATTCGTCACCGGCCCGAGCATGAAGGCCGCTGCACCGCAGGAGCCGCAAGCTGCAGTAATCAAGTACGCCCCGGTACCGGCCACTGGCATCAGCGGCCATCCGGAAGTTGTTGCCAAAGCTGCCGATCCAGCCGCCAAGCCGGCAGAAACCGCAGCGGCCCCTGAGGCCAGTCCTCCAGCAGAAGCCGCAGCTGGCGCGGGCGACTTTGCCCAGGTCAACAGCGTGATTCAGGAACGCTGCAGCGTGTGCCACTCGGCCACGCCAAGCAGCCCGATGTTCACCGCACCACCGGCTGGGTTCATTCTCGATACGCCTGAGCAGATCAAGGCACAAGCCGCGAAGATCCACGCGCAAAGCGTTGCTTCGCAGATCATGCCGCTGGGCAACATCACCCAGATGACCCAGGAAGAACGCGAGCTGATCGGCTCGTGGATCGACCAGGGCGCACAGCTCAACTGATCCAATTAAATGCCGCGCCCATCAGGACGCGGCATTTGTTTATCTGCCTGCGAAACTCGCTACTCGACCCCTCCCCCGGTTCAAAAGCCTTAACAGGCTTTAACCTAGAAGTCCCCCTCGAAACAAACCCCTCACATAGCTAAGTGCGAGCTGTTCAGCTATCTGACTGACGGTTCATTTTTTGTGCACAATTTTAAAATAAATTGTTTTTATCGCTGTGAACAAGTTGCTATAGTCGATCCATTCTGACCAGGCGGACAACTTCTTCCCAGGTACAGAGCAGAGGCGCCGTGAAGCCTCGCCAAGCCCATGACCGTATAAAAACAACTGGCAGGCTCTGATATGACCACGACTCCCAGCACCGAGACCACAGCTGCGCCTGTGGCAAACAACGACCTGATCTACCAACTGCACGACACCCCAGCCTTTGCTCCGGCGATCTTCGCCGCGCTGCAGCACGTACTGGCCAGCTTCGTCGGTATCATCACCCCTACCCTGATTGTCGGTGGCGTCCTCGGCCTCGGCGCCTATGTGCCCTATCTGGTCAGCATGGCGCTGTTCGTATCCGGCCTCGGCACCTTTATCCAGGCCAAGCGCATTGGCCCGGTCGGTTCCGGCCTCCTGTGCCTGCAGGGCACCAGCTTCGGTTTTCTCAGCGTGATTCTCAGCGCCGGGTTTATCGTCAAGGGCCGTGGCGGCAGCGAGGAAGAAATTCTCTCGACGATCTTTGGCGTGTGTTTCTGCGCGGCCTTTGTCGAGATTGCCTTCAGCCAGTTCATCAACAAGCTGCGCCGCGTAATCACCCCGGTCGTTACCGGCACCATCATCTGCCTGATGGGCTTGTCGCTGATCAAAGTGGCCATGACCGATATCGCCGGCGGCTACGGCGCGGCGGATCTCGGCGCCCTGCACCACTTGGGCCTCGGCGGCCTGGTGCTGGTGACCATCGTTATCCTCAACCGCTTCCCGTCGCAGGTGGTGCGCCTGTCGGCCGTGATCATCGGCCTGGTACTGGGCTTTAGCGTGGCCTGGTTCACCGGCAAGGTGGATTTTGCCAACATGGCCCAGGTGCCGCTGATCAGCGTGCCGGTGCCGTTCAAGTACGGCTTCAATTTTGACTGGGTGGCGTTTGTGCCGATTGCGGTGATCTTCCTGATCACCCCGCTGGAGACCGCAGGCGACCTGACGGCCAACTCGATCATCTCCAAGCAGCCGGTCAAAGGGCCGCTGTATATGCGCCGGATCAAATCCGGGATCTTGGCCGATGGTTGCAACTCAGCCATGGCGGCGATGTTCAACAGCCTGCCGATGACCACCTTCAGCCAGAACAACGGCGTGATCCAGCTGACCGGTGTGGCCAGCCGCCATGTGGCCTTCTATATCGCCGGCATCCTGGTGCTTCTGGGCCTGTTCCCGGCGGTGGGTGCGGTATTGCAGCTGATGCCCAAACCGGTACTCGGTGGCGCCACGCTGATCATGTTCGGCACCGTGGCCGTGGCGGGTATCAAGATTCTCACCGAGGCCGGCCTGCATCGCCGCAACGTGCTGATCGTGGCCATCTCCCTGGGCCTGGGCCTCGGTGTAGCAGCCGTACCGGAAGTGCTCTCGCAAATGCCGGATGCGCTGAAGAACATCTTCGGTTCACCCATCACCATTGGTGCCTTCAGCGCCATTCTGCTGAATATCTTCCTGCCGGAAGAACATCTGCAGCTGGAAGAAAACGACTACGACCCCGAAGCGCACCTGCACACCGTGCTGCAAAACCCGCAGGACGACAGCGCCGTAGATGCGCCTGACAGCAGCCGCAACGAACTCAACGTAGCCCCGCGCACCAGCTGAACCACCGCCCCTTTGCCTGACAGATCCTGCGGTTCGCCGCAGGTTCGAGAAACCTTGTAAGTCCAATAATAAGGAAACCATGATGAAACTGAAGCACCTACCCCATGGCATCGCCCTCTCGGCTGGACTGTTTTCCGGTCAGCAGGCCTTGGCCAGCGACGCCTTTCTCTGGCAAGACACCAGCCTCTCCTACCTCTACGGCAGCAACTTCCAGCGCCTGAACTTCAACGAAGGTGAGCAGCGCTCGCAAACCACCTTCAGCCTGGAAAACGCCAGCGGCTGGAGCTGGGGCGACACTTTCTTCTTCCTCGACTACATCGACGCCGACAACGAGCAGGCGCGCGGTAGCAACTTCGGCAACCTGGATATCGACGAGAAGAGCAATTTCTACTACATGGAGTTCTCTCCACGCGTCAGCCTCAGCTGGCTAACCGGTCAGGACCTTTCCGCAGGCCCGCTGAAGGATGTGTACGCAGCCTTTACCTATGAAAAAGGTAACGGCGGCCCTGGCACCGAAAACTACCTGTACGGCATCGGCACCGCCTGGAACGCTCCAGGCTTCGCCTACCTTAACGCCAACCTGTATGCGGTGAAGGTCAACAACCACATCTTCTTCGATCATGACTTCAAGGCTTCGGAAAAAGGCAACGGCCACACCTACCAACTGACTGTGAACGGTGCCTATCCGTTTGCCATCGGCGAACAAGACTTCGTGATCGACGGCTTTATTGACTGGCGCGCGCCGTCCAAGGACGCCAACACCCAGACCTCGGTCGGCTCTTCGATCCAGATCAAATGGGATGCGGGCAAGGCGTTGTTCGGTGAAGGCCGCAAGCTGTATGTCGGTACCGAACTGAACATGTGGCACAACAAGTACGGCATCAAGCCAATCGACGGTTCAACCGATGGCTTTGATCAGACCGCAGTACAAGCGCTGGTGAAGTACCACTTCTAAGCGAACTCCAGTGCTGCCGGGTAGGCGGCAGCGCTAAGGTAAAGGGGGGCACGAATAACGTGCCCCCTTTTTTTGCCCCGAAATAAGGCGCACCGAGCGCTGCTGCTGGAACTTTGTGCCAATTGCTTCGACAAGCCGCCCCGGGCGAGAAAAAACCATGGCCGACAACTGGTTAAGTTGTCCACCCAAGCACTAAAACCGACCACCTAGTCAATATCTAGAGCACATCAAAAGGCTAATTTGTACACAACTTTGTAAAAATAAGTGTTAACAATTAAATTTTATGTGTACAACAATATTGCCTACAACCTGCTCTATGCGATTAACGGCCCGAATCACCAAGGCCGGCCAAAAGCGGAACAGATAGTGCATACAATCCTGCTCAGACATGCGCCGACAGACGCACATAACAAGACTTGAGGAGCTGCTCATGCCCACCGATGATTTTCGCATCAAGCAAATCGACACCTCGCTGCACAACGAGGATCTGGCGCCTCTGCCGCCGGCACAACGCAAATGGGGCTGGTTCGAGATCTTCAACGTCTGGTCCAACGACATCCAGAGCCTGTTCGGCTATACCTTGGCTGCCACCCTGTTTATCTCCTACGGCCTGAACGGCTGGGCGGTATTGGCCGGCATCGTTCTGGCCGGCTTTATCGTCATGGGTCTGGTGCAACTGACCGGCAAACCCAGTGTCAAGTACGGGATCCCCTTTCCGGTCATGGCCCGCGCCAGCATGGGTGTGCGCGGGGCCAACTTCCCCGCGGTGGTGCGCGGTATCGTGGCGATCTTCTGGTATGGCGTGCAGACCTATTTCGCCTCCACCGCCGTGGCCCTGCTGCTCAACTCGTTGTTCGGCAGTGGTTCAAGCGCGACTTTTCTGGGCATGACAGCCATCGGCTGGCTCTCCTATGTGATCGTCTGCGTGTTTCAGGTTGCCCTGTTTATCCGCGGGATCGACTGGATCACCAAGTTCCTCAACTGGGCCGGCCCGCTGGTCTACCTAGTGATGATCGCGCTGATGCTGATGATCTGGTACCAGGCCGGCCCCAGCCTGCTCAGCGAGCTGGGCGAGATCTTCCGCGGCACCGGCGAATATGCTGCTGGCCCGGTTGCCGCCTTTGTCGCGGTGGTCGGCACCATGGTCGCCTACTTCGCCGCGGTGGTGATCAACTACGGCGACTTCGCCCGCTTCGTCAAAAGCGAAAAGCAGATGACCGTCGGCAACTTTCTCGGTCTGCCGGTGAGCCTGGCGATCTTCTCAATGATCGCCCTGGTGATAACCGCCGGTACCGTAGTGGTGTTCGGCGAGACCCTGACCAACCCAACCGATATCGTCGCCCGGGTGGATAACCTGACCCTGACCATCATCGCCGCACTGACCTTCTTCGCTGCCACGGTGGGGATCAATCTGGTGGCCAACTTTATCCCGCCGGCCTACGACATCGCTAACCTGGCCCCGGCCCATATCAGCGCGCGCACCGGTGGTTTTATCACCGCGGCCATCGCCTTCTTTATCGGTGCGCTGTGGGTGTCCTTTATCAGCAACGTCGGCATTGCCGCCTTCGTCGACACCCTGGGCGCGGTGCTCGCACCGCTGTACGGCATTCTCGTCGCTGACTACTACCTGGTGCGCAGGCAGCAGCTCAACCTGCAGGACCTGTTCAGCGCCGAACCCGGTTCGACCTACTACTACAATGGCGGCTGGAACCGTAACGCCATGATCGCCTTCGGCGTGGCCTCGCTGTTCTCGGTCGCCTCGGTATGGACCCCGGGCCTCAATGAGCTGTCCGGCTATTCCTGGCTGTTCGGTGCCATGCTTGGCGCGCTGTTCCACTACGTGCTGATGCGCAAACACTGTGCCGTGAAAACCCCTCAGCCCGCGTAGCTGAGCCCGCCCCTGGACGCCGGGATTGCCGGCGTCTAGCCCATCACTGACTCGCTGCCCGCTCCTGCTGGCGCTTGAGAAAGTCCAGCTTCCATTGCTCCACGCCTATATGCGCCGAGTCGAGGTTGGCCTCGACCCGGTAGCGGCTCTTCAGCTCAGCGATGGCGACCTGCTCATCCAGCAAAAAGCGGTCGAAACGCTGTATGAAAGCCGCGTGCTTGAGGGTCGACAGCTTGAAGCTGCCACGGTTATGCGGCAACTGCGCATCGAAGATCAGCGCGCCCGGTCGTGCCCGGATGTTGTCCAGATAATGAGTCGCCACCACCACGTTGAAGTAAGCGCCGTCGGTGTCCTTCTTCAGTGCCTGACGGATCATCTGGCGCAGATCATCGTTGTAGGTCAGCTCGATCTGTCCGGCAGCGATACGCTCCTGATAGCCCCAGGGCGTCCAGCCATTGACCATGGCCAGACGCTTGATCTGCTCGATGGGCTGGCCATGACGCTGCGGCGCGACCAGCACGCCATCGACGTACTCAACTACACCCTGACTGTAGCTCAGGGTCTTGCCGGCTTTCTGCTCCTGCGCCCAGGTTTCGCTGTCGGGGTATTTGAAATCCACTTGACCGCTGAGCAGCGCAGGCAACAGCTGCTCCACGGGCAGCACCTTGTAGCTCAGCTCCACTCCGCTGGTCTGCGCGAACAGGTCGAACAGCTCACGGGCAAAGCCCTGGTAATGACCTTGCGCATCGATGCTGTAGTGCGGCGCAAAGGCCAGCTTCTCTACACCAATCACATAGCTTTCAGCGCTGACCGCGCTGGAACAGACAACGGCGAACAAACTGCAGACGTGCGAGGGCTTCACAGCAAACCTCCTGCTTAATTATGAGAGTGGAACGAATGGAACCGCCCAAGGCGGTGAGGAAGCGGCTAGGGGCTAGCCACCGGTCATGCTCATAAAGCGAATAACCTGCACCTGAGCATCGGTCTCGAAGTGGTGACGTTCGGGTTTCAGTTGCAAGGCTTGCATCAAGGCTTCACTCAAGCGTTGGCTGTCGCCGGGGTGGGCACGCATCAGGCCTTTCAGGTCCAGGGCGTTTTCATGGCCCAGACAGAGCACCAGCTTGCCCTCGGCGGTGACCCGCACGCGGTTGCAGTCGCCGCAGAAGTTGTGGCTGTGGGGCGAGATAAAACCAACCTGGGTGTCGCTGCCGACCACCTGCCAGTAGCGCGACGGCCCGCCGGTCAACTTGCTGCTGCGCACCAGGGCATAACGCTGTTCGATGCGCTCGCGCACCTCGTCACTGGAGCAGAAGGTCTGCTCGCGCTGGTGGCTGGAAATACTGCCCAGCGGCATTTCTTCGATAAAGCTGATGTCCAGGCCCCGCGCCATGGCGAACTCGACCAGGCCGAGCACTTCGTCATCGTTGCGGCCTTTCTGCACCACGGCGTTGAGTTTGATCTTGCGAAAACCGGCAGCGCGCGCCACCTCGATGCCTTCCAGCACCTGATCGAGCTTGTCGCGCCGGGTAAAAGCGGCAAAACGTTCACGCTGCAGGGAATCCAGGCTGACATTCAGGCGTTTGACCCCGGCCGCGCGCAGTTGCGGCGCCAGGTCAGCCAGTTGCGAGCCATTGGTGGTAATGGCCAGGTCTTCCAGCTCTGGGCGCTGGCCTAGGCGGGTCAGCAGGCTGAGCAGGTTCTTGCGTACCAGCGGCTCGCCACCGGTGATGCGGATACGTTTGACCCCAAGGCCGATAAAAGCGTCCGCCACTGCATAGAGCTCTTCAAGGCTGAGGATCTGCTCGCGCGGGGCGAACACCATGTCCTCGCTCATGCAGTAGGTGCAGCGGAAATCACAGCGATCGGTAACCGATAACCGTAGATAGGTGATGCGCCGACCGAAGGGGTCAACCAATTCATTGCTCACGACGTGTCTCCTGGAGCTCAACGAGCCGAGACTTTTTGTTATGAATGCATAGGGCAAGATAAAAACAGAAAAATTAAATTTTGTATACAACAACCTGACCTGCAAGTCAGATAGCCCGCCAGAGCCCAGGCCACAAGCCTTGAGCGCTGTGCAAAGCCGGTGCTACCATCCCCGGCGCTGCCCAGCGACGGGCGTTCGACAGAAGCAAAGAGGCTTATGACCAGTATTCGCGAGCGTAACAGAGAGCTGATTTTACGCGCAGCCAGTGAGGAGTTCGCCGACAAAGGCTTTGCTGCCAGCAAAACCAGCGA
>DASRUM010000207.1:0-2780 GCA_035655415.1 Pseudomonas sp.
CAAGTTTCTGAGCGTGTTCTTGCAGCAAAGAGTCCATAGGTAATAGTCTGTGAATAAAGGTCTGCAAAGTCCTCTCTCGATCGCCAAGCGCGCTGAAGAGTTCCTGAAAACCACTGGTATCGGTGACACCGTATTCGTCGGTCCAGAGCCTGAGTTCTTCATCTTCGACGAAGTGAAGTTCAAGTCCGACATCTCCGGCTCGATGTTCAAGATCTTCTCCGAGCAGGCGTCCTGGAACACCGACTCTGACATCGAAGGCGGCAACAAGGGCCACCGCCCAGCCGTCAAAGGTGGCTACTTCCCAGTTCCGCCGTGCGACCACGACCACGAAATCCGTACCGCCATGTGTAACGCCATGGAAGAAATGGGCCTGGTCATCGAAGTTCACCACCACGAAGTGGCGACTGCCGGTCAGAACGAAATCGGCGTGAAGTTCAACACCCTGGTTGCCAAGGCTGACGAAGTTCAGACCCTGAAGTACTGCGTACACAACGTGGCCGATGCCTACGGCAAAACCGCGACCTTTATGCCGAAGCCGCTGTACGGCGACAACGGTTCGGGTATGCACGTACACATGTCCATCTCCAAAGATGGCAAGAACACCTTCGCTGGCGAAGGCTATGCCGGCCTGTCCGACACCGCTCTGTATTTCATCGGCGGCATCATCAAGCACGGTAAAGCACTGAACGGCTTCACCAACCCGTCGACCAACTCCTACAAGCGTCTGGTCCCAGGTTTCGAAGCTCCAGTAATGCTGGCCTACTCGGCCCGCAACCGTTCGGCTTCGATCCGCATTCCTTACGTGTCGAGCCCGAAAGCCCGCCGTATCGAAGCGCGCTTCCCGGACCCGGCTGCCAACCCATACCTGGCCTTCGCAGCACTGCTGATGGCCGGTATCGACGGCATCCAGAACAAGATCCACCCTGGCGATGCTGCCGACAAGAACCTGTATGACCTGCCACCAGAAGAAGGCAAGCTGATCCCACAAGTGTGCGGCAGCCTGAAAGAAGCCCTGGAAGAGCTGGATAAAGGCCGTGCGTTCCTGACCAAAGGCGGCGTGTTCTCCGACGACTTCATCGACGCTTACCTTGAGCTGAAGAGCGAAGAAGAAATCAAAGTACGCACCTTCGTACACCCGTTGGAATACGACCTGTACTACAGCGTCTAATCCTGCACGCAAGACAAGAGGCCACCTTCGGGTGGCCTTTTTGCGTTTGGCGACCTGCCCGTAACACCTTTTAACCTGATGATTGCTGCGCTGGTACACGCCCAGCCATCAACGCGCTTGCCAGCGCGCGCTACCAGTGCAAGGCTTAGAGCACATCATTAGGGAGAGTCAGGCATGCGCCCTCTACTTATCTGCCTGCTACTGGGCCTGGCGTTGCCGGCCAGTGCGCAGATCTACAAATACACCGACGCCAATGGCAACACGGTATTCACCGACCAGCCACCGGAAGGCCAGGCGACTCAGAATGTCGAACTGCCGAAAACCAATAGCGTGTCGATGCCAGTACCCAGCCTGCCCACAGCAACAACTCCAGAACCCGCCGATAGCGCCGCGCCTTACAGCACACTGCAGCTGACCGGCATCCCTGACGATGAAGCCATGCGCGCCAACAACGGCACCTTCAGCGTTGGCGTGGATATCCAGCCGCGCCTGGCCAACAACCATCGCCTGCGCTTGCTGCTCGACGGCAAGCCATACGGCCAGCCGAGCAACGTGCCGCGCCTGCAAGTAAGCAATGCCGACCGTGGCGAGCACAGCCTGGCCGTGGAAGTCCTCAGCGGCGAGCAATCGATCCAGCAGAGCGCCACTGCCACCTTTACCGTGCAGCGGGTCAATACCAGCAGCCCAGCCCTGCGCCCACCTCCTCCAAAACCCAAGCCAGCTCCATGACCATGCGCAATCTGCTGTTATGCGGCCTGATGCTGCTCGCTCTACCTGCCGTTGCGCAGGTCTACACCTATATAGATGCCGAAGGTAATCGCGTCTTCACCGACAAACCGCGGTCCGGCGATGCCGAGCGTGTCGAACTGGCGCCCAGCAACTCGATGCCGACCATCCAGACGCAAACCGCGCCCGTGACTGAAGCGCCACCAGAACCCAGCCAGCGCTACAGCCTGCTGCGCGTTCTGGTGCCACAGCCCGATGCGACCATCCGCGACAGCGCCGGCAACCTGATTGTCAGCGTCAACAGCGAGCCGAAGCTCTTCCCCCAGCACAGTTATCGCCTGCTGTTGGACGGCGTACAGGTCGGCGAAGCAGGCAGCAGCCCGGTATTCCCGCTGGAGAATATCGACCGCGGCACCCACCAACTGGCGGTGGAAATCATCGACCAGCAGGGTCGTATCATCGAGCGCACCCCCACTCAGCCGTTCCATATGCTGCGCATCTCCCTGGCGCAGAAACGCATGGTCAATCCCTGCAAAAAGGCCGATTACGGCGTGCGCCCGGAGTGCCCGCTCAAGGACAAACCGCCGGAAAAGAAAGACATTCCCCTCGTCCCGTTTATCTAATCTCGCGACGCGCACCAAATCAGTGCGAATATTGCCCAGCGTTTCTATACTCTCCCTGTTTTGGGTCGCCACGCGCGACCCAGCTGCGCTGAAAAGCAGCTAATTCCCGGCATCCCACGGCCAAACACGCTTCTTTTCGGGGCTTTGGTTTGCTTCTTGCATTTTCCAGCTGCATTGCTGGAACCCAAGGGTCTGCTGACATCCCATATGATCATCAACGACGCACTGCACCGCCTGCTGCTGGACAACCTGACCACTGCCAC
>DASRUM010000208.1:0-13458 GCA_035655415.1 Pseudomonas sp.
CGCCGCTGTTCTCGGTGTCAGCAGTTTTGCTCAAGCAGGCGCTACTCTGGACGCGATCCAGAAGAAAGGTTTCGTACAGTGCGGTATCAGCGATGGTCTGCCTGGCTTCTCCTACGCCGATGAGAAGGGTAACTACCTGGGTCTCGACGTTGACGTATGCCGCGCAGTTGCTGCCGCGGTATTTGGTGACGCTACCAAGGTCAAGTACAGCCCGCTGACCGCCAAAGAGCGCTTCACCGCGCTGCAGTCCGGCGAAGTCGACATCCTCTCGCGTAACACCACCTGGACCAGCTCGCGTGATTCGGGCCTGGGTCTGAACTTTGCCGGCGTTAACTACTACGACGGTCAAGGCTTCCTGGTTAACAAGAAACTTGGCGTTTCCAGCGCTAAAGAACTCGATGGCGCAACTGTCTGCATCCAGGCAGGTACCACCACCGAGCTGAACCTCTCCGACTACTTCCGTGCCAATGGCCTGAAGTACACCCCGATCACTTACGACACCTCCGACGAGAGCGCCAAATCGGTTGAAGCTGGCCGTTGCGACGTGCTGACCTCCGACCAGTCGCAGCTGTACGCACAGCGCATCAAGCTGGCTGACCCGGATTCCTACGTGGTACTGCCGGAAGTGATCTCGAAAGAGCCACTGGGCCCGGTCGTACGCCAGGGTGACGAAGAGTGGTTTGATATCGTGCGCTGGTCGCTCTACGCGATGGTTAACGCTGAAGAGCTGGGTGTGACTTCGGCCAACGTCGAAGAGCAAGCCAAATCCACCAAGAACCCCGACATAGCTCGTCTGCTCGGCGCTGAAGGTGAGTTCGGTAAAGATCTGAAACTGCCGAAAGACTGGGCTGTACAGATCGTCAAGCAAGTGGGCAACTACGGCGAAAGCTTCGAGCGCAACGTCGGTACCGGCAGCGAGCTGAAGATCGAACGTGGCCTCAACGCCCTGTGGAACAAAGGTGGTCTGCAGTACGCACCGCCGGTGCGCTGACCGTCCGCTGCCAGTCACTCGTCCTGAGTGGCTGGCATTGTTCTGATTGATGTGAACCTCATGCCCGCTAATGCGGGCATGAGGGTTCCAAGAGGGCTCCTATGCAAACCACTGCAAATGTCCCGCGCCCCGGTGGATCGGTTTGGACCGACCCCAAGGCGCGTGCTTGGCTATTTCAAATTCTTGCCGTTATCGCCGTTGTGGCGCTCGGCTGGTTTCTGTTTGACAACACCCAGACCAACCTGGAAAAACGTGGGATTACGTCCGGGTTTTCCTTTCTCAATAACAGCGCCGGTTTCGGTATTGCCCAGCACCTGATCGACTACGACGAAAGCAACTCCTATGGGCGTGTTTTCGTGGTGGGCCTGCTCAACACCTTGTTGGTGTCGGTGATTGGTATTGTTCTGGCGACGCTGTTGGGTTTTTTGCTGGGTGTGGCACGTCTGTCGCCGAACTGGTTGATCAGCAAGCTGGCCACGGTATACATCGAGACGTTCCGTAATATCCCGCCGTTGCTGCAAATCTTCTTCTGGTACTTCGCTGTCATGCTCTCCCTGCCAGGACCGCGGCAGAGCATGGGCGTTGGTGAAGCGTTCTTCCTCAACAGCCGCGGCCTGTATATGCCAGCCCCAAGCCCGACCGACAGCTTTGGCTTGTTTGCCGGTGCGGTGATTGTGGCGATCATTGGTGTGGTGCTGCTGGCGCGCTGGTCGAAGGCGCGCTTTGAGGCCACTGGCCAGCTGTTTCCGGTGTCCCTGGGGGTAATACCGCTGCTGATCGGCCTGCCGGGTCTGGCGATTTTGCTGGGCGGCAACCCGTTGCAGTGGAGTGTGCCGGAGCTGACGGGCTTCAACTTCCGTGGCGGCTGGGTGCTGATTCCTGAGCTGATGGCGTTGACCTTGGCGTTGACCATCTACACCGCAGCCTTTATCGCCGAGAACGTGCGTTCCGGGATCATGGCGGTAAACCACGGGCAGACCGAAGCGGCTCGCTCTCTGGGCCTACCAGCGGGCAAGACCCTGCGCTTGGTGATTATTCCGCAGGCGCTGCGGGTGATCATTCCGCCGTTGACCAGCCAATACCTCAACTTGGCGAAAAACTCCTCACTGGCGGCCGGTATCGGTTATCCGGACATGGTCTCGCTGTTCGCCGGCACGGTACTCAACCAGACCGGGCAAGCGATCGAGGTGATCGCCATCACCATGAGTGTGTACCTGGCAATCAGTATCAGCATTTCCATGCTGATGAACTGGTACAACAAGCGCATTGCGCTGATCGAGCGGTGAGGAGCAGCCATGCAAACGCATACGTTCAAACCTGATCTACCGCCACCCGCGCTGAGCGTTGGTGTGGTGGGTTGGCTGCGTGCCAACCTGTTCTCCAGCTGGTTCAACACCCTGCTGACATTGTTTGCAGCCTATTTGGTCTGGCTGATGCTGCCACCGCTGATTCAGTGGGCGTTTATTGATGCGGACTGGACCGGCACCACCCGTGCCGACTGCACCAGTGGCGGCGCGTGCTGGGTGTTTGTGCAGCAGCGTTTCGGCCAGTTTATGTACGGTTTCTACCCGAGTGAGCTGCGCTGGCGCGTTGACCTGACCCTGTGGTTAGCGGTCATCGGTGCTGCACCGCTGTTCGTGCCGCAAATGCCGCGCAAGGCCATGTATGGCCTGGCTTTCCTGGTGGTTTATCCGCTGCTGGCCTTCTGGTTGCTGCACGGTGGTTTCTTCGGTCTGTCGACTGTGTCCACCAGCCAGTGGGGCGGTCTGATGCTCACGTTGGTAATTGCCGCTGTGGGTATTGCAGGCGCTTTGCCGCTGGGCATTCTGCTGGCGCTGGGACGGCGTTCGGACATGCCGGCGATCCGCGTGATCTGCGTGACCTTTATCGAGTTCTGGCGCGGTGTGCCGTTGATCACCGTGCTGTTTATGTCCTCGGTCATGTTGCCGCTGTTCCTACCCGAGGGCCTGAGCTTCGACAAACTGATGCGTGCGTTGATCGGGGTGATCCTGTTCCAGTCGGCCTATATCGCCGAAGTGGTGCGCGGTGGTCTGCAGGCAATTCCCAAAGGTCAGTACGAGGCCGCTGCGGCCATGGGCCTGGGCTATTGGCGGATGATGGGTCTGGTGATTCTGCCGCAAGCCCTGAAGCTGGTTATTCCCGGCATCGTCAACACCTTTATTGCGCTGTTCAAGGACACCAGCCTGGTGATCATCATCGGCCTGTTCGACCTGCTCAACAGCATCAAGCAAGCCACCACCGATCCGGCTTGGCTGGGCATGGCCACTGAAGGCTATGTGTTCGCCGCGCTGATTTTCTGGATTTTCTGTTTTGGTATGTCCCGCTACTCCCAGCATCTGGAGCGCAAGCTGGACACCGGCCACAAGCGTTAGGAGTGAGTTATGAGTGAAGCCAACAAGCAACCCAGCGCCGAGCCGATGATCCTGCTGCAGGGTGTGAACAAGTGGTACGGCCAGTTCCATGTGCTCAAGGACATCAACCTGAGCGTGCAGCCGGGCGAGCGTATCGTGTTGTGCGGGCCTTCGGGCTCGGGCAAATCGACCACCATCCGCTGCATCAATCGGTTGGAAGAACACCAGCAAGGTCGCATCGTGGTTGATGGCACCGAGCTGACCCATGACCTCAAGCACATCGAAGCGGTGCGCCGCGAAGTCGGCATGGTGTTCCAGCACTTCAACCTGTTCCCGCACCTGACCGTGCTGCAGAACTGCACCTTGGCGCCTATGTGGGTGCGCAAGATGCCCAAGCGTCAGGCGGAAGAGATTGCCATGCACTTTCTTGAGCGCGTGCGCATTCCGGAGCAGGCCCACAAGTACCCAGGGCAACTTTCTGGTGGCCAGCAACAGCGTGTGGCGATTGCCCGTGCGCTGTGCATGAAGCCGAAGATCATGCTGTTCGACGAGCCGACCTCGGCCCTCGATCCGGAAATGGTCAAGGAAGTTTTGGATACCATGATCGGCCTGGCCGAAGACGGTATGACCATGCTCTGCGTAACCCACGAAATGGGCTTTGCCCGCACCGTGGCGAACCGGGTGATCTTTATGGACAAGGGCGAGATCGTTGAACAGAACGAACCCAATGCCTTCTTCACCAACCCGCAGAACGAACGCACCAAGCTGTTCCTCAGCCAGATCATTCACTGAGTTTCAGCCGCAACAAAAAAGGGAGCCTTCGGGCTCCCTTTTTTATGCACTCAGCAACGCTGTGTGGCTATTTGTTCTCAGGCCACAGACGCAATGGCTTACCTTCGGCGGGCCACAGCTGCAGTTGCTCGGTGGCGGAGAAGTCCCAGCGTTCTACCTTGCTCAGGCTGTCGAGAAAGCGTGCTTCCTGCTCCATCAGCGCCGGTGCGCACATCTTGCGGGTGCTGCCGGCGGCGCTGAAGCTGAGCTTGTCACCCTCCAGGCTGTAACCGGCAAACCAGTGGTTGCAGCCGGCGTTGCCATAGGCGCGGCCGTCGTCACCGAGGGTGATGGTCAGGTGACTGCGGTCGATCAGTGGACGTTCGCCGATCCATTCCACCTGGTAGCTGTGCTCGGTTTCCAGTTGCGGCGCGGATGTGGCGCAGCCCACAAGGCCCGTAGCCAGCAGGCTGATAGTCAGTACGCGTTTCATATAGCCTCCTTGTTAATGCATTTCGGGCACAGGTGCTTGGCGTTTTTCGACTGCCAGCCCAGCTCCTTGATTCGTGCTTCGGCGGCCGGCGCCTGGGCCTTTTTGCCGAGTGCGGCGTCGACGGCGAACTCGAAGTCCAGCTGAGCATTGCAGCTGTCGCAGTTGGCCTGCCAATTGAATATCGCCAGTTCCTTGAACGCCGGACCGGTGGCCACGGCAACCCACTGGCCGCGCGGGTTGATTAGGTGGCGAACCTTGTCGGCCTGCAGGCGCATGGACAGCTCACGGCTGCCCTTGAGGGTGACCAGTAGGGTGTCGCCGCTCTGGATCGAGCCGCCATTGCCGGTCACCTGGTAACGGCCCGGTGCCAATGCGCGGCATTCGATTAGGGTGTGCTCGGGGTTGAGCAGGTTGTAGCGAAAGTCGTGTTCAGCCATGAATCCTCCAAATAGGCGCAAATGCTATCACGCGGCAGGAAGCAGCTGATTGATCGACGCATTTGCCAGCCAGGCGGCGATATTGTCGCGGGTGGTGCCGGCAATCGCTGCCAGAGCTTCGTGGGTGAGAAAGCCCTGGTGCGCGGTAATCAGCACATTGGGGAAGCTCAGCAGGCGCGCCAGCACATCATCCTGCAGCGGTTGTTCTGAGCAATCTTCGAAGAACAGCTCGGCTTCCTCCTCATAAACATCCAGGCCCAGATAGCCCAGTTGCCCGCTTTTTAGTGCGCCGATCAGCGCCGGGGTATCGATCAAGGCGCCGCGTCCGGTATTGATCAGCATTGCGCCGCGCTGCATCTGCTGCAAACGCGTGGTGTTGATCAGATGCTGGGTGGCTGCGTTGAGCGGGCAATGCAGGCTGATGATGTTGCTGCTTGCGAGCAGTTGATCCAGCGTCACCTGGCGCGCGCCGGCAGGTAGCTCGGCGATGGGCGTTGGATCATGGATCAGCAGTTGGCAGCCGAAACCGGTCATGATCCGCGCAAAGGTCAGGCCGATTTGCCCTGCACCGATAATGCCGATCTGTTTGCCATGCAGGTCGAAACCGATCAGCCCGTGCAGGGAGAAGTCGCCCTCGCGGGTGCGGTTGAACGCACGGTGAGTGCGCCGGTTGAGGGTCATGATCAGCGCCAGGGCATGTTCGGCGACGGCATGCGGCGAGTAGGAGGGCACTCGTACCACTGTCAGGCCGAGGGCGTGCGCGGCGTGCAGGTCGACATGGTTGTAGCCGGCTGAGCGCAGGGCTATCAGCCGTGTACCGCCGGCGGCCAGTTGCTGCAGTACTTGGGCGCTGAGGTCGTCATTGATAAAGGCGCAAACCACTTCGTAACCGGCGGCGAGGCCGGCGCTGTCCTGGCGCAGGTGTGCTTCCTGAAAATTCAGTTGCCAGTCGTCCGGGAAACCCGCTGCACTAAAGCTCTGCTGGTCGTAAGGCTTGCTGCTGAACAGGATGATGCGCATGGGGTTCCTTGGCGTGTGGCTTCGCAGTGTCTGAATCAGGCGCTGACCTGGGCGTGCTGGGCCAGGCGGTCGATGGCGGCATCCAGCTCATCCAGGGCTTGTTGGGCGGCGGGGTCGTTCTGTTTCAGCAGAGTTTCGCTGCGCTGGCAGGCGGCGCGCAGCTGCGGCACGCCGCAGTAGCGGGTAGCGCCGTGCAGGCGGTGTACGCGTTCGATCAGGCTGTTGCGTTCGCCACTGTCGCGCGCCTGGCGAATGGCCTGACGGTCGCCGGGCAGGCCGGCCAGCAGCATGCTCAGCATATCCGCGGCCAGATCCGCCTTGCCGGCAGCCAGGCGCAGGCCTTCGTCGGCATCCAGTACGCTGAGGTTGTTATGCGTGGCGCTGATGCCGGTGTGTTCGTCGCTCTGGTTGCGCAGGGCCAGGCCGGTCCACTTGAGTACCACCTGGGCCAGCTGACGCTCGCTGATCGGCTTGGTCAGGTAGTCGTCCAAGCCGCTTTGCAGCAGGGCGCGTTTCTCGTTGGCGAGGGCATGGGCGGTCAGCGCGACAATCGGCACCGGGCCCTGGTTGCGCTCGTTTTCCAGTTGGCGAATTGCCTCGGTGGCCTGGCGGCCGTCCATGCCGGGCATCTGTACGTCCATAAAGATCAGGTCGAACGTTTGCTCGGCGGCTTTCTCCACGGCCTCATAGCCGCTGTTGGCGATGCTCACCTGCGCGCCCATGTCGTCCAGCAGGGTTTGCACCAGCAGCAGGTTGGCCGGGTTGTCGTCGACGCAGAGAATCAGCGGCGGGCGGCTCGGGGCGCTTTGCTTGTTTTCTGCACGGTTCTGCCGTGGGCTGACCAGCTCGGCCAGGCCGCGCTGTAGCTTGCGTGTACATGCCGGCTTGGCCTGCAGTTGGCTGTAAGCATCCGGCAATAGGCTGTGGTATAGCGATTGTTCGGTGGTGGGGCACAGCAGCAGGGTCTTGCAGGCCAGGCGTTCAAGCTCCCAGATGCGCTGATCGAGGCGCTCCGGCGGCAAGGTCTGGGTGCTGACGCCGAGCACCGCCAGCTCAATTGGCTGGGCGCTATGTCGCGCCTCGGCCACGGCGCTGAGCAGGCTGTCGAGGTTGTCGAAGCCGCTGACCTGCAGGCCGCAGTCTTCCAGTTGATGCTGCAAGGCCTGACGCGCCAGGTCGTGGTGTTCAAGGGCGGCCGCGCGGCGGCCGAGCAGCGGTGGCCGCGGGAGGTCTTCAGCATCATCGCGGGCCTTGGGCAGGCTCAGGGTGATCCAGAATTCCGAGCCTTCTTCGGGCGTGCTGTCGACGCCGATTTCGCCGCCCATCTGTTCGATCAGACGTTTGGAAATCACCAGGCCCAGGCCGGTACCGCCGGCCTGGCGGCTGAGCGAATTGTCGGCCTGGCTAAAGGCCTGGAACAACTCGCGCAAGTCTTCATCAGACAGACCGATGCCGGTGTCCTGCACGCTGATGCGCAGCTGCGCGCGGTCTGCGCTTTCGTCTTCGAGCATGGCGCGAATAACGATGGTGCCGGCACGAGTGAACTTGATCGCGTTGCTTACCAGGTTGGTCAGCACCTGCTTGAGCCGCAGCGGGTCGCCGATCAGCGACAGCGGCGTGTCGCGGTAGACCAGGCTGAGCAGCTCCAGCTGTTTGGCGTGGGCAGCGGGGGCAAGGATGGTCAGGGTGTCCTGCAGCAGGTCGCGCAGGTTGAACGGGATATTTTCCAGCACCAGCTTGCCGGCTTCGATCTTCGAGAAGTCGAGAATCTCGTTGATGATCGCCAGCAGGCTGTCGGCGGATTTTTCGATGGTGCCCAGGTAATCCTGCTGGCGCGGGGTCAGCTCGCTTTTCTGCAGCAGGTTGGTGAAGCCGAGGATGCCGTTGAGCGGGGTGCGGATTTCGTGGCTCATATTGGCGAGGAATTCGGACTTGATCCGGCTGGCCTCCAGGGCCTCTTTGCGCGCCAGATCGAGCTCGATGTTCTGGATTTCGATGGTTTCCAGGTTCTGCCGCACGTCTTCGGTGGCCTGGTCGACGCTGTGTTGCAGTTCTTCCTGGGCGTTTTGCAGTGACTCGGCCATGCGATTGATGCCCGAGGCCAACTCGTCCAGCTCATGGCTGCCGAGTGGCGGCAGGCGGGTTTCCAGGTGGCCGTCCTTGAGCTGGGCGACGCTCTGTTTGATCTGCCGCAGCGGGTCGTTGATCGTGCG
This sequence comes from Pseudomonas sp., assembly GCA_035655415.1. Taxonomy (GTDB): domain Bacteria; phylum Pseudomonadota; class Gammaproteobacteria; order Pseudomonadales; family Pseudomonadaceae; genus Aquipseudomonas. The sequence goes on from DASRUM010000208.1 coordinate 8,298, forward strand.
GCTCATGCGCACGGCGAGCAGGGCGGTGACCATCAGTCCGGTGGCGATCAGCAGCAGACTGGCCAGCAGACTGCGGTAGCCGCTGAGCAGGGTGCTGTGGTGCGACAGCTCCAGCTCGACCCAACCGAGCAGGCGCGTGCCTGGTTCTTCGGTGGCCTTGCCAGTAAGGCTCAGGTGCTGTTGATACACCGGCAATAGAAAACGCGTGGCGTTCTGGTTGCTGCTCTGCGCGGGTTGTGGCTCACCTGTCGTCGGCGAGGGGTTGAGCATACTTGGCCCTGCGTGGGCCAGGGTGTTGCGTTCGGCGGCGAGGAAGCTTACGGCGCGCACATCCGGCTGATCGAGTGCCTGGCTGGCAATGCGCTGTAGCACCTCGCTGTCACCCGAATGCAACGCCGGCGCGGCCAGTGGCGCGAGCTGCTCGATGATCATCTGCCCACGCTGCAACAGTTGCCCCTGCAAACCAGACAACTGCACCCAGGTGAAGTAGCCGCCCAACACCAGCGCCAACAGGCTGGTGGGCAACAGGGTGAGCATGAGCACACGGCCTTTGATGCCTAAATCCTTTAACACGCGCTGCCTCCTTGGGTGATGTTTTGGCAGTGTAGCGATTCAGCCGGCGAGAATCTGTAGGTGAGTGCGGGAGTGTTAGCAGGTAGAATTATTCGCATTTACCTCGGTGGTTCTCCCGTGCTCACTTGTAACCTTCCCCCAGCAAGGATTCTTGCGGTCGAAGATGACCCGCTGCTGGCCAGCCACTTGCACCAGTACCTGCAGGACAGCGGTTACTGCGTCACCCTCAGCGGTGATGGCAGCGAAGGGCTGCACCTGGCCGCCGATGGCGACTTTGATCTGGTGCTGCTGGATATCCTGTTGCCTGGCATCAGCGGTCTGCAGGCTCTGCAGAGCCTGCGTGAGCAGCGTGGCGTGCCGGTGATTCTGATGTCGGCCTTGGGTGGCGAGCAGGATCGAATTGTCGGTTTCACCCAGGGTGCCGATGACTATCTGCCCAAGCCCTTCAGCATGGACGAGCTGAAGGTGCGTATCGAGGCGGTGCTGCGTCGGGTGGCTTATGAGCGGCGTGATCTGGCTGTGTTGTCGGCGCAGAGAGGCGGGCTGTACTTTGATGAGCAGCGTATGGATATCAGCCTGGCTGGCCGCTGGGCCGGGCTGACGCCTGCGGAATATCGCGTATTGGAGTTGCTGTCGCGCAACCTGGACGAGGTGTTGAGCAAGCCGTTCCTCTATCAGCAGGCTTTGCATCGTGCTTATGCGCTGCATGACCGCAGCCTGGATATGCACGTTAGTCATATCCGCCGCAAATTGCAGGTGTTAGGTGACAGCGGCCTGCGCCTGGAAACCGTGTGGGGCAAGGGTTACCTGCTCACTGGGCAGGGGCTCTAAGATGTCAATTCCTGGCCTGCATTCATTGTTCTGGAAACTGGCGGCATTGCTGGTCACCTTCACCCTGCTGCTGATTTCTCTTAGCTGGTTCTGGAGTCAGCGGGTCGAGTTGCATACCTCTTACCTGTCCCAACCTGCGAGGCAACAACTGCAGGCGTATGCCGATGCCGCCGAGCAGGCCTGGCTGGAGGGTGGAGACGCCGGTGTTGATAAGTTTCTGCAGGATTTGCATGAGCAGGAAGCGAGTGATGCGCTGCTGCTGGACGCTGAGTTGCGACCATTGGGTAGCCAGGTGCTGACGCCGAAGCAGCGTGAGCGCCTGACCTTTATGCGCCAGCTGGACTGGCCGATGAGCCGCCGCTCGGCCGAGTTGCCTTATATAAACATCCCGTTTGCCAACGGCGAGGGGCATCTGGTTATTCAACTGCCCGAACGGTTTCGTCCGTGGGAGTACCGCCAACCGCTGTTATGGGTGACCCGCGCATTGCTGCCGGGAATGCTGGCGTTGCTGTTCTGTATTGGCCTTTACCGGGTCTTGATTGCTCCCTTGGTACGTTTGCGCGAGCAGGCCAACGCATTGCATAGCGACGACTTGTCGGCACGTGCTGGAGCAGTGGCGCGGCGCCATGATGAGTTGGGTGAGCTGGGCCGCGCCTTCGACCATATGGCCGAGCGCCTGCAGGGCACGGTGGAGTTGCAGCGCCAGTTGCTGCGCGATCTGTCTCACGAGCTGCGCACACCGCTCAGCCGTCTGCGGGTCGCTGCCGAGGGCGGCCTGCAAGGCCAAAACCTGACGCAGCGCGTGATGCATGAAGTGCAGCTGATGCAGCAACTGGTCGGCGATACGCTGGAGCTGGCCTGGCTGGATACCGAGCGCCCGCGACTGACCCGTGAGCAGGTCGATCTGGCGGCTCTCTGGGACATGCTGCGCGAGCGCGCCTGTTTTGAAAGTGGCTGGACCCCTGAGCGTCTGGTGTATGCCGTCGAGCCGGGCTGCCATCTGTCCTGCAACCTCAATGCCTTGGCGCGGGCGCTGGAAAATATTCTGCGCAACGCCATCCGCTATTCGCCCGAAGCCGGGCTGATTCGTCTCTGCGGCAAAGCGCAGGCGGGTGAATGGCACTTGTGGCTGGAAGATCAAGGCCCTGGCGTGCCAGAGCAGCAGTTAGCGCAGATATTTCTTCCCTTCACCCGCCTCAACGGCGCCCGGCCAGGTGACGGCGGCTTTGGCCTGGGGCTGAGCATCGCAAGCAGTTCGATTAACGGGCAGGGCGGGCGTATTTATGCTGAAAACGCCCGTCCCGGTTTACGCATTCACCTACATCTGCCCTCGGCCTGAGGCTACGCGCGTGACTGTCGTTATGGCTGTCGCCGGTTTGCCGTTATCATGGCGGCCTTCTTTGCTTCTGGATCATTTCGTTCGCCATGAGCCCGCATTACCCAACCATCGCCGATTGCATCGGCAACACCCCGCTGGTGCGTTTGCAGCGCCTGCCGGGTAACACCAGCAACACCTTGCTGTTGAAGCTGGAAGGCAACAACCCGGCCGGTTCGGTAAAGGACCGGCCGGCGTTGTCGATGATCACTCGCGCTGAGCTGCGCGGCGACATCCAGCCCGGTGATGTGTTGATCGAGGCCACCAGCGGCAACACCGGCATCGCCCTGGCCATGGCGGCGGCGATCAAGGGTTACCGGATGATCCTGATCATGCCGGACAACTCCACCGCTGAGCGCAAGGCGGCGATGACCGCCTATGGCGCGCAGCTAATTCTGGTCGGCGGCATGGAAGAGGCGCGCGATCTGGCCCTGCAGATGCAGGCCGACGGCAAGGGCAAGGTGCTTGATCAGTTCGCCAACGGCGACAATCCGATTGCCCACTACACCAGCACCGGCCCGGAAATCTGGCAGCAGACGGGCGGGCAGATCACCCATTTCATCAGCTCGATGGGCACCACGGGGACCATCATGGGCGTGTCGCGCTTCCTGAAAGAGCAGAAGCCCGACGTGCAAATCGTCGGTCTGCAGCCGATGGAAGGCGCGGCGATTCCTGGTATTCGCCGTTGGCCACAGGAGTACCTGCCGAAGATTTATCAGGCCGAACGGGTTGATCGCATCATTGATATGAGCCAGCAGGAAGCCGAAGAGGTGATGCGCCGATTGGCGCGTGAAGAAGGCATCTTCTGCGGAGTGTCGTCCGGTGGTTCGGTGGCGGCGATGCTGCGCCTGTCTCAGGAAGTCGAGAATGCGGTGATGGTGGCGATCATCTGCGACCGTGGCGACCGTTACCTGTCCAGCGGCGTTTACGACGCTCCGAGCACTGATGGCAAAAGCAACTGATGGCCAAGAAAGACGGCGGTCTGCGCTTTCAACCCAGCGGTGGTTCCCGGGCAACCCAGGTGCCGGTGGGCAAGAAGCAGAAGCTCACCATTGAGCGCCTGGCCAACGATGGCCGTGGCATCGCTTTCAGTGAAGGGCGTACCTGGTTTGTCAGCGGCGCACTGGCCAGCGAGCAGATTGAAGCGCGAGTGCTGGGTGCCCACGGCAAGGTGGTCGAGGCGCGGGTTGAGCGGATTATCACTGCTAGTGAGGAACGGCGTAACGAGGCCTGCGCACATGCCAAAGTCTGTGGCGGTTGCAGCCTGCAACATATGCCCCATGCCGATCAGCTTGCCCTGAAACAGCGCATGCTCGCCGAGCAGCTCAGCCGTCTGGCCAACCTTGAACCGCAGGAGTGGGCCGCACCGCTGGTCGGCCCGGAGCTGGGCTATCGTCGCCGCGCGCGTATCGCCGTGCGCTGGGACAACAAGGCCAAGCGTCTGGACGTCGGTTTTCGCGCGGCGGCGAGCCAGGACATCATCGCCATCAGCGATTGCCCGGTGCTGGTACAACCCTTGCAGCCGATCCTGCGCACGTTACCGCTGGTGTTGCGCGAGTTGGATAAACCTCAGGCCATTGGTCATGTCGAGTTGTTCAGCGGCAGCAGCAGTGCTGTGCTGGTAAGGCATACCGCTGCACTGAGCGAAGCGGACCTGGCTCGCTTGCAGGCGTTCTGCACGGCGCAGAATGCGCAGCTGTGGTTGCACGGCACGGCCGAGCCGCAGCCGTTTGAGCCGGCGCAGCAGCTGAGTTATCGCCTGGATGCGTTTGATCTCGACCTGGCTTACCGGCCTGGCGATTTTGTCCAGGTCAACCAGCCGGTGAATGACGCCATGGTTGCCCAGGCCCTGGAATGGCTGGCGCCGCAGGCCGATGAGCGGGTGCTGGATCTGTTCTGCGGTCTGGGCAATTTCGCCTTGCCCCTGGCCCAACGGGTGAGTGAGCTGGTGGCGGTGGAAGGCGTGCAGACCATGGTTGAGCGCGCCGCTGAGAATGCCGCCAGCAATGGCCTAAGCAATGCGCACTTTTACCAGGCCGACCTGTCCAACCCGCTGGCCGAGGCTGGCTGGGCCCAAGGCGGTTTTGCCGCCGTGCTGCTGGATCCGCCGCGCGATGGCGCGCTGCAGGCGGTCAAGCAAATGACAGTGCTGGGCGTCAAACGGGTGCTGTATGTGTCGTGCAACCCGACGACCCTGGCTCGCGATAGCGCCGAGTTGCTGGCGCAAGGTTATCGGCTGGAACGCGCCGGTATCCTCGATATGTTTCCGCAAACTGCGCACGTCGAAGCGATGGCGCTGTTTGTCAGGCAGTAGATAGAAGCGCCGTATCCCGGCGCTGCAGGGGCGCGCAGGGATCGCGCCTTAAGTGGTTAAACCGACCG
>DASRUM010000209.1:0-50656 GCA_035655415.1 Pseudomonas sp.
GGCCCTGGCCACGCGGGTGGCGCAGAGCGATTCGACGGTATTGATCACGGGCGAATCCGGCACAGGTAAAGAGGTGCTGGCGCGCTTTATCCACCAGCAGTCGCCACGCGGCAGCAAACCCTTTATCGCCATTAACTGCGCGGCGATTCCGGACAACATGCTCGAGGCCACGCTGTTCGGCCATGAAAAAGGCGCGTTCACCGGTGCGATTGCCAGTGCGCCGGGCAAGTTCGAACTGGCCGAGGGCGGCACCATTCTGCTTGACGAAATTTCCGAGATGCCACTGGGTCTGCAGGCCAAGCTGCTGCGCGTGCTGCAGGAGCGTGAGGTGGAGCGGGTTGGCGCGCGTAAGCCGATCATCCTGGATATCCGCGTGCTAGCCACCAGTAACCGCGATCTGGCTGCGGAGGTGGCGGCGGGGCGCTTCCGTGAAGACCTCTACTATCGCCTGTCAGTGTTTCCGCTGGCCTGGCGACCGCTGCGTGAACGACCGGCGGACATTGTGCCGTTGGCGGAGCGGTTGTTGGCCAAGTACGTTAAGAAAATGAACCACGCGCCTATCCGACTGTCCCCTCAGGCGCAGATGAGCCTGATGAGCCATAGCTGGCCGGGCAATGTGCGTGAGCTGGATAACGCCATTCAGCGCGCGTTGATTTTGCAGCAGGGCGGTCTGATTCAGCCGCAGGATCTCTGTCTGTTGGCACCTATTGGTTCGGCCGTTACGCCGCCCGCGCAACCGCTGTTGGCGGTGGTGGTCAATAGCGCACCAGCGCAGCAGGACGTCTCGCCGGCAGAGGCGGGGGCCTTGGGCGATGACCTGCGCCGGCATGAGTTTCAGATGATTATCGATACCCTGCGCTCCGAGCGCGGCCGGCGCAAGGAAGCCGCCGAACGCCTGGGCATCAGCCCGCGCACCTTGCGCTACAAGTTGGCGCAGATGCGTGATGCCGGCATGGATGTGGAAGGCTATCTATTTGCCAGCTGAGCCGATTACTCTCGGTAGTTGTGCTTGCAGGTTGTAGGGGCGGCGGGGACGCCTAGCCCATGCCCGCGAAGTCGCTATCGCGGGCATGGCCCGCTCCTACGCCCTGGTCGCGAGTGCTCGTGTAGCCCGGATGCAATCCGTGGTCCTCGGCATTTCCCCGGATTACATCCGGGCTACGACTCTGATTAATCCTGCCACGGCATGGGCGCACCCAACAGACGGCCCATGGCGCCGTACAGCCCCAGCTCCTTGAGCACTGCCAGCTCGCCCTCTGTCTCCACCATCTCGGCAATCAATGGCAGATCGATGCTGTTGGTGGCGCGGAACACTGCTTCGATAAACATGCGTTTGTCGCTTTCCTGATCGATGGCTCGGATATAGGTGCCGTCGAGTTTCAGGTAAGCCAGGCCCAGGTGGGTCAGGTTGCCGATCAGGCTGAAGCGCCCGCCGAAGTGTTGCAGGCCCAGGCTGAAGCCGGTGTCGCGGATGCCCTGGCTAAGCGCTTCCAGCTCGGCCGCAGGCGGCAGATGGCGCTCGTCTACTTCCAGAGTCAGCAGGCTAGCCTGCTGTGGGTGCTGCCTGAGGATTTCGAACATGCGCTTAAGGGTTTCTGTATCGCGCAGGGTCGCGGCCGATAGGCTCAGGGCCAGTGGCGCCGCATGCTGGCTGAGGTGCGCCAGGCTGTGTTCAAGCATGGCTAAGTCAAAACGCGCGGTCCAGCCCAGACGTTCGATCCAGGGCAGGAAGCGCCCAGCGGCAATCGCTTCACCCTTTGGATCAAGCAGGCGTGCCAGTACCTTGTGGTGCAGTAGTCGGTTGCGATCCGCGCATTGCGTGACCGGCTGGAAATAAAGCTGTAGCTTGCGTTTGTTCAACGCGTCGTCGATCCAGGTGCGCCATTCGTGCAGGCCCTGAGTTGGTTGGGCGTTGTAGTCATCCAGGCGCACCCAGTCGCGGCTCGGGTCGTTCTGCGCTTGCGCAAGGGCCTGATCGGCGCGGCCGATGACCTGGCTGGGTTCTTCGCCAGGACGGAAGGCGGCAATGCCCATATGCGCCACGGGCGTACAGTCACTGGCGCCGGTCTGGCGCAGGCTTTCCAGGCCGCTGTGCAGCTCACCGGCAAGTAGGTCGGCTTCTTCACTGCCAATGCCTGGGGCCAGCAGACTGAACTCGCCGCCACGACTGCGTGAGGCCAGCCAGTCCGAGCGGTTGGTCTGGTTAAGCAGGCGCTTGAGCAGCTCGCCGATGGCGGCAATCAGAGCGTCGGTCTGCTGGCCGCCGAGGCGCTGGTTGAGTCCGCCGAGGTCGTTGACCCGCAGCAGCAGCAGATAGCCTTCGGCATTCTGCTCACTGACCACCAATTGGTGGGCCAGGCGGATATCGAACAAACGGCGGTTGGCCAGACCGGTGATGCTGTCCTGGTAGGCCTCTTCACGCAATTTTTCGCTGCGTGCGGCTTCTTCGGCGAACAGGGTTTTCAGTTTTTCCACCATCTGGTTCATGGCGGTGACTACGCGCTTGAGCTCGGGTGTGCGTGGCACCTTGGGCAGGGTGAGGAATTCGCGGCGGGTGATGGCTTGGGCTTGTTGCACCATGTTGTCCAGTGGGCGCAGTTGAGTGCGCAGCAACCAGCCGCCGAGTACGGCGCTGACCAGGCCGCAGAGCAGCAGCCAGATCAGGCTGCCGATGGCGCTGTCCCAGAGTTTGGCCAGGGCGAATTGCGGGTGGCTGAGTACCTCGACTCGTGCAGCCTGTTCCCAGCCGCGCATGATCAGCGCATCGCCGCCCTGGGGCTGCAGGTTGACCAGCTCGCTGAACCAGACCGGGACGGTTTCGGCACTGGCATCGTCGCTGCGTCGTTCGACTATCACTTCGTTATTGGGGATGCGTATCACACGGATGCTGGTGAAATAACCGCTGTCGAAGATCGAGCTGACCATCAGTTCGATCATTGCCGGGTCATCCACGTGTGGCGTCATCGACAGGCCCAATGCGGTTGCGGCGTCCTGGGCGTGGGAGCGCAGCTGGCTGAGCAGTTGCTCGCGGGAGCTTTCCACTCCGGCGATAAAACTCCCAGTAAAGGCTACGACCAGGAACAGGCAGATGGCGAGAAATAGCTGCTTGAGTAGAGACATAGGTTCCTCCTAGCCTTCGCCGATGGCGAAGCCCTCCGTGCGCATTTTTTTCAAGATGTCCTGCCAGCGAGAGAGCTTCTTGGAGTCGCTCTTTCTGCTGGTGGAACCCGGGAGATAGAGGCCTTCGGCGTTGAATGCATAGACCGGCAGCAGGTCTTTGCGCTGCGAGGCAGGTTTTATTTCATTGATCAGGTTGTCCAGCACCAGTGGCTCGGCACCGGGGCTGGCGTAGTAGGTCAGGACCATATGCGCCTGATTGTAGTTGAGCGCCTTGACGTAGGTGATACGCAGCTTGTCACTGGGGATGCCGAGGCGGCGCAGAGTGAAGTACTTGGCGATGGAATAGTCTTCGCAGTCGCCTTCGCCCTTGACCAGCATCTCGATGGGTGTGGCCCAGTAATCGTTCTGTTTCCACAGGCGGATATCGTCGGTAAAGCGGATTTGCCGATTGAAGAAGCGGTTGACCTCGGTGAGCTGGTCTCTTTCGCTGCTGCTGTCACTGGCCTTGATTTGCGCTTCCCAGGCCTGGATGCGCTGCTTGGCTGCGCCGAGGTTGCCGTAGCGGCTTTCGGCATTTTGCAGGATGACGCCGAAGTCCCAGTTGGCCAGGGCGCTGGCCAGACCGATCAGCAGGATGCAGCCGCCCAGCAACGCTCGGTTGAGGCGCTTGAACCATCCATGAGTGAGCTGACGGGGTGGCATGTACCGAGCCTCTGCCAGGGATTGGCAAAGTCTAGGTGTTGCTGCTGATTTTTGCCGCAGCGGACTATAGCGAATGTTGACGGGTGTGTTGCTTAGGGTTTGATCAGGGTTTTCTGACTGAGAATGTACAGGCTAACTAGCACCACGCTGGTCAGCATAAAGGCCCGGGCCCAGAACAATGGCACCAGGTAGCACGACAGGCCGATGCTCAGCCACATCACGCCAATGGCGTAGACCTTACCCTTGAGCGGAATACCCTGACCTTCGAGGTAATCGACGATCCACGGGCCAAGCCGGCGGTGATTGACCAGCCACAGGTAAAAGCGCTTCGAGCTGCGCATAAAACACGCGGCCGCCAGCAGCAGAAACGGTGTGGTGGGCAGCACCGGAAGGAATATGCCGATAACACCCAGCGCCACGCTAAGCCAGCCGATGGCCAGCAGAACGTAGCGAATAATCGGGTTGCGCTGCTCTTGAACAGGCGGCACCTGAATTTCACGCGCCATGGCGCGTGTTTAGTGGTGGCGAGGTTTCAGGAGGGCCGGTTTTTCTTCCGGCGCATTGCACAGCAGGAACAGTGCGGTCAGCAGCTCGGGGATCTGCTCGACCATGCTGTCGACCAGGTCGCGGTCACGGGCGATCTCGGCGAACTCGGGCTGTTCATCGAACAGGCCGGAACCGACCATGATCGGCAGCAGCAACTCGCTGACTTCATCTTCGGCGTCGTCGAACCACACCGATTCACGCAGGAACACGCCTTCCATAAAGCCGATGCACCAGCCGCGCAGGTCGGAGTCGTCTGGCTCTTCGCCCAGATCGAGGTCGCACGGTACGTCGGGCTCATCGTCGCTGGCCAGTTGGCGGGCGATATGGCTTTGCAGCTGGATCAGGGTGGCTTCAATCTCTTCGCGCTCGGCATCACTGCGGTAGTGCGGCGGCTCGGAGAACAGTGCGTCAATCCACTCGCGCTCTGGCACCGGCTGTGGGCAGATCGACAGGGCAGTCAGGTAGCCGTGGGCGGCGATGTAGTCCAGTGCCTCGTCATGCAGCTCATCGGCATCGAGGAAGGCTTGCAGGCGGGACAATTGTTCGGCGAAAGACATCGGGGGCTACCTTGAAGAAGTAAACGAGGCTGGATTCTAGTCCAGACCCGTTACAGCGGCCATAGTTCTAGGTAAATACGGGCAAATGCGCAGCACAGTCAGATCGGGACTCAGGCCCATTGCCAGGTGCGTATAATGCGCGGCTTGTTTCGGAGACCTTTCATGCTCGAGCACGCACAACGCATCCTCAAAGACGTATTCGGTTACGACAGCTTTCGTGGCCGTCAGGGTGCGATTATCGAGCGCGTGGCCAGTGGCGGCGATGCCCTGGTGCTGATGCCCACCGGTGGCGGCAAGTCGCTGTGCTTTCAGGTGCCGGCCCTGCTGCGCGAAGGCCTGGCGGTGGTGGTCTCACCGCTGATAGCGCTGATGGACGATCAGGTTGCGACCCTTGACGAGCTGGGTGTGGCGGCCGCAGCGCTGAACTCCACCCTGAACGCCGATGAGCAGCGTGAGATTGCCGAGCGGATCAAGCGCGGCGAAATCAAGATGCTCTACCTGGCCCCTGAGCGGCTGGTGCAGCCGCGCATGCTGAGCTTTTTGCAAAACCTCGACATTGCCCTGTTCGCCATCGACGAGGCGCATTGCGTGTCGCAGTGGGGACATGATTTCCGGCCGGAATACCTGCAGCTGGGCCAGCTCGCCGAGCTGTTCCCCAATGTGCCACGCATCGCCCTGACTGCCACCGCAGATATGCGCACCCGCGAGGAAATCGTCCAGCGTCTGCATCTGCAGAATGCCGAGCGTTTTCTGTCGAGCTTCGACCGACCGAATATCTTTTACCGTATCGTGCCCAAGGAGCAGCCGCGCAAGCAGCTGCTGAACTTCCTCGCGGCGCGCAAGGGCGATGCAGGTATCGTCTATTGCCTATCGCGCAAGAAGGTCGAGGAGGTTGCCTCGTTCCTCTCCGAGCAGGGTTTCCCGGCGTTGCCATACCACGCCGGCCTGGCCAACGAGTTGCGCGCCTATCACCAGAAGCGCTTTCTCAATGAGGAAGGGCTGATCATGGTGGCGACTATCGCCTTCGGCATGGGTATCGACAAACCCAACGTGCGCTTTGTCGCCCACCTCGATTTGCCGAAATCCCTGGAGGCCTATTACCAGGAAACCGGTCGCGCCGGCCGTGACGGCCTGCCGGCGGATGCCTGGATGGCCTACGGTCTGCAGGATGTGATCTTTCTCAAGCAGATGCTCAACAACTCCGAGGGTGACGAGCGCCACAAACGTGTCGAGCAGCACAAGCTCGATGCCATGCTGGCGCTGTGTGAGGAAACCCGCTGCCGGCGCCAGGCGCTGCTGGCCTATTTCGATGAAGTTATGCCGCAGCCTTGCGGCCATTGCGACAACTGCATTGATGGTGTGCAGACCTGGGATGCCACCGAGCCGGCGCGCCAGGCGCTGTCGGCGATCTATCGCACTGGCCAGCGCTATGGCGTTGGGCACCTGGTCGATGTGCTACTCGGTCGCGATAATGAAAAAATTCGCGGCGTGGGCCATCAACACCTGGCGGTGTTCGGCATCGGCAAGGCGCTGGCCGAAGGTGAATGGCGTTCGCTGTTCCGCCAACTGGTGGCGCGCGGCCTGGCTGACGTCGACCTCGAAGGCTTTGGTGGCCTGCGACTGGCCGACAGTTGCCGGCCCTTGCTCAAGGGTGAGGTGACGCTGCAGTTGCGCCGTGATCTGAAGCCGCAGCAAAGCGCCAAGGCTTCCAGCAGCGCCGCCAGCCAGCTGGTGCGCGGTGAAGAACGCGGTCAGTGGGAGGCCTTGCGCGCCTTGCGGCGCAAGCTGGCGGAAGAGCATGGCGTGCCGCCTTATGTAATTTTCCCTGATGCCACCTTGCTGGAAATGCTGCGCAGCAAGCCCAGTACCCTGGCCGAAATGGCGCGGGTCAGTGGCGTCGGCGCGCGCAAGCTGGAACGTTATGGTGAGGCCTTCCTGGCCGTGCTCGGTGCGGATGATGAAGCGCCGCGTGCGGTGGTCGACTTGCGTCATGAACTGGTCAGCCTGGCCCGTGCCGGCATGACCCCGGCGCAGATCGCCAGTCAGCTCAGCTGCAGCGAGAAGAATGTCTACGGCCTGCTGGCCGAAGCCATTGGTCGTCAGCAGCTGTCCCTGGAACAGGCGCTGGATGTGCCCGAGGCATTACTCGGCGAGATTCAGGACGCTTTTCTCGATGGCGAAGGTGAATTGCCGCCGGTAGCCGCGATCAGCGAGCAGTTTGTCGGACGTGTTGAGTTGGGCATCCTGCACTGCGTGCGTGCTGCCCTGCAGGCAGAGTTCGAAGCCGAGTGATTGTGGGGTCTGGCAGCCGGGTGATCTTGTGGCCCCGGGCGCGAGCGGCTAAGGTATTTTCAGCCACTCCGCTGTAGAGGTTCCGGTGCCGCTTTCCCATGCCTGGCTAGACGATGTTAGCCCCAGCCCCTATGCAGATCAGCTCTCTTTGGGCTTCCGCATGTTGCGTTTCTCCCGGCCACTGGAGCAGGAGTATCGCGACTATGTGCGTGACGACACCTTCGACCTCAAACGCATTGCCCTGGGTGTTGGCATTTTGGTGTGGCTGGCTTTTGCCGCGTTTGATTTCGTCCTGATCAAAGCGCCCGAGGTATGGTGGATGTTCGCCATCCGCCTCGCCGTTTTACTGTTGCTGTGTCTATTCGGCGGGCTGCTGATTCAGCGCAAGCATGTTCATCTGTTGCAACCGCTGAGCCTGGTCAGCCTGTTAGCGTTGGGCGCGGCGGCGTCCTTTGTGGTTGGTATTGCTCATCGGGTTGATCCTAGCTACCCCTATGAGGGACTGTTGCTGGTCTGTATGGCGGCGTACTTCCTGGCGGGGTTACGCCTGATTGAGGCTTTGTGCTGCTCATTGCTGGTGCTGCTGGTATATGTCTGCGTCGAGCTGCTGGTGGCCGGCTTGCCGCTGCCGCGTTTGCTCAATAACACTCTCTTTCTGTTGCTCGGCAACCTGATGGGCGCGGTGGGTTGTTATTTGCTGGAGTTCAAGTCGCGCGAGCATTTTCTGATCAGTCGATTGATGCGCGTGTTGGCCGACCACGACAGCCTGACTGGGCTGCACAACCGCCGTAGCTTCAACCGTCAGTTCGAGCGCTTGTGGCGTCAGGCTCAGCGTGAACACCGTAGCCTGGCGTTGCTGCTTTGCGATGTTGATCACTTCAAGGCCTACAACGATCACTACGGCCACCAGGCCGGCGACAACGTGTTGCAGCGCATTAGCAGCCTGCTGCAGGACGCCGCGCGGCGCCCGCTGGACATGGCCGTGCGCCTGGGCGGTGAAGAGTTTGCCGTGCTGCTCTATGACATCGGTGAGGTCGAAGCGCGGCGTCACGCCGAAGCACTGCGTGAGACCCTGCAGACCCTGAATATCGAACATGCCGGCTCCGCTACGGCGAGCATGCTGACCATGTCGATTGGCATTTCCTGCATTCAGCCTGCCGTGGGTGGTGCGTTGGCGCAGCTCTACGAGCACGCGGATCGCGCTCTGTACGAGGCCAAGGCGTTTGGCCGCAATCAGGTCGTGGCTTGAGCGTCTAGGGGTTAGGTGGCCGATTTTGCCGCTGCGCTTGGCGTCTGTGGTGAGTGCTCGGGGTGAAGTCGCGGTGCTAGCATCGCTGAGGTTTTTTCCTTGAGTGATTGCTCCGATGGATCGACTGATTCAGGCCAACGGCCAGCCGCATTACGGTATTTTTCCCGCCGCGCCAGGGCTGATCAATTACCGCGATTTTGATTTTCGCTCGCCGATGGGGCGCAAGCTGGGCGCCTTGTCCAAGTGGCGACGCTTCCACCAATTTCAGTATTTCGGCCTGATCAGTGATGAGCTGATTGGCGGTTGCGCCCTGGCCAACCTCAGCCTGCTGGGCGTGGGCTTTGTCTACCTGTTTCATCCTGCCAGTGGGCGGATGATTGAGCGCCAGTTCAAGCTGCCGCTGGGCTTTGGCAGCCAGTTCTCGCAGACACCGGATCAGGGCGTGTGCGAGGTGCGCAGCGGCGGCAATCTGCTGCGTCTGGAGAACATCGCCGCATCGAAGGAAAAGCGTCTGCTGGTCGAGCTGGATGATGGCACCCGCATCGATGCCTGTTTTTCCGAGGCAGAGCCTGCTTTTCAGCCGATGTGCATCAACACGCCGACGGCGGTCAATGGCTGGGTCTATGCGCAAAAGGTAGCGGGGGTGCGCTGCACGGGGCAGGTGCGCAGCGCGCTGGGGGAATTTGATCTGGCGCAGATCGGCGCATTCGCTCATCACGACTGGTCGGCCGGTTATATGCGGCCTGAAACCCATTGGAACTGGGCTTGTCTGTCCGGCTTGGCGGGCGAGCAGCGGGTAGGGCTGAACCTGTCCTGCGGGGTCAATGAAAGCAGTTTTACCGAGAACTGCTTCTGGCTTGATGGCGAGTTGCTTAAGGTCGATACCGTGCGCTTTGCCTATGATCGCGATCACTCGCTAGAGCCCTGGTTGATCAACTCCTTTGACGGCCAGGTGAAGCTGCGTTTCGAGGGGCGTGGCCTGCATAAGGAGCGGCTGAACGTGGGGCTGCTGGCGAGCAACTTCAAGCAGATCTTCGGCCAGTTCAGCGGCGTACTGCGGCCGACTGGCCGGCCCGAAGTGCGCATCGACAACCTCTGGGGCTTTGTCGAAGACCAGTATGTAAAGTGGTGAAATCTTTTACAGGCTTGCCTCGTTAAAAGGGTTATGGTTAGCTGGCTAATAATTAGTTTTTTATAGTTAAGAGCCGTTGTCCATGTCGCATACCGATCAACACCGTTTTGCCATGCAAGTTGCCCAACTCTCCCGTGCCTGGCGCGCCGAACTGGATCGCCGTCTAGTCGGTCTGGGGCTTTCCCAAGCCCGCTGGCTGGTGCTGCTGCACCTGGGGCGCTTTGCCGAATTACCGACCCAGCGCGAGTTGGCGCAGAGCGTTGGCGTCGAAGGGCCGACCCTGGCGCGCCTGCTCGACAGCCTGGAAGCTCAAGGTCTGGTCAGTCGCCAGGCGGTGCCCGAAGACCGCCGCGCGAAGAAGATTGCGCTCAGCCCACAGGCTCGTCCGCTGATTGAAAAGATCGAAGCGATCTCCGCGCAGCTGCGTCAGGAGGTCTTTGCGGGCATTGATGAAGACGAATTGCGTCGCTGCCAGAAGGTCCACGCTCAGGTGTTGAGTAACCTGGAAAAACGCTGATGCGTGACGACCTTCAGAGCCTGCAGCAACGCTTTGGCCCGCGTTACCCGCAGTGGCTGCTGGCGCTGCTGATGGTCGGCAGCATGGCCATGGTATTGGCCTCCACCAGTATCAACGTCGCCTTGCCGGCGATCATGGCGGATTTCGCCATCGGCCGGCCACTGGCGCAGTGGCTGTCCACCGGCTTTCTCGCGGCCATGACCGCTGGCCTGCTGTTGGCCGCCTGGGCCCAGGCGCGTTTCGGTGCGCGGCGTACGGCGCAATTCGGCCTGCTGCTGTTTGTCCTCAGTTCACTGTTGGCGCTGGTGGCGCACGCCGCCTGGCAGCTGATCGCCCTGCGTATCGTGCAGGGGCTGTGTGCGGGAATTGTGCAGCCGTTGGCCATGGTGCTGATCTTTCGTGTATTCGCCGATGGTGGGCGAGGTATGGCGCTGGGCATATACGGCCTGGGGGTGATGCTGGCGCCGTCGCTGGGGCCGGGGATTGGCGGCTACCTGGTCGATCATTTTGGCTGGCCGTCGATCTTCTGGATGCCGCTGCCAATGTGTCTGCTGGCCATGCTCGCCGGACAGTGGTTGTTGCCCAGTGAACGTGAGCGCAGCACACCGCGTCTGGATATCCAGGCCTTCGCCTGGCTGTGTGTGGCGATATTTGCCGCGCTGGGTTTTCTGGCCGAGGCGCAGCGTTTTGCCTGGTCGGCGCCGCGGGTCTGGTTGCCGGGTTGCCTGGCACTGCTGGCGGGCGCGGCGTTTATTCTGCGCAGCCGGTCTGCCGCTCAGCCGCTGTTGCCGCTTGCGCTGTGGCGACATGCCGGGTTTCGCAGCGCCAGTTGGGTCGCCTTGACCCTTGGCCTTGGCCTGTATGGTTCGACCTACCTGATCCCGCTGTATCTGCAGACCGTTGAAGGCTTCAGCGCCGGGCGCTCGGGCCTTCTGCTATTGCCGGCCGGGATCTTGATGGGCATGGCGTCCTTTCTCGGTGGTTGGCTCAGTGACCGGCTGTCTGCGGCCGTGCTGCTGAGTGCCGGTCTGCTGATCTTTGCGCTGTCGGCAGCGGGGCTGGCCTGGGTCGAGCAGGGCGCCTCATTTATCCAGCTGTGTTTCTGGGCCTGTGTCGGGCGCATTGGCCTGGGCATATTGCTGCCTGCCTTGAGTACCGGTTCGCTGGATATTCTTAGCCCAGCGGAATTGGCGCAGGGCGCAGGGGCCATTACCTTCGTGCGCCAGCTGGGCGGCGCGTTCGGGGTCAATCTACTGACCTTCTTTCTGGAGTGGCGGCACAGCGCTGAAGGTGGCGACCATTTCGCGGAGATGCTGGCTTTCAAACAGAGTTTCTGGTTGGTGGCCGGTGTATTTGCGATCACGGTTTTGGCGGCCTGGGGCGTCAAATCGACAAGACGCTGACAGCTAAACGGCAACAGACCCTTATGTGACGGAGTTGTCATTTTCTTGACTGCAGGCCTATGCTTGCAGGTGTAATGGCTTTTTGCCAAACGGCGGGTGGCATTTTCTGCATGCAGTGCGCCGTAATTATTGCCATGCACCAGCCGGGTTAACACGGAACGTAGTCCCAAGGCCGCATTTGCCGTCGTCTATACTCTCGCAAGCGCTGGAAGCGCACGTCCATTACATGCAGTGGCGAGAGTGCAGGGACGGTTTCATCGGGAGCGTTTTTATGGCAAAGGTTCGTCAATTACTGATAGGCCTCGCATCCAGCTCAGCCCTTTATTCGGGGCTGGTTCCAGCACTTGGCCTGGGTGAAATCACCCTGCATTCGGCGCTCAGTCAGCCGCTGGATGCCGAAATCGAATTGTTTGATGTGGGCGACCTGAGCGACGCCGACATGCGCGTGCGCCTGGCACCTGCCGAAGTGTTCAGCCGTTCCGGGGTTGATCGTCTGTATTTTTTCAATGATCTGCGCTTCACCCCGTTGCTGCGGGGCGGCAAAAGTGTGATTCGCGTGGTGTCGACCCAGCCGGTGCGCGAGCCTTATCTGAATTTTATCGTCGAAGTGGTACGGCCCAATGGCCAGTTGTACCGCGAGTACACCGTGCTGCTTGATCCACCCAGCTCGGCCGCCTACCGCAGCCTGGCTGCGCCTGCAGCATCTGCCGCGCCAGCTGCCGTAGCGAGCGCGCCGCGTGCCACCACTGTCGAGCGTGCGCGCTCGGCAGTATTGCCCGCCGCGCAGCAGGGCAATCGCTACAGCGTGGTCAGCGGTGACAGCCTGTGGAAGATCGCCACGCGCTTGGCCGTCGATGCCGGGCAGGTGGCGCCTCAGGCGTTGATGAACGACATCCATGCGCTCAACCCTCAGGCCTTTATCAATGGCGATATCAATCGCCTGCGTGCCGGTGCGCAATTGCTATTGCCTGACAGCGTCGCCGATTCGTCGCCTTCAGTAATTGAGCCGGCTGCACCAATTACTACGCCGGCCGTTGCGCCCCCAGAGATTGCGCCAACAGTCAGTGCTGAGCTGCCGGTTGATCCGCCTGCTGAGCTGTTGATCCAGGAGCAGGCCCGCGTCGAGCAGGAGTTGGCTAGCCAGATTAGCGAGACACTGCAATTGCAGCAGAGCCTGGCGCAGTTGGGCCTGCAGGTGCAGCAGCTGCAGGAGCAGATGGGCGCGCGGGATCAGCAGATTGCCGGCTTGCAGGCCGAGTTGGCGGCCCGTCGGGCGAGTGCCGAAGCAATTGCCGCGCCTGTGTCTGCACCGGTCGCGGAAAACCCGTCGGCTACGGCCGAGTCAGGCAACAACTGGCTGGCGATTATCGCCGGCCTGCTGACGCTGTTACTGGCTGGTGTGGCCGGCCTGTTCTGGCGTGGCAAAAAACCTGTCGAGCCTGCGCCCGTGCCTGCGCAGCCGGCGCGAGCAGCGAGCATGCCCAAGGCGCAAAGTATGGCGCCGGCTTTACCGGTCGCACCGGCAGCAGTGGCCCTTAACGTACGTGACGGGCCGGTATGGCCGGCAGCGGGTGAAGATGCGCTGCAAAGTGCCAACGTGTATATCGCCTATGGCCGCCTGAGTGAGGCCGCTAGTACCTTGCGCAAAGCCTGGGAGGCGCAGCCGCAGCGCAGTGATATTGGTTTCCGCCTGCTGGAAGTGCTGGCCTTGCTGGGTGATGCTCAGGGCTTTGTCGCGCATGAGGTATTGGTACGTGCAACCGGCTTTACCCCCGCGCGGATCGACGAATTAAAAGCGCGGCATGCCGAGCTGTTCAGCGCGCCGCCGAGCAGTCTGCTGGACGATGTGGTGCTGGAACTGGATGAAGTCGAGGCACAGCCGTTAGTGGATGCCGCCAATGATGGTCAGCTCAATCTGGACGATATGTCGCTGGATGCCGACTGGGACCTGGTCAGCCCCTTTGCCCCGACTGCGCCAAAAAAAGTGGCGAACAAGGCCGAGAGCAATGCTGCGACCAAGCGCAAGACCTCGGATATCTTCGAGCTGTCCGGCAGTCGTGATGCACGCAGCCCGTACGTCGAGTCGATGCTGGTGGAGGAAACCTCCCACGACGGTTGGGGTGGTGACGTGCTTGATGTGGCTCTGCTGGATGACCTTGATGAGCTGGCCGGCAACCGCGACAACCTGTCCAAACTGAATATGGCCCTGGCCTATATCGAGCAGGGCAGTCTGGACAGCGCCTGCCAGATCCTCAATGAAGTTATCAACGAGGGCGATGAAGAGCAGAAGCAGGAAGCACGTCAGCTACTGGCCAAAATCGCCTGATTGAAAGCGCTGTTGCTTAACGCCCGCTAGCCTGCGCTACGCGGGCGTTTTTCTTGTGCTGAGGTAAGGCCACTGCGCGTTATCATCGGTTTTTTCATCCGCCGCGAGCCTGCCAATGTCCAGCCCGAAAGCCGAAGTGGTCATCACCTATTGCACGCAATGCCAGTGGCTGCTGCGCGCCGCCTGGTTGGCGCAGGAGCTGCTGTCGAGTTTTACCGATGATCTATCTAGGGTTTGCCTGGAGCCTGGCACGGGCGGGGTGTTTCGCATCACCTGCGATGGCGTGCAGATCTGGGAACGCAAGGCCGATGGCGGCTTTCCCGAGGCCAAGGTGCTCAAGCAGCGGCTGCGTGATCAGATCGACCCAGCGCGGGATCTGGGCCACAACGACCGCTGAGCGTTGTTAATTAGCGCTTGGATCACTTGGCCATCCGCGCCGAAAGAAAGATCGCGCTGACAATCAGCAGGCCACCGGCGAGCATGCGCAGTGTCGGCACTTCACTGAACAGCAGCCAGGCGAAGGCGATTCCGTAAATCGGCTCCAGGGCGAAAATCACCGCCGTGGTGCGCGCCTTGAGTACCCGCAGGCTGGCGACGAACAGGCTGTGCGCCAGGCCCGTGCAGAAGATCCCGAGCATCGCCATCCATAGCCAATCCTGGGCCTGTACGCTGGGCAGCGTCGGCCAGGCCAGCGGAATAAACACCAGCAGCACAGTGAGGTTCTGGTACAGCGCCGCCTGCACCGGATCAATGCCACGGGTGCTGGCGCGGTTGAGCAGCGACAGCAAGGAGAACAGCAGACCGGACAGCACTGCCCAGAGCAGGCCGCTGGTGGCCTGGCTGCTCAGGTCGAAATCCGGGGTGACCAGCACCAGGCCCAGGCACACCAGCGCCACCATGGCGTATTCGATCGGCCGGGTGCGTTCACGGAACAGCAAACCTTCGAGCAGCACGGTAAAGGCCGGAAAACTGGCAAAACCGAGGGTGGCGATGGCCACGCCGGAGATATGCACGGACTCGAAAAAACTCCACCAATGGCCACCAAGCAGCAGGCCGCCAAGGGCCAGCAGGCTGGTTTGGCGCAAGCCAAGGCGGACCAGGCGCGCGTTGCTGATCAGCTTGGCGAACAGCAGCAAGGCCGCCACGGCGAAAACGGCGCGGCCGGCGGAGATCATCTGCGGGGTGGTATTGGCCAGCTTGCCGAATATGCCCGACAGTCCAAACAGCAGGGCGCCCAGATGGATGGCCCACAGCGCATTACGTTGATTCATGCCAGGCGCGCACCGTTGGGTAGCGGTTTGTCGAATCCGGCCAGCACTACTTTGTTATCGGCGTCATACACGCCGGTCACCAGCACCTCGGAGCGCACGCCGGCGATGCGTTTGGCGGCGAAATTGCACACGCACAGCACCTGGCGGTCGAGTAGCTGCTCGCAACTGTAGTGGGCGGTGAGCTGGGCGCTGGAGGTCTTGGTACCCAGTTCGCCAAGATCCACTTCCAGCACGTAGGCGGGTTTTACGGCTTTTTCATTGGTGCGGGCTGCGCGAATGGTGCCGACGCGCAGCTCCACTTTTTCGAAATCTTGCCATTCGATGTTGTGCATAGGCGACTCCTCGATTCTGCCGGGCAGTCTAGGTGCCTATCTGTGCCCTTGTCTGTCTCGGGAGTCGCGGGTTTTGTCGCCAGGCTCTCATCGGTGGACGCAGGCGAATTACTCAGTGCGGCGCAGTTGCCGAGGTGTAACGCCGAGATGCCGGGACAGGGCGGCGCTAAAGGCGCTTTGTGAGCTGTAGCCGACTCGTGCGGCGATCTCGCCGATCGCCAGGTTGCTGCCTTGCAGCAGTTGCCGCGCAAGCTGCAGGCGGCGGCTGCGTACATAGTCCATCGGCGTTTGCCCGGTCTCATCGAGAAAGCGTGCGTGAAAACGTGCCGCCGACAGGCCGGCCAGGCGCGCTAGATCGGCCACCTGAAGCGGGTGCGCGGCATGTTGGTCGATATGCGCATCTAGCGCCGCCAGCGGCAGACGACTGGCTGCATGGGCGGGCATCTCGCCATTGGCCAGACTGGCCAAGAGCAGGGCGGCGCCTTGCTGGGCAATCACCGGGTCATTGATCGGGCTGGCGGCCAGCCAGCTGACCAACTGGCTCTGTGCGGGATTCAGGCTGACGGCGGCGGGTTTTTCCAACAGGCGGCGCGTGGCATCCAGGTGCCGACCCAACTGTTGTTGCAGCCAGCTGTCTTCAGGTACGTCGAGCACCAGGCAGTGGCTGCCGCTTTTGCTACCACAGGCGTGTTGCGCATCACTGGGCACCACGGCCAGGGTCTGGCGTTTCACCTGGCTGCCATGTCCGGCTATTTCGAACTCCAGCAGGCCGCTCAAGCCAAACACCAGCTGCGCGTGGTCATGGCTGTGGCTGAGCAATTCATGGCTGTAATGACGCAGCGAGAGCAGCGAGGACATGGTGGGCTCCTTGTTCGGCCAGCCAGTTTATACCCTTTAGAGGCTGTCACCGAATTGCCACAACACTGTCATGCACCTTTCACCACGGCTGCGCAGACTCGAGCAAACCCAGCCGGAGGTCGTCCATGACCAGCGCCCAGCTCGCCAAGCCCAGCCGCAAGCAACGTGTCCGTACCCTGTGGATTTCCGATGTGCACTTGGGCACCCGGGATTGTCAGGCCGAACACCTGGCGGCGTTTCTCAAACGCTACCAAACCGACAAGATCTACCTGGTCGGCGACATCATCGACGGTTGGAAGCTGCGTAGCGGGGTGTACTGGCCGCAGTCGCATAGCAACGTGATCCGCCGCCTGTTGACCATGAGTAAACGCGGCACCGAGGTGATCTACGTTACCGGTAACCATGACGAATTTCTGCGGCGCTACTCCAGCCTGATGCTCGGCAATATCCAGCTGGTCGACGAGGCCGAGCACATCACCGCCGATGGCCGCCGCCTGCTGGTGATTCATGGCGACCAGTTTGATGTGATCACCCGCTATCACCGCTGGCTGGCCTTTCTCGGCGACTCGGCCTACGAGTTCACCCTGACCCTCAATCGCTGGCTGAATTACTGGCGTAGCCGTTATGGCTATGGCTATTGGTCGCTGTCGGCCTACCTCAAGCACAAGGTCAAGACGGCGGTGAACTTTATCAGCGATTTTGAAGAAGCCATCGTCCACGAGTGTGCCAAGCGCGGCTTCAACGGCGTGGTCTGCGGGCATATTCACCATGCGGAAATCCGCCCGATGGGCGATGTCGAGTACATGAATTGCGGCGACTGGGTGGAGTCCTGCACGGCGCTGATTGAGCACCTGGATGGCAGCATCGAGTTGTATCGCCTGGCCGATGATCAGGCGCGTCAGCTGCAAGCAGCCCCGGTTGTGGCTGCCGAGCCGGCCCTGTGAGGATTCTGATCGTCTCCGACGCCTGGTCGCCGCAGGTTAATGGTGTGGTCACCAGCCTGCAGGCCTTGATCAGCGAGCTGCGTGGCCTAGGCCATCAGGTCAAGCTGCTGTCGCCGGCGGATTTTCGCGCGTTGCCATGCCCCAGTTACCCGGAAATTCCATTGGTGTGGAGCCTCTGGCGGGTTGGGCCGGCGATTCGCGCATTTCAGCCGGACTGCGTGCACCTGGCCACCGAAGGCCCGTTGGGCTGGGCGGCGCGGCGCTGGTTGGTCAAGCGCGATCTGGCGTTTTCCAGCGCGATCCATACGCGTTTTCCCGAATATGTGCACACGCGCTGGCCTTGGATTCCAATACGTTGGGGCTATGCCTTTCTACGGGCATTTCATCGGCCGAGTCAGGCGGTGCTGGTGACCACCGAGCGTATGCGCGACGAGTTTGCTGGCTGGGGTTTTAAGCGCCTGGTGCTCTGGCGCAAGGGCGTCGATACACAGCTATTTCGCCCATCACTGGCTCTGCCGAACCTGGATCAACCGGTATTCCTGTATGTCGGGAGAGTTGCTCCGGAGAAGAATATCGAGGCGTTTCTCGCCCTCGATCTGCCGGGGCAGAAGCAGGTGGTCGGCGATGGGCCACAGCGCGAGGCGTTGCAGACTGCTTATCCGCAGGTGCGCTTTCTCGGCTATCAGCATGGCCAGGCGTTGGCTGAGGCGTTTCAGAATGCCAGCGTGCTGGTGTTCCCCTCGCGTACCGATACCTATGGTTTGGTGATGCTCGAGGCCCTGGCCTGCGGTACGCCAGTGGCGGCGTTTCCGGTAGCTGGGCCGCTGGATGTGTTGCAGGCAGGCGTCAGCGGGGTCATGCATGAGGACTTGCGTGCGGCCTGCCTGGAGGCCTTGAGCCTGGATCGCGGGCGTTGCGCCGAGTTAGCCGCGCGGCAATCCTGGCGAGCGTCGGCGCTGGAATTTTTGGCGCGGCAGCCGTTGCTTGATGGTGAGCTGTGCTTGCAGGCCCAGGTGGGCGCTACATGATCACCTTGTCACGCAGCTTATCGGCTGCCTGACTGAGGGCCTGGATAACCTTTTCCTTGTCGAAATTCTGGATGCCGTTGGTGTCCAGGTACATGGAAAAGCCAGGTAGCTCGTGCTCGACATAGCTGGAGGTGGCGCCCAGGTCACGGCGGAAGTCCACCACCTGGTAGATCTGTACGGGGCGGGTAAAGCCCTTGACGTTGATCTGGCCCTTGTCGCGGCACATGATCACGTCCTTGACCAGCGAATAGGTCTCATGGGAGATCAGGATCTCACCGGATTCGGCGGCGCTTTCCAGGCGGCTGGCGAGGTTCACGTCGCGGCCGATGATGGTGTAGTCCATGCGCGTATCAGCGCCGAAGTTTCCCACCGTGCAATAACCGGTGTTCAGCCCCATGCGAATTTCCAGCGGCTTGGTGATGCCCTGGGCGCGCCACTGCTGGCGTAGCACCTTCATATGCTTGCGCATGGCGATGGCCATGGACACGGCATTCACCGCATCTTTCTTTGCGCCTTTGCTGCTGGGGTCGCCAAAGAACACCATCACGCAGTCGCCGATGAATTTGTCGATGGTGCCGCCGTATTTCAGGCAGATCTTCGACATTTCATTGATGTAGGTGTTGAGCAGGTCGGTCAGGGCTTCGGCTTCCAGTTCTTCGGACAGCTCGGTAAAGCCCTTGATGTCGGAGAAAAACACCGTGAGCTTCTTGCGCTGGGTTTCCAGGCGCACGCTCTTCTTGCCGGTGAAGATCGATTCCCACACCTGTGGTGACAGGTACTTGGCCAGATTGCGCGCCAGGCGTGCGGCCTTTTCCTGTTCACGGGTAATTTCGCTGCGCACCTGCGCCAGGCGCAGGCCCTGTTGATGCACAAAGTAGGCGGTGATGCAGATATACAGGGTGGTGAAAAAGATGCTGACCAGTGCCACCAGCGGTGGGGTATTGATGTTTAGCTTGACCTGGAACAGCGCCGCACAGAACACCGCGCCGCTCAGGGCAATCAGCGATGCCAGGGCAAGGTGACGTACGCCACCGATGACCAGCGCGCTGAACAGCAGAATCAGCAGCGACATCAGGCTGGGAACCACCGAAAAACCAAGCAGGGCCAGCACACCGCCGGCATGCAGGGCATCAATAAACAGCAGACTGAGGGTGGTGCGCTGCGGATGGTCGCGTTTGAAACGCAGGCTCAGATGGTGCGCCAAATGCGGATAAAGCAGTGCGTAGGGCACCATCCAGAGAATGTCGTAACCGAAATGCTGGGTGTAAGTGCCGGCGGCAATACTGGCAGCGATGGCGATATAGGCCAAGACGCGGGAGTAGTACTCACGCAACGGCGGTGCCGGCAGTGCGGAAATTCGGGGGGCGCTTTTGACATTCATCCGGTGGAACAATCCCTGCTGCTCGTCTGGCACCTCTGTCGGGTGCCTGGATAGCGCAGCGTGGCGGCTGCGCAAAATAGTCAGGGATCATAACCAAGCCCACCGCAACCGCCAAGCGCGGCAGCTGAACGGCAGCGCCGCTTGTGCCAGCGGTCATTCGATTAGAATTTGATGCGGCCGGTAAAGGCATCCTTGAGCATTACCCAGTCGCCCATCAGCGAGTAGAGCGGGTAATCGAAGGTGGCGGGGCGGTTCTTTTCAAATACAAAGTGGCCGACCCAGGCAAAGCCATAACCAATCAGCGGTATGGCCAACAGCCACAACCACTGCTGAGTAATTAGGGCATAGCCCAGTACACACAGCACCAGCAGGCTGCCGACATAGTGCAGGCGGCGGCAGGTGGCGTTGCTGTGCTCCTGCAGGTAATAGGGGTAGAACTCGGCGAAGCTGTTGTAGCGTTCGTGGGTTTCAGTGCTCATCGGGGGCCTCCTCTTATTCTTTTGGGCGCCACCAGGCTTGCGGCTGTGACGGCTTACTTGCAGTCTAGGCCGACTGACTCGCTGGGCCACTGACATTAGGTGCCAGTTTAGTATCCTTCTGTCGCCCTTTTTGCTGACTCAGAATAAGAAAACGCCATGAGCGAACGTACCACTTCATCCAGCTGGGCCTCGGGCATTGTCGCGGCCCTGGAGCTTGGCGGGGTTGATTGCCGCAGCCTGTTTAGTCAGCTGGGGCTCGACTATGCGGCTTTGACCGACGCCGATGCGCGCTTTGCCCAGGATGCCATGACCCGCCTCTGGCATCTGGCCGTAGAGGCCTCGGGCAATCCGGCGATTGGCCTGAATATGGCGAAGATCCTGCGGCCATCGTCCTTCAATGTGGTTGGCTATGCGGTGATGAGCAGTCGCAACCTGCAGGAAGGTTTTGCCCGTCTGGTGCGTTATCAGCGGATTATTGGCGAGGGCGCCGACCTCAGTTTTCATCCCACCCCGGAGGGCTATGAAATGCTCCTGGCGATCCATGGGGACCGGTTGCCCTCGGCCCGGCAGAGCGCCGAAGCCTCGTTGGCACATTCATTGGCATTCTGCCGCTGGCTGACCGGCAAGCCGCTACGCCCGCGTCTGGTCAGCTTGATGGGCCCAGCCCCTGCTGATCTGGCGCCGTATGAAGAAGTGTTCCAGTGCCCGCTGAAGTTCAATGCCGAGCACTATGCGTTGCTGTTCGAACGGGCCGATCTGGATGCACCGCTGCCGTCGGCCAACGAGGCGCTGGCGCAGCTGCATGACCGCTTTGCTGGCGATTATCTGGCACGGTTTTCCGGTACGCGGGTGACCCATCAGGTGCGTCAGGTGTTATGCCGCCTGCTGCCCCAGGGCGAACCCAAGCGTGAATCTGTGGCGCAGGCTCTGCTGCTATCCGAGCGCACCTTGCAGCGGCGACTGCAGGATGAAGGCACCAGCTATCAGCACCTGCTCGACGACACGCGCCGCGAGCTGGCTGGGCAGTATCTGGGCCAGGCCAACCTGACCCTGCTGGAAATTTCCTACCTGTTGGGCTTCTCCGACCCGAGCAACTTCTTTCGTGCCTTCCGCCGCTGGTTTGACACCACGCCGGGTGAGTACCGTGCGCGTATGTAACTGTGCCCTTAGTGTCGCCAGAATGCCGGCAGCATAAGCACCAGCACGGTAAGGATTTCCAGACGACCGAGCAGCATGCCGAAGGTCAGCAGCCATTTGGCGGTGTCTGGCAGGCTGGAGAAGTTGCCTGCGGGGCCGATGATCGGGCCCATGCCAGGGCCGACGCCGGAGACTGTGCTGGCCGCGCCGCTGAGGGCGGTGATCCAGTCCAGCCCACAGAGCGTCAGGCCCAGGGCCAGCACGGCGATGGTGATGGTGAAGAAGAACGAGAAGGTCAGAATCGAGCGGACGATGTCTTCATCCAGGTGGTGGCGGTTGTATTGCTGCTTGATCACTGCACGCGGATGGATCAGCTGCATCAGGTTGGCCCTGAGCAGCACGTAGGCCACCTGGAAGCGGAATATCTTCAGTCCGCCTGCGGTTGAGCCCGAGCAGCCGCCGATAAACCCCAGATAGAAAAACAGCATGCCGGCAAAGCCGCCCCACAGCGTGTAATCGCCGAGGGCAAAGCCGGTGGTGGTCATGATTGAGGTGGTGTTGAACGCCACGTGGCGAATGGCTTCGAGCCAGTGCAGCTCGGTGCTCAGGTAATACCAGGTGCCGAGCAGCAGCCAGGTGCTGAGCAAAATGCCGAGAAAGCCGCGTACCTGCTGGTCCCTGATCAAAGCCTTGTAGTTGCCGCGCAGCATCGAGGCAAACAGCACAAACGGCACGCTGCCGAGAATCATCAGCGCGATGGTGACCCAGTGCACCGCCGGCTCGGTCCATTTGCCAACCGATTGGTCTGAGGTGGAAAAGCCGCCGGTGGCGATGGCCGACATGGTGTGGTTGATCGCGTCGAACACCCCCATGCCTGCCGTCCACAACGCCAGGCAGCCGAGCAGGCTGATGCCCACGTAGGCCGCGACCATATATTTGGCGACCATATGCGAGCGCGGCATGATCTTTTCGGAGCGGTCCGATGATTCGGTTTGGAACAGGCGCATACCACCGATGCGCAGCATCGGCAGAATCGCCACGGCCATGGCGATAAAGCCGATACCACCAAGCCAGTGCAGCAGCGAACGCCAGATCAGAATGCCCGGCGACATGCTGTCCAGCCCGGTTAGCACCGTGGCCCCGGTGGCAGTGATGCCCGACATGCTTTCAAATACCGCGTCGGTCACGTCCAGATGCTGGGAAAACATAAACGGCAGGGCAGCGAAAAGCCCTACCAGTATCCAGCTGGACACCGTCAGCAAGTACATGTCGCGTGGGCGCAGCTGCACATCCTTGGGCCGACCTTGGGCAATCATCGCGATGCCCGCGATAAAGGTGATCAGGCTGGACCAGAGAAACGCGTTGAGTTCATCAGGCCGCGTAAACAGTACGAGTGTCAGCATGGGCACGGCCATGCTGATCGCCAGGGTCAGAAGAAAGATGCCATTGATAAACGCGATGATCCGTAAGGTCGGCCAAGCCATCTAAGCGGGTTCCGTTCCAGTAATAGCAAGAGTCTAGGTTATCGGGCTTGTTCGCTTGTCGCACAGCCGATTTCACTCAATGTCGCCAGAATGCCCGAGTGACTAGCACCAGTACGGTCAAAATTTCCAGGCGACCGAGCAGCATGCCGATGGTGAGCAGCCACTTGGCGGCATCCGGCAGGCTGGAGAAGTTGCCCGCCGGGCCGATGATCGGACCCAAGCCGGGGCCGACGTTACACACTGCGGTAGCCGCGCCGGTCAGCGCGGTTACCCAGTCCAGGCCAAGCAGAGTAAGGCCCAGGGCAATCACACCGATGGTGATGGTGAAGAAAAACGAAAAGGTGATCAGCGAGCGGACAATCTCTTCATCGAGGTTGTGGTTGTTGTACTGCTGCTTGATTACTGCGCGCGGGTGCACCAGCTGCTGCAGGTTGGCCTTGAGCAGCACGTAAGCCACCTGAAAGCGAAAGATCTTCAGCCCGCCGGAAGTGGAGCCCGAGCAGCCGCCGACAAAGGTCAGGTAGAAGAACAGCAGCACGGCGAAACTGCCCCAGGTGGTGTAATCGCCCAGGGCATAGCCGGTGGTGGTGACCACCGAGGTGACATTCACTGCGACGATGCGAAACGCATCCAGCCAGCTGTTATCCGAATGCAGCCACAGCCAGGTGCCGAACACCAGCCAGGTGACCAACAAAAAGCCGAGAAAGCCGCGTACCTGATGGTCCTTGAACAGCGCCTTGCGGTTGCCGCGCAGGGTGGCGACATACAGGGTAAAGGGCAGGCCGCCGAAGATCATCAATACCACCGCGACCCAGTGCACGGCCGGCTGGCTCCAGTTGGCTAGGGATGAGTCCGAGGTCGAGTAGCCGCCGGTGGAGATTGAGGTCATCGCATGATTGAGCGCATCGAAGGGCGTCATGCCCGCCAGCCAAAAGCCGAGAAAGCCCGTCAGAGTCAGGCTCAGGTAGATAAACAGGATGTATTTGGCCGCCATGTGCGAGCGCGGCATGACTTTCTCGCCCCAGTCGGAGGACTCGGTCTGGAACAGGCGCATGCCGCCGACCCGCAGCAGCGGCAGAATCGCCACCGCCATGCCGATAAAGCCGATACCGCCAAGCCATTGCAGCATCGAGCGCCAGATCAGCAGGCCAGGGGAGGCGTGGTCCAGTCCTGCAAGCACGGTTGAACCCGTGGTGGTGACGCCGGACATGGTCTCGAAGAAGGCATCGGTGTAGCTGATGTGGTGGATCAGCACCATCGGCAGGGCGGCGAAGATGCACACCACCAGCCAGCTGCCGGTGGTCAGCAGGTACATGTCGCGCGGGCGCAGCTGCGCCTCTTTTGGTCGGCCAGGGATGACCATGGCGATGCCCGCCGCGGCGGTTACCAGGCTGGACCAGAGAAAGGCGTTGAGGTCGTCTGTGCGCGAATACAGCAGCAGCGTCAGCATGGGGATCAACATGCTGACGGCCAGGGTGATCAGGAAGATGCCGAGAATAAAAGCAATGATGCGCAGTGTCGGCAATGACATGGATTCGGCTCAGGCTCTGTGGGGCAAAGGGGCGTTATTCTACGCGCGCTGCAGCCGCTGTACAGCCGCCATAATGCGCGCTTTACAAGCGCTTGGCGCTGCATAGAATAGCCGCCAGGTGCCGGCCCTTGCCGGTTTCTGAGCCCGCCAAATCATGTCCGATAGCAATCCTTGTCTTAGCTGTGGCGCCTGCTGCGCGCATTTTCGTGTGTCATTTTTCTGGGGTGAGTGCCAATCGGCGGGTGGTGTGGTGCCCGATGATCGGGTGGTGCTGATCACCCCGCATCGCGTCGCCATGCGTGGCACGGAGCACAAGCCCGTGCGCTGCACGGCCCTGCTCGGTGAAGTCGGCCAGGGCGTGCGCTGCACGCTATATGAACAGCGCTCCAGCACCTGCCGCGAGTTCGAGGCCTCCTGGGTCAATGGCGAGCACAACCCGCATTGCGATGCGGCGCGCGGCGCACACGGTTTGCCGCCCATAATGCCGCCGGTGTTGCCCAGTATTTCGCCTGAACGGGTGGCTTGAGAAACTCTACGTATTGCCTGTCTGCTGCACCCAGGCACTAGAATGGCCACCTGTTTCAATTGCCGAGGTGGCTGATGGACGCTCTTGATGCGTTGCTAAACCGTGTTTCCGCGCCGCGCCTGATTGCGCCGGCCCCTGATGCTGCGCAGCGCGAACTGTTATTTCGCGCCGCCCTGCGTGCGCCTGACCATGGCCAGCTGCGGCCCTGGCGTTTCCTAACCGTTGAAGGCGAAGCGCTGACGCAGTTGGGCGCGCTGTTTGCCAGCGCGTTGCCCGCCGATGCCAGCCCCGAAGCGGTGACCAAGGCGCGCGCCATGCCGCTGCGGGCGCCCTTGCTGGTGGTGGTGATTGCCCGCGTGCAGGCCAGCTTGAAAGTGCCAGCGCAGGAGCAGGTGCTGGCCGCCGGCTGCGCCGCCCATGGCATTCTTCTGGCTGCCCATGCGCAAGGTATTGGTG
Organism: Pseudomonas sp.; assembly: GCA_035655415.1. Classification (GTDB taxonomy): domain Bacteria; phylum Pseudomonadota; class Gammaproteobacteria; order Pseudomonadales; family Pseudomonadaceae; genus Aquipseudomonas. Next base: position 25,272 of record DASRUM010000209.1, read on the forward strand.
CGGTCTGGCGTACCGGTGATATGGCTTACAACCCGCAGGTCGCTGCCGGTCTGGGGCTGAGCGCAGATGAGCAGGTTATTGCCTACCTCTACCTCGGCACCCCAGAGCGCGAACTGCGCGCGGTGCCGCAGGTACAGGTCGGGGATTTTGTTAAGGCCTGGCCTGCGGTGGAGTGAGTGGCAGGCGCAGAGTGGCGATAAAGCCGCCTTGCGCATGATTGCTCAGTTCCAACTGGCCGCCATGCCGCTCGGCGGCGCGGCGGGCAATGGCCAAGCCCAGACCGTGACCGCTGCTGGTCTGGCCAGGGGCGCGGTAGAAGGGTTCGCCAAGGCGGGTCAGCAGCTCAGGTGCAACGCCAGGGCCGTGATCACGCACGCTCAGGCATAGCTGCTCAGCGTTTTTGCTGGCCGTCAGCTCGATAGCCTGGCCAACCGGGTTGAAACGCAGGGCGTTACGCAGCAGGTTATCCATCGCCCGTTGCAGCATGTCCAGCCAGCCGTTGAGCTGCAGGTCGCTTTCCAGCTGAATCTTGATCTGTTGCTCCGGCGCGTCCAGGTGCGCGTCTTCCTGCAATCTGTGCAGCAGCTCGTCTACGTTGATTGGCTGCGCCGCACCCGGTTCGGCGTCGAGGCGGGCGAGGGCGAGGATTTCACTGATCAGCGCTTCCAGGCGGTCGCACTCCTGACTCAGGCGCGGCCAGTATTTTTCCCGTTCGGCAGCATCGGCGCGCTCGGTCAGCGCCAAGGCAATACGCAGACGCGCCAGTGGTGAGCGCAGCTCATGGGACACGTCGCGCAACAGCTGACGTTGACTGCTGATCAAGCCTTGTACGCGTTCGCCCATGCGGTTGAAGTCGGCCGCCAGCACGCCGAGTTCATCACGCCGTTCGGCCAGTTTGGCCAGGCTGTTCTGCTGGTAGGCGGTTTGCCCCAGATCATGCACGGCGCCGCGCAGGCGATTCAGCGGGCGGGTGATGGACAGCGTCAGCCAGAGGCTGAACAGAGTCAGCACCAGCATGGCGATAGCCAGTGCGCTCAGCGGCCAGAGCAGGCTTTCGCGCTGCCACGCGGCGACTTCGGGGTTCGGGATGCGGTAGATAAACAGGTAGGTTTCGCCGCTATGCGGGCTGGTGTAGTCGACACTCAGACGGCGCCAGGGCAGGCGTTTCTCATTGCTGTGGCGGGCTTCAAAGGCAGCCGCGCGAGGCGGGAAGGTGCCTTTGACCACCGCTTGGCCGCTGTCGTCGAGCACCTGTACGTCGATGCGGAACTTGCGTTTGCGTTGTTCGAGTAGCGCTTGGGCGGAGCTTGGGCCTTTCTTCTCGTAGCGCTGGGTCCACTTTTCGGCGAGGTCATCCATGCCGGGGTGCTGGCTGAGCAACCAGGCGTCCTGATTGAGCATGCGCCCAAGCAGCATAGACAGCCCAGCAACCAGGGCAATAGCCAGCCAGAAGCTGGCAAAGATGCGCCAGAACAGTGACCGCACGGTGGCTCCTTAGTAGTAATGGCTGTGGTGGAAATGCTTACGCCCATCAGGCTTTTCAGCCTGATGGGCGTAATGGCAACAGTGCCTGGGTTAGTTCTTTTTCGCCTGCTCGGCCTGCCAGGCTTTGAATGCCTGGCGCTCTGCGCGGCGCTCTTGCATCTTTTTCTGGTGCTCGTCGAAGGCTTTCTGCTGCTCGGGCTTGAGCAGGGCGCGGATGGCGCTGTGCTGTTTGTCCTTGGCGGCCTCCAGTTCGTCCTGCATGGCTTTCTGTTCAGCAGCTGGCAGCTTGTCCAGGTAGCGCTTGGTGATCTCATGGCGGCCTTGCATCTGCTCGCCCATCAGCTTGCGGATTTCGCGGTGCTGCTCTTTGCTCAGGTCGAGCTCTTTGAACATGCGGGAGCCATGTTCACCATGATGGCCGCCGCCGTGCCGCGGGCCGCCGTCAGGCATGGCCATGGCCAGAGTCGGCAGGGTCAGGGCGAGCAGTACTGCGGTAAGGGTCTTGCGCATGGTGTGTCTCCTTGTCTGAAACCGGTAAACACCGGATGAGCCCAGTCTAGGGCGGTCAAGGTCAAGGGCCGTCAGGGCAAGGTAAAGCTTAGGTAAAGAGTGCGGTGTGGCTGATTTACACAGCGACTGCTCAAACGCTGTAGTAGTAGCCGCGGCTACGCAGAGCAAGAATGCGCTGGCGGCCATCGGCATGCGGGCCGAGCTTTTTGCGCAGGTTGCTGACGTGCATATCCAGGCTGCGGTCATACAGGGTCAGTTTGCGGCCGAGGGCCAGTTGCGCCAGTTCCTGTTTATCCACTGGCTCACCCGGATGTTGCAGCAGGGCTTCGAGGATGCGGCTTTCCGAAAGTGTCAACAGCACTTCCTGTTCGCCCAGGGTCACGGTGCCGCGAGCCTGGCTGTAATGCAGGTCGCCGAGATCGAGCGGGCTGCTAGGCGTGGCCGGCAGGCTACGGCGCAAGACGGCACGCAAGCGCGCGGTTAGCTCGCGAGGGTCGCAGGGTTTGGCCAGGTAGTCGTCGGCGCCCAGTTCCAGGCCGAGAATCCGGTCCAGCGGTTCGCCACGGGCTGAAAGCATCAGCACCGGCAGTTCGGGGTGGTCGCTGCGCAACTGCTTGAGCAGCTCCAGGCCGCTGCCGTCGGGCAGCATCACGTCCAGCACCACTGCATCAGGGCTGTGTTTGGCAAGGGCGTTGCGGGCACTGTGGCCGTCATGGCAGGCGCTAACCTGGAAACCCTCCTGGGTCAGCCAGCTGGTCAGCAGTTCGCAGAGTTCGACGTCGTCGTCGATTAACAGCAGATCACTCATGGCTTAGTTGAGCCACTCGCTGCGTGAGCGGCGACCACGGCGCAGCAGGGCACCGACAATCACCCCGAGCAAACCGGCGCCGGCGCCTGTGGCAAACCACATCTGCTGTTCGCTGATCAGCGGTTGCGGGGCGCTGGCCTGGGCTTTTTTCAGCTGCAGCTTGAGGCGCTGGTTTTCCTGACGCAGGCGCTGCAGTTGCACGGTGTCACGTTCGTTGCTGCTGTTCTGCAGTTCAGTGCTGAGGGCTTCGCGCTGTTCTTCGCTGAGCGCCAGGCGCTGCTCCAGTTCATCGATCTGCGTCTGCACCGAAGTGGCTTCTGCCAATGGCTGCGGCGGGCTTTCCTCGGCCTGGGTGACGGCCGGCAAGCACAAGGTCAAGAGCAGGAACAGCGGGCCTGGACGCATCGGAACTCCTATCTTTGTAATTGTTGTTATGGGTTATTCAGCGAGGGATTGGCTCAAGGCAAGACCAGTTTGAAGGGTTTTACCAGCACCGAGGCATACACACCGACGGCGCGGTAGGGGTCGGCTTCGGCCCATTGCTGTGCGGCTTGCAGCGATTCGAACTCGGCGACGATCAGGCTGCCGGAAAAACCCGCTGGACCTGGATCATTGCTGTCGACGGCCGGGTGTGGGCCGGCGAGGATCAAACGGCCTTCAGTTTTCAGCTGCTCCAGGCGCGCAAGGTGCGCCGGGCGAGCACTCAGGCGGTTTTCCAGGGAGTTTTCCACATCGGTGGCAATGATCGCGTAGAGCATCTCAATCCTTAATACGGTGGTTAGCGCGGGCCAGCGCCAGGGGAGAAAAGCAGCCTGATCAGGCAAAGTCGAGGAAATATTGGCGCAAGCCAGCAAGAATCCACATCTGGCGGCATAATAACAAACATAAATGACTCGGAAAGCGCCCGTTATGGATGTTGATTTGCATTGCCACAGCACCGCTTCAGATGGCGCCCTTGCGCCGGCTGTGGTGGTGGCGCGGGCGTTTGAGCGCGGTGTGCGTTTGCTGGCGTTGACCGATCACGACACCCTCGATGGCCTCGACGAAGCGGGCGCTGCAGCGCAAGCGCTGGGCATGCAACTGGTCAACGGCATTGAGCTGTCCTGCACCTGGGGCGGTGCGACTATTCATGTGTTGGGCTATGCCTTCAACCGCGACGCGCCGGCTTTGCAGCAGGCGATTGCCGAACTGCATGAAGGGCGCTGGTTGCGCGCCGCAGAAATCAGCAAACGTCTGGAAGCCAAAGGCATGCCGGGTGCGCTGGAAGGCGCGCGGGCCATGCAGCAGGAGTTGGGCGACAGCGGCAATGCTCCGGCACGGCCGCACTTTGCTGACTTTCTGGTGCGCAGTGGTTACGTCAAGGATCGCGCCGAAGCGTTTCGCAAGTGGCTGGGCTCGGGCAAGCTGGGGGATGTCAAACAGCACTGGCCGGAGCTGGCTCAAGCAGTCGATACCCTGCGCCGCGCCAATGCCTGGGTCAGTCTGGCGCATCCCTGGCAGTACGACTTTACTCGGAGTAAACGACGCAAGTTGATCGCCGACTTTGTCGGCGCCGGCGGCCATTCGCTGGAAGTGGTCAACGGGATGCAGCCGGCCGAACAGGTTGGCAGTTTGGCGATTTTGGCGCGGGAGTTCGGCATGTTTGTCACCGCAGGCAGTGATTTCCATGCGCCCGGTCAGTGGTCTGAGCTGGGCGTCTATCGCCCGGTGCCCGAGGATCTACCGCCCCTGTGGGCACGGTTTCAACATGTCCAGCAGCCTACTGCAATTTGACCAGGGTCCAAGTGTGAGCCAATTCTTCCAGATTCATCCGGAAAACCCGCAAGCGCGCCTGATCAAACAGGCGGTGGAAATCATCCGCAACGGTGGGGTGGTGATCTATCCGACCGATTCCTCCTACGCCGTGGGTTGTCATATTGGTGACAAGAACGCGGTAGAGCGCATCCGCCGCCTGCGCCAACTGGATGACAAGCACAACTTCACCCTGGTATGCCGCGATCTGTCGCAGCTCAGCACCTTTGCTAAGGTCGATACCGCCGCCTTCCGCCTGCTCAAGAGTCATACCCCGGGGCCTTACACCTTTATCCTCAACGCCACCCGTGAAGTGCCGCGCATGCTGCTGCATGCCAAGCGCCGCACTATCGGCCTGCGCGTGCCCAACCATCCGATTGCCATGGCCTTGCTGGCCGAGCTGGATGAGCCGTTGATGAGCGTGACCCTGATTCTGCCGGGTGAAACGCTGCCGATGAGCGACCCTTACGAGATGCGCCAGATCCTTGAGCATCAGGTCGATCTGATTATCGATGGCGGTTTCGGCGGGCTGGAAGCCTCCACCGTGGTCAGTCTGCTTGACGATGAGCCTGAGGTGTTTCGAGTGGGTTGCGGTGATCCGTCGCCTTTTACGAATGACATCTGATCCTGGCTATAATCGAACTCCTTTGAGCTTTCAGGTAATCCGTTTTGAGTCTTGTTGACGCTGAACGCCGCGTGCTGTCTGGCATGCGCCCGAGTGGTCTGCTGCACCTGGGGCATTACCAGGGGGTGCTGAAGAACTGGGTGAAGCTGCAACACACCTATGAATGCTTCTTCTGCATCGTCGATCTACACGCGCTGACCACTGATTACGATGACGTCGGCCCCTTGTCTCAGCGCGTCATGGACATGGCCGTGGACTGGCTCGCGGCCGGTGTCAGCCCCAGCTCGGCGACGCTGTTTATCCAGTCACAAGTCCCTGAACACGCCGAACTGCACCTGCTGCTGTCGATGATCTGCCCGCTCAGTTGGCTGGAGCGGGTGCCGTCCTATAAGGAGCAGCAGGAGCAGTTACACGGCAAGGACCTGAGCACCTTCGGCTTTCTCGGTTACCCCTTGCTGCAGGCCGCGGACATTCTGCTGTACCGCGCCGGCGTGGTGCCGGTAGGCAGTGACCAGCTGGCGCATATCGAGTTTGCCCGCGATGTGGCGCGGCGCTTCAACCATTTGTATGGCCGCGAGCCAGGCTTTGAGGAAAAGGCCGAGGCGGCGATCATCAAGCTGGGCAAGAAAACCGCAACGCTCTACAACAATCTGCGTAAGGCCTATCAGCAGCAGGGCGACGCCGAGGCGCTGGAAACCGCGCGGGCGCTGCTTAAGGATCAACAGAGCATCACCCTGGGTGATAAAGAGCGCCTTTATGGTTACCTGGAGGGCGGCGGCAAGATTCTGTTGATCGAGCCGCAGGCCATGCTTGGCGAGTCGCCCAAGTTGCTTGGGCTCGATGGCGGCAAGATGTCCAAATCCAACAACAACGCGATTTTCCTGCGTGACAGCGGTGCGGCGATCGAGGAGAAGATCCGCCGTATGCCGACCGATCCGGCGCGGGTGCATCGGGATGACCCCGGTAGCCCGGCGAATTGCCCGGTGTGGCCGCTGCATCAGCTGTATTCCAGCAACGAGACCTGCGACTGGGCGCAGCAAGGCTGTCGCAGCGCCGGCATCGGCTGTCTGGAGTGCAAGGCGCCTTTGGTCGAGGCGCTGCAGCAGGAGTTGCAACCGTTGCAGGCGCGCGCCGCGGATTATCAGGACAACCCTGATCTGGTCCGGCAGATTCTTGCCGATGGCGCTGACCGCGCGCGCTCCGAGGCGCGGGAAACCCTAAGTGAAGTGCGCCTGGCCCTTGGCCTGAATTATCGCTGAACCTAACGCTGAATCTAATTTCGAGAATGACCATGTCCAGCGTGCCAGCCCCGGAACATCCCGAGAGCCATCCCCAGGACCAGGCCAATGCCCAGCAAGAGCTGCCATTTGCCCTGGTATATGGCCAGGCGGTCACCGAAATGCCGCTGGACCTGTATATCCCGCCGGATGCCCTGGAGGTGTTTCTTGAAGCCTTCGAAGGCCCGCTGGACCTGCTGCTCTACCTGATTCGCAAACAGAACATCGATGTGCTGGATATCCCGGTGGCGGAAATCACCCGCCAGTACATGGGTTATGTCGAGCTGATGCAGTCGGTGCGCCTGGAGTTGGCGGCCGAGTATCTGGTGATGGCGGCCATGCTCGCCGAGATCAAGTCGCGCATGTTGTTGCCGCGCTCCAGTGAGGTCGAAGCCGAGGAAGACGACCCGCGCGCCGAGCTGATCCGCCGCCTGCAGGAATATGAGCGTTACAAGGCTGCTGCAGAAGGTATCGACGGCCTTAGCCGGGTCGGCCGTGACGTCACCGTGCCGCGTCTGGACGCGCCCGAAGCGCGGGCGCGCAAGCTGCTGCCGGATGTCAGCCTAGAAGAAGTGCTGCTGTCGATGGCCGAAGTGCTGCGCCGCGCCGATATGTTTGAAAGCCACCAGGTCACCCGTGAAGCGCTGTCGACCCGCGAGCGCATGAGCGAAGTGCTCGAACGCCTCAAGGGCGGCGCGTTTGTGCCCTTTGTCAGCCTGTTCAGCGCCGAAGAGGGCAAGCTCGGTGTGGTGGTGACCTTTATGGCAGTGCTCGAGTTGATCAAGGAATCCCTGGTTGAACTGGTGCAAAATGAGGCTTTTGGGCCAATCCATGTGCGTGCGCGAGCTGAATAAGCATGAACCTTAACGAACCTCGTGAGCTGGCCAGCCTGCTCGAAGCCTTTCTGCTGGCATCCGGCAAACCGCAATCGCTGGAGCGTCTGTACGAACTCTTCGAGGAGGCCGAACGGCCGGAGCCAGCGGTCTTCAAGAAGGCCCTGACGCACCTGGGCAAGTCCTGCGAAGGGCGCGCCTTCGAACTTAGCGAGGTGGCGTCCGGTTATCGCCTGCAAGTACGCGAGAAGTTTGCGCCTTGGGTGGGTCGCCTATGGGAAGAGCGTCCGCAGCGTTATTCGCGCGCCATGCTGGAAACCCTTGCGCTGATTGCCTACCGCCAGCCGATTACCCGTGGTGAGATCGAGGATGTACGCGGTGTGGCGGTCAACAGCCATATCGTCAAAACCCTGCTGGAGCGCGAGTGGATTCGCGTGGTCGGTTACCGCGATGTGCCGGGTAAACCGGCGATGTTTGCCACCACCAAGGCTTTTCTCGATCACTTCAACCTGAAAAGCCTCGACGAATTACCGCCCCTGGCCGCCCTGCGCGAGCTGGAACCGGAGCCGGCGCTTGCCTTCGAGGATGATCTGGAGGCGCCGCAAAGCCTGCAGGCGCGTGCCGACCTGGCCCTGGCCGATGAGCCTGCGGTGGAAGTGGGCGAGGAAACCAGCTTCAGCAGCCTGCTGGCTGAACTCGACTCGATGGAACAGGGTCTGAAGACCGACTTCGACGATCTGCCCGAACAGGACGATGAGCTTGACGATGCCGAAGAGCCTCACGAAACCCTGGATAAAGAGCAACTGCCTGACTGAGGTTCGTAGGATGGGGGGCCACCGATCAACGGTAGCCCGGATAAGCCCTGGCGCAATCCGGGATGGCAGCTCCCCGGATTGCATCCGGGCTACGGTGATGGGCTAGTAAGTAGGCGCCGATTGTCGCAAAGGCTGACGACTGCTCGTCTGCCAGCTAGCCTCAAGTCGTGCTAATCGGCCGGCTTTCGCGTATGCTCCGCGCCCCTTCGACGACTCGAGTCGTCCAATCACTAAAGAAAACACCGGGAGGTGCCCAGATGAGTGAAGAAATCGAAGAATACAGCCCCGCAGGCGAAAAACTGCAGAAAGTCATGGCGCGTATGGGCCTGGCTTCACGCCGTGAAATCGAAGCCTGGATTACCGCTGGCCGCGTCAAGGTCAACGGCGCAGTCGCCAGCCTCGGCGTGCGCGTCGACCTGCACGATGCGATTGCCGTCGATGGTAAGGTGATTCGCCGCGAAGAAGCCGCCGAAAGCGTGCGCCGCGTAATCATCTACAACAAACCCGAAGGCGAGATCTGCACCCGTGACGACCCGGAAGGCCGTCCGACCGTGTTTGACCGTCTGCCACGGCCGAAAGATGGCCGCTGGATCAATATCGGTCGCCTCGACATCAACACCACCGGTTTGCTGATGTTCACCACTGACGGTGAGCTGGCCAACCGCCTGATGCACCCGTCCTTCCAGATGGACCGCGAGTACGCCGTGCGTGTGCGCGGCGAAGTCGACGAAGAGATGATCGAACGCCTGAAAGCTGGCGTGATGCTCGAAGACGGCCCGGCCAAGTTCACCGATATCAAGGTCGCGCCGGGTGGCGTGGGCTTCAACCACTGGTATCACTGCGTGGTGATGGAAGGCCGTAACCGCGAAGTGCGCCGGTTGTGGGAATCCCAGGGCCTGGTGGTCAGCCGTCTGAAGCGTGTGCGTTTCGGCCCGGTGTTTATTACCTCGGACCTGACCATGGGCCGCTGGCGCGAAATGAGCCAGCGCGAAGTGGATATCCTCAGCGAAGAAGTCGGCCTCAAGCCGGTAGCCTTGCCGGATATGAAGGAAAAAGCCCGCGACAAGATCGACCGTCTGCAGCGCAAATCGGCCAAGCCGGTGGGTCGTGCCGCACGTCCAGAGCGGACCCTGCGTCCGGCCCATGGCGGCGGCCCGGCAGCGGCTGGCGATCAGGGTCGTTCGCGTCCTGCGCGTGGTGAAGGTGCTGAGCGTGGCGAGCGTCCGGTACGTAACCCACGTACGCCGCGTGTTGATCAGAGCAAGGGCACGCCGGTTGCCGAGCGCCCGAGTGATGTCAACAAGAAGCGTCCGGCTAAGCCGGGTGCGCAGCGCTCAGGCGTCGAGCTGAGCGAGCGTCCATCGCGCAAGCCAGCCGGTGCGCCGGTCAAGCGCCGCAGCCCGCCGAGCCGTGAAGGTCAGCGCCCAGGTTTTGGTCGCGGTCCTAAGCCGGAGTAATCCATTACGGTGGATATGAAAAAGGCGACCCTCGGGTCGCCTTTTTATTGTCGGGCGGTTTACCCGGCCATCGACAAGCGATTACGGCCATCGCGCTTGGATACGTACAGCGCGTTGTCGGCGCGGCGCAGCAGGCTTTCCACCGATTCACCTGGCAGCAGGGTGGCGCAGCCGAGGCTGACCGACAGTTCGATGGCGCGGCTCTCGACCAAGTACTGGATGCCCAGGACCGCCATGCGCAGACGCTCACCAACCATCGAGGCGGCTTCGCGGTTGGTGTTGGAGAGCAGCACCATAAATTCTTCACCGCCGAAGCGGAACACCATGTCGACGTTACGCAGGCTGTCTTTCAGCTCGGTGGCGACGGCTTTCAGTGCCTGGTCACCGATCAGGTGGCCGTGGTTATCGTTGATGCGCTTGAAGTGGTCGATATCCACCATCAGCACCGACAGCGGTTGCAGCGTGCGCCGGGCAATGTCCACTTCGCGCTTGAGCGTTTGCTGCATGGCAATGCGGTTGCCGGTATCGGTCAGCGGGTCGCGCAGTGCGCTCTGCACTGCCGAACGGTAAAGCAGGGCGTTGCGCAGTGGAAACAGCAGGCTGGCGAGCAGCGATTCGAGCTGGCCCAGCTCATCCTCGCTGAAGCGCTGGTTGCGGCGAAAGGTCAACTCACCGAGGTATTCGCCATCGTGGTTCAGGCGGTAGCCGGCCGAGTGATTGCCGCGCTCACCGAGGTCCAGGCGCAGGTCGCAGGACGCCAGGTGGTAGCTCAGGGCGCTGAGTGGTACCAGGCGCTGCACTTCAGTGAAGAACAGCTCGAGAATGCGTTCGGCTTCCAAGGAGGTCTGCAGGCGCAGGCTCAATTGCTGGCGCAGCTGCGCCAGGCTGACCGGCTTCAGGCTCTTCTGCAGGCGACCGGCATAGCCGAGACGTTGCAGCTTTGCAGCGTCGAAATCGATGGTGTTGGACTGATTGTGCGGGGCCATAAAGCCTTACCTCTTACGCGATACGCGACGACTGGAAGAGGTAGAGCGAATTTCATGCCAAGCGCGGAAGTGTGTGAAAAATGCTTTTATTTCATGTGCTTAGATTTAAGTGGCAAAGGCTGGTGGCAAGTCTTTGCCGGTTAACTGGCGGGGCTGCTGGCAATTTGATGCCAGGTGAATCGGCTGCCGCCGGAAAACCGGCGGCAGCCGTTATGGCTTATTGCGCGTCAAATGCCTGGCCGTTGACACCCGTGCTATCCGGCCCCATCAGGTACAGATAGACCGGCATGATCGCCTCAGGCAACGGGTTGTTCTGCGGGTTCTCCCCTGGATAGGCCTGGGCGCGCATGTCGGTGCGGGTAGCGCCTGGGTTGACGCTGTTGGCGCGCACGCTGGCGATGCCGTCGACTTCGTCGGCGAGCACCTGCATCAGGCCCTCGGTGGCGAACTTCGACACTGCATAAGCACCCCAGTAAGCGCGGCCCTTGCGGCCGACACTGCTGGAGGTAAACACCACCGAGGCGTCCGTCGAGAGTTTGAGCAGCGGCAGCAGAGTGCTGGTGAGCATAAACATGGCGTTAACGTTGACCTGCATAACGCGCATGAAGTTGTCGCCGGACAGCTGCTCCAGCGGTGTGCGTGGGCCGATGATCGAGGCGTTGTGAAGCAGGCCGTCGAGTTTGCCGAACTCGGTTTCGATCATCGCCGCCAGTTCGTCGTACTGATGCGGCAGGGCGGTTTCCAGGTTGAACGGGATGACTGCGGCCTGCGGGTGGCCGGCGGCTTCGATGGCGTCATACACGCGGCTGAGGTTTTCTTCGGTCTTGCCCAGCAGCAGTACGGTTGCGCCATGGGCTGCAAAGGTCTTGGCGGCGGTTGCGCCAATGCCACGGCCGGCCCCGGTCACCAGAATCACGCGGCCCTTGAGCAGGTCGGGGCGGGCGGAATAGTCATGCATGGGTAAAGCCTCATTAATTCAAAAGCGGGTGGCGTCGGTGCGCGCCCGGCAGGCAATTTTCAGCAGCTGCACAGGGCTCGTTCGAGTACGGTGCGCAGTTCCAGCGGATGGTCGACCACCACATCGGCGCCCCAGTTGCGTGGGTTGTCCTGCGGATGGATATAGCCGTAGGTGACGGCGGCGGTCTTGCAGCCGGCGGCGCGGCCGGCTTCGATATCGCGCTCGTCATCGCCGATAAACAGGGTGGCGGCGGGCTCCACGCCCATCTTCGCGCAGGCCAGCAGGATCATCTCCGGATCGGGCTTGCTGCGGCTGACGTGATCTGGGCAGACCAACACCGCCGAGCGCTGCGCCAGGCCGAGTTGCTGCATGATCGGCTCGGCATAGCGCACCGGCTTGTTGGTCGCCACACCCCAGATCAGCTTGGCCTGTTCGATGTCATCGAGCAGCTCATTCATGCCATCGAATGGCCGGGTCAGCACCGCGCAGTGGCTCTGATAGCGTTCGAGAAACTCCAGGCGCAAGGCTTCGAAGCCTACGGCCTCGGGGTCCATGGCGAAGTTGGCGGCGACCATGGCGCGCGCACCGCCGGAGACCTGATCACGAATCAGCTTGTCGGCAATAGGCGGCAGGCCGCGCTCGGCGCGCATGACCTGGCTGATGGCGACAAAGTCCGGCGCGCTGTCGAGCAGGGTGCCGTCCATATCGAATAACACTGCGCGTAAACGCATCTGCCTTACTCCTCGCGCAGAGTCTGGATCATATAGTTGACGTCGACATCGGATTCCAGCTTGTAGCGTTTGCTCAGCGGATTGTAGGTCAGACCGATGATGTCCTTGACCTCAAGGCCAGCTTCGCGGCTCCAGGCGCCGAGCTCGGACGGACGGATAAATTTCTTGAAGTCATGGGTGCCGCGCGGCAGCAGGCGCATCAGGTATTCCGCACCGATGATGGCGAACAGGTACGCCTTGGGGTTGCGGTTGATGGTGGAGAAGAACACCTGACCGCCAGGCTTGACCATGCGGTAGCACGCGCGGATCACCGACGCCGGGTCGGGCACGTGCTCAAGCATTTCCAGGCAGGTGACCACGTCGAACTGTTCAGGCATTTCCTCAGCCAGGGCTTCGGCGGTGATTTGCCGGTACTCGACGCTTACGCCCGACTCCAGCTGGTGCAGTTGGGCCACGGCCAGCGGTGCTTCGCCCATGTCGATACCGGTGACGCTGGCGCCGCGCTGAGCCATGGATTCGCTGAGGATGCCGCCGCCGCAGCCAACGTCGAGCACTTTTTTGCCGGCCAGACCGACGCGCTCGTCGATCCAGTTGACGCGCAGTGGGTTGATGTCATGCAGGGGCTTGAATTCGCTTTCGCGGTCCCACCAGCGATGGGCGAGGGCTTCGAATTTGGCGATTTCGGCGTGGTCGACGTTGCTCATATAAATCCCTGAATCAGGCTGCGGCAAGAATGGGAACGCAAGGTGCTCATGTTGCCAGTTTCGCTGGGTGGATTGGACGCCTGATGTGCGTCCAATGTATGTCAGTTTGTCGCAGTGCTTGCTGTCAATCGGCTTTGGGGGTTTTAGCCGCGACTTGCCACATAAGGTGTTGGTTATCGCGGCTAAAGCCCCACGCTCTGTACTCTTGCCTACATAGCCGGCCCGCAACCCGTTAGCGAGATCAATCTGATGACCGCTGCTGGGTTAGGTGACGCACAGATTGCGCAGTTGCTCAAATCCGGCTTTGCGCCACACACCCGCCCTGCAAAAGCTGCGCGTGCCGGCTCTCTGATTACATTGCAGTTAGCGCGGATATAGCGGCGGCAGGGCGCTGGTGTCCGGGTTGGTGGTGCTCTCAAGGTCTTCTACGGCGGGCAGGCTGCGAATCGCCAGCCACAGATTGCGGCCCTGCCAGTGCTGGCCGCTCTCGCTGTACAGCGCACCATTCAGGCCATCGAGGGCGTCGGACAGTGGGGTAAAGCGCGCGGCCATATCGGCAAGGGTTTCCGGCTGCTGGCGGGCCCAGGCGTCCAGCGCATGGCGAGTGGCCTGCGAGTCGTTGGCTAGGCAGCTGCGCTTGAGGTCATCCAGCAGATTGCGCTGGCTGGGGCCAGTCTGTTGGCTGGGCAATACGGGCGGCTGGCGACGCGCGCGCCACCACAAGGTAAAGCCGAGCAGGGTGGTCAGGCTCAGCAGTGCGCTGCTCAGCTGCCAGGGCCAGAGTTGTACGTTGGCGGCCTCGCTGACTGCAGGGCGTGTTGCCTCAACCGGCAGGGTTTCCAGGTTCGGGTTGGCAGCTACCTGCAGGTTACGCGCCGGCAAGCTGCTGCGTTCGAGTTGATCGGTCGTGGTGTTCCACCACAGCACTTCGATTGCCGGCAAGGCAATCACGCCCTCACGATTGGCTACCAGCGCTTCGCGCTCTTCACGGCTGGCCACTAAGCCGTTGTCGCTGGCCTGATTGGCCAGTTGCGGCTGATCTGGGTAACGGCGCAGGCCGGCTACCTGGGTGGCTGGCAAGGGCGGCAGTTGTGCGCTGGCAAGGCCTTCGACCTTGAGCAGCAGGCTGCGGGTCAGCGAGTCGCCGACCCGGGCCGTCTCCGGCTGCGGGCTCCAGACTTCACTCAGGCTCAGCGCGCGCGCCGGCAGCCAGGGCGCGTCGGCTGGGTAGCTGGCGGGCTTGGCTTTTACTGTCAGTGGGATTTCCGGTGACCTGACCCGTACCACCTTGCCTGGGCGCGGGCCGAACGGGTTGTAGGCATTGCTGGCGGAGCGATCAACCGCAGTGGCGGTAAAGGCCTGGGAGGGGATTAGCAGCTCGCCACTTTCCTGGGGGAAGATCGCGTAACGTAGCTCGATCACGCCATGGCGCACGCCGTTGATGTCTTTCTCGTAGGTGCGCGGCTCGCCGAGCGCTTCAACACGCGCCTGGGGCATGTCCAGCGGGGTCAGGCTGCTGTCGTCATAAAGCGAAACGGAGTGATAGATACGCAGCGTCAGTACGGTTTGCGCCTGCACGTAGACGCTTTCCTGATCCAGGCTGGCGTCGATAAATACCGGGGCCAGGCGACTGTCGTCGGCGCTGGAGACCTGCTGTACGTGCAGGGTGATGGGTTCGCTTTGCAGCTGGCCGAGGCTTAGTGGCGGTATCACCACATAGCCGCTGTGCTTGGGTTGCAGGGTGACGATCCAGCGGGTGCTGGCCTGGGCGCCATTGTTGCCGCTGGTCAGGCGGTTGACCTGACGGGTGCCGAGCACCTCGAACAGCTCATTGAGCGGCTGCAGGTCGGGCTTGCCGAACAGCGTGGCGTCATCCGACTCCAGGGTCAGCTCAACGCTCTCGCCGGCATCCAGGCGGGTGCGGTCGACGCTGGCGGTCAGGCTTTGCGCACTGACGTTCAGGGCCAGCAGGCCAAGCAGAAGGGTACAGAGCAGTCGGCTCATTGCAGTTGTTCCTGGCGCTGTTGTTGTTCCAGCCTGAATTTACGCCGTAGCAGCTCACCGGGATCGTCGGGGATCTGCCGCAGCCATTGTTCCAATGCCTGGCGCCGCTCGCCGTCGAGGGCTGGCTCGGCGCTGGCGATCTGTTCTTCGCCGCTATCGCTGTCGTCTTCTTCTGGTTGTTTCGGCGGTGTATCCGCGTCTTCGTCGGAGCCGGGTTGTGCAGGTTTTTCGCCCTTATCCTCAGGCTCGGACGGCTTGGCCGGCGATTGCTCGGCTTGCTGCTTTGCGTCTGGATCGGACTGGCCTGCCTGTGGCTGACTGCTGGGCTGATTCTGCTGCTCGTTGGGTTCTTGCGGGTTGTCGGCTTGATTCTGTTGCTGCTGGTTCTGGCGCAGCAGCTCTTCGACCAGGGCTTTGTTTTTTTGCGCCTGAGCCAAGTCGGGTTGCAGCTCCAGCGCCTGGGTGTAGGCGTCCACGGCGGCTTCCAGTTCATTGCTGCGCGCCAGGGCGTTGCCACGGTTGTAGTGGTCGCTGGCGGTTTCGCCATTGGCGAAGCGTTCGGCAGCAGCGGCGTAATCGCCGGCCTGGTAGAGCGCCTGGCCTTGCCAACGCGGATCGTGGAAACGTTGCGCGGCTGCCGCTGGTTGCTGCGCCTCAAGCAGGCGCTGGCCTTGCTGGTCGGCGCGCAGCCAGAGGTCGTCGAAGCTGAAAGCGTAGCTGTTCTGCGGCAGGCTCAGCAGCAACAGCGGCAAACACAGCAGCCAGCCTCGGCGTGCGGCGCAAGCGGCGAGTAACAGTAAGGGCAGAAGCAGCCAGTGGCTCTGGTCAGCCCAGGCTTGCAGGCGGGTCAGCTCGCCATCGCGGCGCAGCTGTTGCGGCGCATCGAGCAGGCCGAGGTTGCGCAGGTCGCGTTCATCCAGCGTCACGCCCTGATACAGGCCGCCCAGTTCACTGGCAAAGCGCTTGAGGCCGTTGCTGTCCAGGCGCGGCAGCAGGATGCTGCCCTGGGCATCCTTGAGGAACGAGCCGTCCTCCTGAATGATCGGCGCGCCCTGCGTGCTGCCAATACCGAGAATGCGCAGGCGCTCGCCACGGCGGCCGAGGGCCTGGGTGATCGCCTGGCGTTGGGTTTCATCGAGGCTGCTGGTCAGCAACAGCAGGCGGCCATTGCCCTGGGCGCCCTGTTCGAGCAGTTGCAGAGCTTTGGCCACAGCCAGGTCAGCGCGCTTGCCAGGCTCCGGCATGATTTCGGGGCTCAGCACATCCAGCAGATTGCGGCTGGTCGCCAGGTCGTCGGACAGCGGCACCAGGGTATGTGCGCTGCCGGCATACACGACGATGGCGGTTTGCGCATCCTGGCGCGCTTCCAGCAGGTCGAGCAGCTTGCGCTTGGCCTGGGCCAGGCGATTGGGCGAGGCGTCGCTGGCGAGCATCTCTGGGGTTAGTTCGAGCAATACCACCAGCGGGTCGGCCGGCTTGGGGTTCTGCTGCTCGATGCGTTGCCAGCTCGGGCCAAGCAGCGCCAACAGTGCCAGCAGCCAGGCCAGGCCGAGTGCCAGCCAGGGCAGACGACTGTTGCGCCCGCCGGTGGCAGTCAGTAGCGCGGCCTGAAAGGCAGCTGGGAGCAGCGCTTGCCAGCGGCCGGTGCGTTTTTCCCGGTGCCAGAGTTGCCAGAGCAGGATGCCAAGTAGCGGAATCAGCAGCAGCCAGAAGGGCCGTTGCCAGTGCGGCCAGAGGCTGGTCAGTTCGCTCATGACTGTTTCCCCCGCAGCAGTGTCAACTGATTGCGCCAGCGTTGTTGCAGGCTCGGCCAGAGTGTTTGGCTGACCAGCAGCAGGCTGAGCAGCAGGGCCAGGCCCAATGGCCAGGGATAGAGTGGCAAGGTTGGCCGCGCCAGGGTCGGCTTCTGCGCCACGGGTTCCAGGCGGTCTAGGGTCGCTTCGATGGCTTGCAGCTCTTCGCTGTCGCGGGCGCGGAAGTATTCGCCGCCGGTGGCTTCGGCAATCGCACGTAGGCTCGGCTCGTCCAGATCGATGCCCGGATTAAAGCCGAGCATGCCGAGGACGCCGCCTTGTTCCGGGTCGGCGCCGATGCCGATGGGGTAAATGGTGATGCCTTCGTCGGCGGCCAGGCGCGCGGCGGTCATGGGGTCAATTTCCCCGCCGTTGTTGGCGCCGTCAGTCACCAGCACCAGTACGCGACTCTGCGCCGGACGCTCGCGCAGGCGTTTGACCGCCAGGCCAATGGCGTCGCCAATGGCGGTCTGTGGCCCGGCGATATTTTTCTGCGCCTCATCCAGCCAGGTGTGCACGGTCTGCCGGTCGAAGGTCAGTGGCGACTGCAGGTAGGCGCGGCTGCCGAACAGGATCAGGCCGACCCGATCACCCTGGCGGCCGTCGATAAAGTCGCCGAGCAGGTGTTTGACTAGGGTCAGCCGACTGACTTCCTGGTCTTCCCAGAGCATGTCGGAGTAATCCATGGAGCCGGACACATCCACCGCCAGCAGCAGGTCACGGCCGCTGGCCGGCAACGGCAGCGGCTCGCCCAGCCATTGCGGACGCGCACTGGCGAGCAGCAGTAAGAGCCAGATCAGCGCAAACGGTGCCTGTTGCCGCAAGGCTGGCAGTCGCACGCGGGCGCGGCGTCCGCTCAAGCCTTCCAGCTCCGCCAGAAAGCTGATTTTCAGCGCCGCCTCGCCGCTGTCCGCAGGCGGTAGCCAGGCGCGCAGCAGCCAGGGTAGGGGGGCGATCAGGAAGACCCAGGGCCAGGCAAACTCAAACATGTTTGCGAATCCAGATCGACACCGCCTGGTTGAGGCCGGCGATGGCCTTGTCATCCAGGTTGCAGTGCGGGCGGTAGGCGCCTTCCACCAGAATCATCCAGCGAGTCAGGCCGGCGGCGGGGCAACGGCTGTCGAGAAAAGCCAGCCAGGCGCGGCTGCTGAGAATATGGCTGTGGCTTTGCGGGTAACGTTCGCGGCACAGGCGTTTGAGGATGGCATTGAGTTGCTGCAGCCAGGGGCCGGCATCGACGCCGTCGTAGGGTTTGCTCAGGCGTTCGAGTTCGTTCAACGCGGCCTGGCGCAACGGATCAAGCGGCGCTTCGGCTGACTGCGCGACAGCCTTGCGTGGCAGGCGTTTAAGCAGTTTGAAGCCAGCCCATAACAGCAGTGGCAGAAGTACCGCGAGTAGCCACCAGCCGGGCGCCGGCGGCCACCAGCTGATTGGCGCAGGGGCGATCAGCGGTTCGAGTTGATCCAGCGGGTTCACAGGGCTTTCCTCGGCCGCTGGGCATTCAGGTGTTCGCGCAGCTGTTCGATCATCTCGCTCTGGGTGTTCAGCGCCAGCAGCGGCACGCCGAGTTTCTGCGCCAGGCGCTGCCAGCGTGCCTGGCGGGCATCGGCCAGGCTGCGGTAGGCCTGGCGCAGTTCGGCGTCCTGGGTATCCAGCTCCAGCTGCGCGCCGTGTTCGGTAAAGCGCAACAGGCCGGCATTCGGCAGGGCATGGTCGAGCGGGTCGGAAAGGGGCAGCAACAACAGGTCGGTATGCCGCGCCAGCAGCAGCAACTGCTGCTCGCTGCTGTCGCTCAAGGTGCGCTCATCACACAGAATCACTGCCAGGCTGCCGGGGCGCAGCACCTCGCGGGCGCGGCGTAGGGCCAGGCCGAAGCTGTCGCGGCCGCCCTGGCTGTCATTGCTCAAGGCCTGATTGGCCTTGGCCAGGCGGCTGAGCAGTTGCAGCAGGCTCTGTTTGCTGCGCCGTGGTTTGATTTCGTGGTGTTCCAGGTCGCCAAATACCAGACCGCCGATACGGTCGTTGTGGCCCAGAGCGGCCCAGCCGATCAGGCTGGCGGCCTGGGCGGCGAGCACCGATTTGAACATCAGCCCGGAGCCGAAGAACAGTCGCTTGCTCTGCTCGACCATGATGTAGATCGGCCGCTCGCGCTCTTCATGGAACAGCTTGGTGTGCGGCTCCTGGGTGCGCGCAGTAACGCGCCAGTCGATGGTGCGCACGTCGTCGCCGGGCTGGTACACGCGCACCTGGTCGAAGTCCACGCCGCGCCCGCGCAGTTTGGAGTGGTGCAGGCCAATCAGCGGGCTGCGCCGCGCTGGGGTGGAAAACAGCTGCACCTCACGCACACGGTGGCGCATCTCGATCAGTTCACCGAGGCTGACGCGAATGCCGGGTTGCGTGGGTTGGTCGTGCATGGTGGTTAGGCGACCGCCACGACGTCGAGAATGCGCTGCACCACGCGGTCCTGGTCGATGCCGGCGGCTTCCGCCTCGAACGACAGAATGATGCGGTGGCGCAGCACGTCGAATAGCACCGCCTGGATATCTTCCGGGCTGACGAAATCGCGCCCGGCCAACCAGGCGTGGGCGCGCGAGCAACGGTCCAGGGCAATCGAGCCGCGTGGGCTGGCACCGTAGGCAATCCACTCGGCCAGTTCCGGGTCGAATTTGGCCGGGGTGCGTGAGGCCATCACCAGTTGCACCAAATACTCTTCCACCGCATCGGCCATATACAGGCCGAGGATTTCCTGGCGCGCGGCAAAGATCGCCTGCTGGCTGACCAACTGCTCGGGCTTGGTTTCACCATTGAGCGCTTCGCCACGGGCCTGAGCGAGGATCTTGCGCTCCACGCTGGCGTCGGGGAAGCCGATCTTCACGTGCATCAGGAAACGGTCGAGCTGGGCTTCGGGCAGCGGGTAGGTGCCTTCCTGCTCGATTGGGTTCTGCGTGGCCATCACCAGAAACAGCGGCGACAGGTGATAGGTACTGCGGCCGACGCTGACCTGGCGCTCGGCCATGGCTTCGAGCAGCGCCGACTGCACCTTGGCCGGGGCGCGGTTGATCTCATCGGCCAGCACCAGGTTGTGGAAGATCGGCCCCTGCTGGAACACGAAGCTGCCGGTTTCCGGGCGATAGATCTCGGTACCGGTGATATCCGCCGGGAGCAGGTCAGGGGTGAACTGAATGCGGTGGAACTCGGCCTCGATACCTTCGGCCAGCTCCTTGATCGCCTTGGTCTTGGCCAGACCGGGAGCGCCTTCGACCAGCATGTGGCCATCGGCGAGCAAGGCAATCAGCAGCCTTTCGATGAGTTTTTCCTGGCCGAGGATCTGACTTGAAAGAAAATGTCGCAGCGCGACAAGCGCTTCACGGTGTTCCATCGTTTGGCTCTTTCTATAGGAAGGTGCTTGTCGTACTCAACGCGACGACAGTCGAGTTCTGCGAATAGCGCCCCGATGCGTGAGGCCGTTAGATACAGAGCCCGAACTTTAAAGCATTTGCCGAGTTGCAGGCTATGTGCGACTCGACATCTAAGGGGGGCTGTGGCTGTTTTGGCCGTGCTGGGCGCCGATATACGCGGGCGCCCGCAACGGGCTGAGGGTCGTGCGGGGCGCTGCTGTTCACTGCGCAGTCAGATCTGGAACTGCCGTGCGCTCAGGCTCAATGTTTCGACCTGGGTTGAGAGCCCTCGGGTGTGCTGGTCCAAGGTCATGCGCAGGTTTTTCGTTTCGCCGGTGTGCACGTTGATCTCCTCGATTTTGCCAGCGATATCCTCAGTGGTGCTGGAGATCTCTTCGATAGCGACGACGACCTGATTCATTTCACCCGAGAGTTGTTCCATCGAGCAGGTGATCTGACTGATTGAGGCCGCTACCTGAGCGGCGTGTTGCTCACTCTCGGCTGCCAAGGATATGCCGCTGCTCATCAGCTCATGCATGTTGTGCGTCTGTTCTTTGAACTCGCTGACAATCACCGCGATGTTAGTGGTTGCCGACACGGTTTTCTGCGCCAGCGAACGTACTTCCTCAGCCACGACCGAGAAGCCGCGCCCGGCGTCACCGGCGCGGGCGGCCTCGATGGCGGCGTTTAGCGCGAGCAGGTTGGTTTGATCGGCCAGGCTGTTGATCACATCAATAATGCCACTGACCTTGTTGCTGGACTGGCCGAGCAGGGCGACCTGGGCATGGGTTGCCTGGATCAGCTGCGATAGGCGCCGCATGCTTTCGACACTGGCCTCGATGATGATACTGCCCTGGCGAGCGGAGTCGTAGGCTGTGTGGGTGGCGTTGCCCACATCCGAGGTGCGCCGTGCCATCTCGTTGATGGTGGCGGAAATCTGCTGCGAGGCCGAGGCGGCTTGTTCGGTCTGTATTTCAACCTGGCTGCTGTTATCGCCAAGGCTGCGCATGGAATCGCTAAGGTAGCGGTGTAGCTGGCTCAGCTCACGGTTGGCTTCCACAACCTGGCCGACGATGTGGCCGATACCAGTGATCATGCGGTTGGAGGCATCGCCGAGTTGGTTGAATTCATCTTTGCTGTTGTTGCCAACGTTCAGTGAGCCAGTGAGGTTTCCCGAGGCCACCTGCGACATGAGTGCGGTGACGCTTTGCAGGCGGGTGACGAGCGTGCGCGATGCCTGATTGAGGGTCAGGGTTAGGAACAGGGCAACCACAACAAAGCTGAGACCCAATATCCAGTTGGCCGAGTTGCGTGCCTGCTGCGCTCGCTGGTCCGTGCGGGCGAGAATGCCGTCTTCGAGCATGCTGCCCTGGCTGTCGATCTGTTGTTCGATCTGCTGGCCCAATTGTTTAAGGCGCTGGTTGCTGCCGCGAATCTGTTGGATCAGGCCGCCTGCCTCGGTGAATGCCTGGCTGAAACGGGTGACGGACTGACCGATCGTGTTGTCTTGCCATTCCAGCTCCACGACCTTGGCCTGCAGTTCGTCGATAGCGGTTTTGGCCTGTTCGGCGTACACCGGATCAAAGGTCGATAGGTAGTCGCGCTGGCCGCTCAGTGCGCTGGCAATAAAGGACCGGATCAGGCCGATGGTGATGGGTTCCAAGGCCTTCGCCGCCTCGGCCAGCGTTTTCCGTTTACCCTCAAACGGGCTTAGGCCCAGTTGCTGGTTGAGTGCCAGCCAGGCGCGCTGTTGGCTCAGCTCGTCGCGTAAAGAAGCGACAATCGTTGCTGCGCTTTGGCTTACGGCGGGGTCGAGCAACTGCTCTGCGTTGGTCAGAAGCGCCTGGGCGTGCTCTTCGAGTGCATCCAGGCGCTGCTGGTACTGCGCCAGGGTGTCGGGCGTGAGTTGTTGGCGCAGGGCCGTAAGCTTCAGCCAATCATTCACCAGTGAGGTGGTGGCACTGGCGTAACCCTTGGCATCTTCACGGGCCTGTAGCGACTCACTCAATTGTTTATTGGCCCACAACGAGGCGGTGGTCATCAGGCCAAGGCTGAGCAGGGTGATAACGATCAGCAGACGAAACTTCTGTTGCCAGGATAGGAAGAACTGCACGGTAAAGCCTCATCTCTTTTGTTGTTATGGTACCCGGAATCGGCAGGTTGTCGTACAACTTGAATATTCCGTTTACTTCACAATCGCATGCAGATGCCGGCAAGTGCCTGCTGCTGCCATTTATGGAAAAAGCGAATGCGGCAGATGTCTGACCTCTGCGGCCTTGGGCTGGCTCTGGCCGTGCTACTGATCAAGGTGTTAACTGCGAAGCGACCTCGACCAGCCGGTACGTCCGGCAGCGGAGTAACCCATGCGCGCTAGAGGCTGCGGCGGCGTGCGGGGGTGAAAGAAAATGTCGCAGCGCCGTAAGCGCCTCAGGGTGTTCGATCGTTAAGCTCAACCGGTAAATGTGACCAGCGAGTCTTGAACCTCGCCAGAGTTAAGTGGCAGACGCTTTAATGCAATCGCTGCCTCCTAGACTAACGTTGAACAACAAGGTTGCGGCGAAGGTCATTACTCGCGACTGCCTTGATCGAGTCCCCTGTCGAATAACAAGCCAAACGGAGCAAACCCATGGCGTTCTTTACGGCGGCCAGCAAAGCCGATTTTCAGCATCACCTGCAAACGGCGCTGGCGCAGCACGTCAGTGAACAGGCTCTGCCACAAGTAGCCCTGTTCGCCGAGCAATTCTTCGGCATCATCGCCCTCGAGGAGCTGACCCAGCGTCGCCTCTCTGATCTGGTCGGCTGCACCTTGTCGTCCTGGCGGTTGCTGGAGCGTTTTGAACCGGCCAAGCCCGAAGTGCGGGTATTCAACCCCGATTATGAAAAACACGGCTGGCAGTCCACCCACACTGCCGTAGAAATTCTCCACAGCGACATTCCGTTCCTGGTCGACTCGGTGCGCATGGAGTTGAACCGTCGCGGTTACAGCATCCACACCCTGCAGAACAGCGTGTTCAGCGTGCGCCGCAACAAGAGCGGCGAGCTGCAGGAAATCCTGCCCAAGGGTGCCCAGGGCAAGGATGTGCAGCAAGAAGCGCTGATGTTCCTGGAGATTGACCGCTGCGCCAACGTCGGCGAGTTGAAGACTCTGGAAAAAGACCTGCACGAAGTATTCAGCGATGTACGCCTGAGCGTCGCGGACTTCCAGCCGATGAAAGCCAAGGCCAAGGAGCTGCTGGCCTGGCTGGATAAGGCCAAGCTGAAGGTCGAAGGCGCCGAGCTGGAAGAGATCAAGGTATTCATGAGCTGGTTGCTCGACGACCACTTCACCTTCCTCGGTTATGAAGAATTCACCGTCGCCGACAGCGCCGGCGGCGGCAGCATGGTCTACGACGAGAAGTCCCTGTTGGGCATGTCCAAACGCCTGCGCAGCGGCCTCAAGGCTGATGAACTGCATATCGAGCCTGAAGCCGTGGCCTACCTGCGCGAGCCGCAGCTGCTGTCCTTCGCCAAGGCCGCCGTACCGAGCCGCGTGCACCGTCCGGCGTACCCGGACCTGGTATCGATCCGCGAGCTGGACGCCAAGGGCAAGGTGATCAAGGAATGCCGCTTTATGGGCCTGTACACCTCGGCGGTGTATGCCGAGAGCGTGTGGAACATTCCGTTTATCCGCCGCAAGGTGGCGGTGATCAAGCAGCGTTCCGGTTTCGACAGCAGCGCGCACCTAGGCAAAGAGCTGGCTCAGGTATTGGAAGTGCTGCCGCGTGACGACCTGTTCCAGACCCCTGTGGATGAGCTGTTCAACACCACTATGGCGATCGTGCAGATTCAGGAGCGCAACAAGATTCGCGTGTTCCTGCGCCGCGATCCCTATGGCCGTTTCTGCTACTGCCTGGCTTATGTGCCGCGTGATGTGTACTCCACCGAAACCCGCATGAAGATCCAGCAGGTGCTGATGGAGCGTCTGCAGGCTACCGATTGCGAGTTCTGGACCTTCTTCTCTGAGTCGGTACTGGCGCGGGTGCAGTTCATCCTCAAGGTTGACCCGAAAAACCGCGTGCAGATCGACCCGCTGCGTCTGGAAAAAGAAGTTATCCAGGCCTGCCGTTCGTGGAAGGACGATTACACCAGCCTGATCGTCGAAAGCCTCGGCGAAGCGCAGGGCACCGAAGTGCTCAGCGAGTTCCCCGGCGGCTTCCCGGCCGGTTACCGCGAGCGTTTCGCCCCGCACTCGGCGGTGGTGGATATGCAGCACCTGCTTAGCCTGAACAGCGAGCGCCAACTGGTCATGAGCTTCTACCAGCCGCTGACCCAGGGCGGTGAGCAGCAGCTGCACTGCAAGCTGTACCACGCCGATACGCCGTTGCCGCTGTCGGACGTGCTGCCGATTCTGGAGAACCTTGGCCTGCGCGTACTTGGCGAGTTCCCTTACAAACTGCGCCGCGCCGATGGCCGCGAGTTCTGGATTCACGACTTTGCCTTCACCTATGCCGAAGGCCTGGATGTCGACATCCAGCAGCTCAACGACACCCTGCAGGGCGCTTTCGTCAATATCGTTGGCGGTGCTGCGGAGAACGACGGCTTCAACCGTCTGGTGCTGATGGCCGCCATGCCGTGGCGTGATGTGGCGTTGCTGCGTGCCTATGCGCGCTACCTCAAGCAGATTCGCCTGGGCTTCGACCTCAGCTATATCGCCAGCACCCTGGTTAACCACGCCGATATCGCCAAGGAGCTGGTGCGCCTGTTCAAGACGCGCTTCTACCTGGCGCGCAAGCTCACCGCCGATGACCTGGAAGACAAGCAGCAGAAGCTTGAACAGGCGATTCTCGCCGCGCTGGATAACGTTGCGGTGCTCAACGAAGACCGCATCCTGCGTCGCTACCTGGACCTGATCAAAGCCACCCTGCGTACCAACTTCTATCAGACCGATGCGGCCGGGCAGAACAAGTCCTACTTCAGCTTCAAGCTCAACCCGCGGGCAATTCCAGATATTCCGCGGCCGACGCCGAAGTTTGAAATCTTCGTCTACTCGCCACGTGTCGAAGGCGTACACCTGCGCTTTGGCGACGTGGCCCGTGGCGGCCTGCGCTGGTCGGACCGTGAGGAAGACTTCCGCACCGAGGTGCTGGGCCTGGTCAAGGCGCAGCAGGTGAAGAACGCGGTCATCGTGCCGATGGGCGCCAAGGGCGGCTTTATTCCACGGCGTATGCCGG
>DASRUM010000210.1:0-42556 GCA_035655415.1 Pseudomonas sp.
GCATCCCCGCGGTTCCTACAGGGTTGTGACAGTTGAACCCTGTCACAACCCTAGGGCTTACGGGTTTCCTGCAGCTTGGCCAGCAAGGCTTCGGTTTTCGCCAACTGCTCGGCTTCACTGAGCTGCGGGTTGTCCAGCACGCTGTCGAGCTGTTCGATCAGCTCGCTCTGCCGGTTGATCCGTTCATCCAGCTTCTCCAGCTTGCGCTGGTTGTGCCAGCTCCACAGGGCCAGGGCGCAGGCGGCCAGCACAACGGCTACCAGCACGATAATCGTCAGGGTGTTCATCGCGGCTCCAGAGTTTTGCGCATCAGCATGCGCGGCAAAATAACAGCGCCGCGCGTCACCGTCTGTGCCTGCTGCACAGAAAATCCCTGGCCGGTAAAAAACGCCTGAGCCACCAGGCTGGCTTCGGTATGCAGCTCGCGCACACCCGTCGCCCGCAGACGCTGCTCTGCGGCGGCATACAAGGTGCTGGCGACACCCTGGCGGGCATAGCCCGGTGCGGTGAACAGCAGATCAATATGCCCATTCAGGCTAAAGCCGATAAAACCGGCGATAGCTTGATCATCTTCGGCGATAAGCAACTCAAGTGACGCCAAACGTGTTTGCCAGGTGGGCAAGTCCGCAACCTCGGGAGACCAGGCCTGACGCTGCGCTGCGTCGTAGTGCTCGGTGGTCAACTGGCTGACCGATGCCTGAAACAGCGCGACGATGGCGGGCAGGTCGTGAGGTTGGTAGGCCCGCAGGTTGAATGCGGCGGACGGCTGGGTTGTCATCGGAGTGGTCTACAAGGGTTTGCCCTGCAGGTTAGCGCCGCGTATGGGCCAGGTAAATCGCCTCAGCGCCAGTTCCACGTGCTGGCGGCAACGGCGTCGTGGGCGTGCAGGCTTTCCGCGTGCACCACGCGCAGGTGAAAGGCGCTGAAGGCCGGTTGTTCGCGCAGGGCACTGTGCAGGCGGCGGGCGGCGTCTTCGCAGAACATCAGGTTTTGCCCGTTGGCCAGGGCGAAGGCCTGTTCGTCGGCACGCTTTACCGCAGTCTGCACGGCGGTGCCGAGGGCCTGTTCGGCGGCATCGATCAGTTCCAGCAGCGGTAGCTCGGCGGCTTGTGGTTGCAGGCGTACGTCCAGGGTGGCGTAGCTGCGCTGGCTGTGCGGCGTGGCGACAATGCCCTGGGGCGAGCCGAGCCAGGCCAGCAGTTGCGCGTGATCCAGCGGCTGGTCTGCGAAGTCCTCGACAAAGCGTTGCTGGATCAGCTGGCGCGCCAGGGCGGCGGAGCAGGGGCAGGTCGAGGAATAGGCCACTTCCACCTGCAGTTCCACGTGAAACCCCCATGAATCCTGGCGTGCACGCACTTCGAAGGGATAGGACTTCCACCCGGCAAGGGGGCTGACCAGCGCCGGACGGCTGAGCAAGGCCTCGCCACGCAAGGTGATGGACGCCTGCTGCGACAGGTCCTGGTGGCTGTCGAGAAACTCGCCCAGCAGCTGCTGCAGCGCCGCCGGGCTTAGCTCTTGTTGTTCGAGAGCATGCAGCGCCAGGTACAGGCGCGACATATGAATGCCGCGGGCATTGCCGTCATCCAGGCTGACCCCGACGTCGGCGCGGGCATTGATGCGCTGGCCAGCCAGGTTGACTGGCAGCGCGATGCCTTGCATGCCGACCCAGTCTAGGGACTGTGCATGGGCGGGTATTTGCGCGGCTATGTCCGGCAAGGTCAGTGCGTTCATCAGAAATCTGCCGCTCGGTTGTGGGTTTAAATGTTATGTTATAACAAGTAAATTACAAAACCAGCGAATCCTGATGATGACCGAAACGCCACTCACCCACGTCGAGCTGCTCGCTCAGTCGGCGGATGACTATATGAACGCCGCACAGCAGCAATTCTTCCGCGCTCTGCTACTGAGCCAGCGCGGCGAATTGCAAACGCGCATTGCCGAAGAGTTTGAAGGCCTGCGCGAACGCGAAACCAGCAGCGACCCGGCCGATATCGGCAGCGCCGAAGAGCAACGCCAGTGGCAGCTGCGCCTGTTGGAGCGGGAAAAGAAGCTGCTCGACAAGATCGACGAAGCCCTCGACCGCCTGGCTCGCGGCGAATACGGCTGGTGCCGGGAAACCGGTGAGCCAATCGGCCTCAAGCGTCTGCTGCTGCGGCCCACCGCAAGCCTGTGCATCGAAGCCAAAGAACGTCAGGAACAACGCGAAAAACACCTGCGCCACGTTGATGGAGACTGAAACCATGACCAATCGCCTTCCCGTAACCGTGCTGTCCGGCTTTCTCGGTGCCGGTAAAAGCACCCTGCTCAACGCCATCCTGAAAAACCGCCAGGGCCTGAAAGTGGCGGTAATCGTTAACGATATGAGCGAGATCAACATCGATGGCAGCGAAGTTCAGCGTGATGTCAGCCTGAACCGCGCCGAAGAAAAGCTCGTGGAGATGAGCAACGGCTGCATCTGCTGCACCTTGCGCGAGGATCTGCTGGAAGAAGTTGGCCGTCTGGCCCGCGATGGCCGCTTCGACTATCTGCTGATCGAGTCCACCGGCATTTCCGAACCGCTGCCTGTGGCTGAGACCTTCACCTTCCGCGGCGAAGACGGCCAAAGCCTGGCCGATGTGGCGCGCCTGGACTGCATGGTGACGGTGGTCGACGGGGTGAATTTTCTGCGCGATTTCCACGAGGCCGAGAGTCTGGCCAGCCGTGGTGAAACCCTGGGCGAAGAAGATGAGCGCTCGATTACTGACCTGCTGATCGAGCAGGTGGAATTCGCCGATGTGCTGCTGATCAGCAAGATCGACCTGATCAGCAGCCACGAGCGCGAAGAGTTGATGGCCATTCTCAAGGGCCTCAATACACACGCCGAAATTGTGCCGATGGCCATGGGCGCGGTGCCGCTGGAAAAGATCCTCAATACCGGCCGCTTCGACTTTGAACGCGCCGCCCAGGCACCGGGTTGGCTCAAAGAGTTGCGCGGTGAGCATGTGCCGGAAACCGAGGAATACGGCATTGCTTCCACGGCTTACCGGGCGCGCAAGCCGCTGCACCCCGAGCGCTTCTTCAATTTCATCAATCGCGAATGGACCAATGGCCGTTTGCTGCGCAGCAAGGGCTTCTTCTGGCTGGCCAGCAAGTACCAGGAGGCCGGCAGCTGGTCCCAGGCGGGCGGTTTGATGCGCCATGGCTTTGCTGGGCGCTGGTGGCGCTTTGTGCCCAAGGCGCAATGGCCGACCGACGACGAAGGGCTGCAGGCGATTATGAAAAACTGGCAGACGCAGACCGGCGACTGTCGCCAGGAGCTGGTGTTTATCGGCCAGAACATCGACTTCACCCAGCTGACCACAGAGCTGGATGCCTGCCTGCTGACCGATGCGGAAATGGCCCTCGGTGTCGACGCCTGGCAAGCGCTGCCCGACCCGTTCGGCCCCTGGCATGAGGAGGCTGCCTGATGCTTGCATCTGTTCTGAGGCAGCCATTGCAGCAGGTCAGCAGCGAGCAGATCGACGTGCTTGGCGAGGTGCTGCGTGATGAGGTCAACCTGGCTGTCTGGCAGCGCCAGTTGCCGGCGCAGATCAGCGATTTCGCCAACGCCTTGCTGGCCCAGGGCGAGCCGCTGGGGCAATCCATCGTGCTCGAGCTGGCCAACCCGGAGAGCACGCCGAACCTCAGTGGCCTGGTCGACAGTTATAGCGATCTACCAGGCCAGGCGGCATTTTTGCAGGACCTGAGTTGGCTGGTCGGTGCCTTTGCCTGCCTGTTTGACGCCAAACGCATCGGCTTGCGCCTGCGCATTCTTGACAAGGCCATGTGCCCGCGCTTTCACGTCGACCATGTACCGGTGCGGCTGATCACCAGCTATGCGGGGATTGGCAGCGAGTGGCTGGAAGAAGGTGTGATGGCGCGTCGTCGTCTTGGTGATCCGGCTGCCGAGCCCAGCGATGCTGCGCTGATCGAACGTGCCGAGACCGGCCATGTGCTGCTGGCCAAGGGCGAGAAGTGGATCGGTAATGAGGGCGGTGGCTTGATCCACCGCTCGCCGCAACCGCCGGCCGGTGAGCGGCGCTTGTTGCTGACACTGGACTGGCTGGCCTGAATTTCAGGCAAAAAAAATAGGCTGCGGAGAAAGCAGCCTTAAGCACCAGAAAAGCACACCGGCGCGTGACCCGGCATGCAGGGGTGAGGTACCCAAGGCCACTAGAACATAAACAGGGTTACGCTTTGATGACGGCTAGCGCGCCATCCACACGCCCTTGCTCTGCTGCTCGCAGAAGGGCTTGAGGTAGTTGGCGTCGCTGGCCACGCCGTAATAGTGCACATCCTGCTTATAGGGCGTGCCACCGACCGTGGAGTTGCGACATACGCCGAAAGCGCCCATCGGGCACTGCTCGACAAACTCCACTTCGACCTTCTGCCCCTTCAGCTGCGGTTGGCAGAAGCCGGTGCGGAACAGGTTGGGCGGGATGCTGCGGTTCTGCTGGCAGACCTTCACATCCAGGCGCTCGGCCTGGCTATGCACCACACAGGCTTCACCCCAGGCCAGGCCGGACAGTGCGAACAGGCTCAGCAGCAGAAAAACGCGCATCAATTGACCCTCTGAAAATATGCCGGCGACTCTAGCATGCTGTTTTTAATCAGTCTGCGTAGGGCCGCATCCCGCCGTTAGAATGACCGCAGTAGAACCTTATTTTTGATGGACAGTGGCAGGCGCCGATCGTGCTGAAGAATATCCCCACCCATGTAATTGCCGGGCCGCTTGGTGCCGGCAAGACCAGCCTGATCCGTAATCTGCTGGCGCAGCACCCGGCTGATGAACGCTGGGCGGTGTTGATCAATGAGTTCGGCCTGATCGGCCTGGACGCTGCGCTGCTGACCACTGATGACGACGGCATTGCCCTCGGCGAAGTGGCCGGCGGTTGCCTGTGCTGCGTTAACGGCGTGCCGTTCCAGGTTGGCCTCAGCCGCTTGTTGCGCAAAGCCAAACCGCATCGCCTGCTGATCGAGCCATCCGGCCTCGGCCATCCCCTGCAACTGCTGGAACAGCTCGGCGAAGCGCCTTGGGCTGGCGTCCTGGCCGTGCAGGCCCCGTTGCTGGTGCTGGACGCTCAAGCCCTGGCCGCAGGTGTTGCGCTGCCGGAGAGCCAGCAGGCGACGCTTGGCCGCGCCGGGCTGGTGCTGTTGAACAAGGCCGAAGGGCTGGATGATGCCAGCAAGGCGCGCATTCAGGCGCAGCTGGCGGATCGGCCGATTTACTGGACCCGTCAGGGTGCATTGCCACTGGCAGCGTTGCCTGGCTTTAGCGCCCAGGCCGATAGCGACGCTACGCCGGATAACCTGCCCACGGCCGCTGCGCCCTTGCCGCAACTGTGGCGCAGCCCGCATGAGCCGATCTGCCAGATTCAGCAACAGGCTGAAGGTTGGAGCATCGGCTGGCGCTGGCATCCCAGCCAGCAGTTCGAGCTGATGCGCGTACAGCAGTGGCTGAGCGGCCTGCCCTGGCGACGGGCCAAGCTGGTGTTGCAAACCAACGCCGGCTGGCTGTCAGCCAATGCCCTGAACGGCCAGCCTTTGCACTGGCAAAACAGCGAGTGGCGCAAGGACTCGCGCTTGGAGCTGATCTTTAGCGAGGCGCAGGATGTTACCCACCTGCAGGTTGGTTTTGCGCAGTGCCGTTTGTCCTGAAGCTCAGGGCCTTCTGGTATTGATAAACTGCGGTCACTTTTTTCTGGATAGCGCCCATGCAACTGCTTCCCTGGTCCCACGACTGCTCGGCCGGTTTTACCCTACGCGGCTGGCATTCGCCGCCTTCGGGTAAACCCGTGCTGCATTTTCTGCATGGCAACGGTTACTGCGGGCGGGTTTACACGCCCATGCTGCAAGTCTTGGCCGAGGATTTCGATCTGTGGCTGTGCGATGTGCAGGGCCATGGCGAGAGTGATCATGGCGGGCGTTTCCATGGTTGGAATCGCAGTGCCGAGCTGGCGCTGGAGGCGTTTGCTGCTGGCCGTGAGCGCTTTGCCGATGTACCGGTGTTTGCCTTGGGCCACAGCTTTGGCGGGGTATTGACCAGCCTGATGTTGGCTCAGCAACCGCAGCTGTTTAGCCGTGCGGTATTGCTCGACCCGGTGCTGTTCAGCCCGGCGATGATTGGAGTGATGGCGCTGTCCGATGTGGTCGGTCTGAGTCGGCGAACCACCCTCGCTAGCAAGGCGCTCAAGCGGCGCAGCAACTGGCCGGATCGCACCGCCGCGTATGCAGCCCTGCATGGCCGTGGGATGTTTCGCGGCTGGACCGAAGAGGCCTTTTCCGCCTATATCCATCACGCGCTGAAAGACAGCGACAAGGGTGTCGAGCTGAAATGCCGGCCAAGCCGTGAGGCGGATATTTTCAGCTCCATGCCCAAGCGCCTGTGGCCGTCGCTGGCCAAGGTAACGACGCCGACCCAGGTGCTTTACGGCCAGCGCAGTTACCCCTTTGTCGCCAAGTCGGTGGCGCGCTGGTGCGCCAGCAATGCCCAGGTCAGCGCTCATGTGGTGCCGGGCGGGCACTGCTTTATGCAGGAGCAACCGGCTGACAGCGCCGCGCGCGTGGTGCACTTTCTGTTGCAGCGCGACTAAGCCGGATGAGCTGCCGTGAGGATGTCTGGCTGGCGCTCTCCGAACTGTGGCTGGACACTGAATTGGACCAGCCGGCGCTCCGGTATATCGCCGCGCGGCTGCGCGCCAGTGGGTTGAGTCTGGATGAGTTGCAGCATATCTACGGCTATGAGGTGGCGCCGCAGGTCTGGCTTAACCACTGGTCGGTTGTCGGGGTGTGGGATGGTTTCGAGCCGCAATGGCTGTTTGCCGGTTGCCGGCGCAATCAGCAGGGCGGGCACTGGCACCGGTTGAAATGCCGTCTGCTGCGCCGGCCGATGACCTATGGCTGTCACGCCGAATGGCAGCAGATCCTGGCGTTTCTGGCTGATCCGGACTTCGACTAGTCGGCCTTAATGCTGCGTGTTGTTATCCGAGTCCTGACGCTGACTGCGCCACTGCTGCATTTCAATCACCTGAGCGCTGGGCGCCGGCGGTTCACGGAAAGGATGCGGGGCCAGCTCGATGCGTCCCAGCTGTTTGCCAAACAGGGTGATGCTGCCGATATGCCGTTGCTCGCCGGTGACGGTGAACTCGAAGCCATACACCCGTGCCAGTCGCTTGCGCCCGCGCGCATCGGGCAACAGGGCGAGCCGACGCAGGGCGACATTTTCATCAAGCAACTCGATGTCGGATTTGGCGCAGTGTTGTTTCACCAAACCTAGGGCGTGTTCACGCAGACCATGGGCATGCCATAGCCAGGCGCATGCGGTGGCGAACAGCATCAGCAGAAATACATCGAAGAGGTCGATCATGGCGGCTCCGGCGGCAGAGTGCAGAGCTTAACAGACGCCGCCTCTGCAGCCTGAGCCGGGATTAACCGTGCAAACGCAGAGGGTTTATTTCGCTCAGTTCTTTTCTTCGTTCAGGGCCTGATAGCGCTGTTGCAATTCGTGGCGGATTTGCCGGCGCTGCAGGGCCTGGCGTTGGCGGCGTTTGGCGTCTGCAGTGGCAGGCTCAAGGGCGGGGATCTGCGCGGGTTTGCCCCGTTCATCCACCGCGACCATGGTGAAGAAGCAGCTGTTGGTGTGGCGTACCGAGCGTTCGCGGATATTTTCCGTGATCACTTTGATGCCGACTTCCATCGAGGTGCGCCCGGAGTAGTTGACCGAGGCGAGAAAGGTCACCAGTTCGCCAACGTGGATCGGCTCGCGGAAGATCACCTGGTCCACTGACAGAGTCACCACGTAACAACCGGCATAGCGGCTGGCACAGGCGTAGGCGACTTCATCAAGGTATTTGAGCAGGGTGCCGCCGTGCACATTGCCGGAGAAATTGGCCATGTCCGGGGTCATCAGTACGGTCATCGACAGCTGGGCGTTTCCGGGTTCCATGCAGGCTCCAGGCTTGGGGGGTAGGCAGTGGACGTTTGCCACAGCCTACCAGACACCTCAGATCCCCGCCGACAAGCCCATGTCGATGGCCATGTCGGCACCGGTGATGGCCGCCGCACCTGGCTGGCAGAGGAAGTACACTAGTTCGGCCACTTCGCTGGGTTGGACGAAGCGCGCCGTCTCACCCTGTGGATATTTGGTCAGCAGGCTGCGGTAGTAGCCCTGCGGATCGCCGTTACCGTAGCGCTCGGCCTGGAATTTCAGCATCGGCGTGTCGATATCGCCCGGCGACACGGTGTTGCAACGCACGCCGTAGGGTGCCAGGTCGAGCGCCAGAGTCTTGCCCAGCAGGGTCAAGCCACCCTTACTGGCGCAGTAGGCCGCGGCATTCTGGTTGCCCTGGCGTCCGGCATCGCTGGAGATATTGACGATGGCGCCGCGGCTGTCCTTGAGGTGGGGAATCGCCGCGGCGCACAGGAAGAATGGTGCCTTGAGGTTGACCGCCATAAGCAGATCGAAGTCGTCCTCGCTGAAGTCCTCCACCGGCCCTTCACGCCATATACCGGCGGCATTCACCAGGGCATCCAGACGCCCGCAACGGGCCAGCACCTGGCTGACGACATCACGGCAGGCCTCGGCCGTGCGCAGATCGGCGGTGATCGAACCTTCAAGCCCATGCTCATGGCAGAGTTGAGCCAGGCCGGCGGCGTTCTGGTCGGTGACCATCACACGCCAGTTACCCTGGTGGAAACGCTGGGCCAGGGCCCGACCGAGGCCGCCAGCGGCACCGCTAATCAATATGACAGGTAGAGGCATGATGGGCTCCATAGGTTGAGTTGAGCGTAGATAAGCTCAGCCGGCTGGCGGGCTTGTCGCTTAGCCGGCCTGGCTCGCATCGGACTGCGCCGCTGTGCGGCTCAACCCGACCTACGCGTGGGTCAGGTACCAGCGCCAGTCCTGCTCGCCGACTTCGCCCATGAATTGACGGAACTCGGCCCACTTGATCGCGAGGAATACCTTGAGGAAGTCCTCGCCCAGCGCTTCCTTGGCCCAGCTGGAGCTTTCCAGGGTACGCAGGGCGGTCAGCCAGTCGGTGGGCAGGGTTTCACGGGCCTGTTCGTAGCCGTTGCCGATGATTTCCTCGCCCGGATCGATCTGGTTCTGGATGCCGTGATGGATGCCGGAAAGAATCGCCGCCGCTGCCAGATAGGGGTTGGCGTCGGCACCGCAGATGCGGTGCTCGACATGCCGGCTATTGGCCGGGCCGCCTGGTACGCGGAACGACACAGTGCGGTTGTTCACCCCCCAGCTCTTGGCCAGCGGCGCGTAGCTGTTGGCCTGGAAGCGGCGATAAGAGTTGGCGTTGGGGCAGAAAATCGCCAGGACATCGTTGAGCGTGGCCATCATGCCGCCAATGGCGTGCTTGAGCAGCGGCGTGCCATGTGGGTCTTCGCTGGCCATCAGGTTGTTGCCGTCGGCGTCCGCCAAACTCACATGCATATGCATCCCGCTGCCGGCCTGGTCGCTAAACGGCTTGGCCATAAAGCAGGCCTGTAGTCCGTGCTTGTTGGCCACGCCCTTGACCAGGCGCTTGTAGCGCACGCCTTCGTCGATGGCCTGCAGCGCGTCGAAGCGGTGCTCCAGGGTCAGTTCGACCTGGCCGGGTGCGTACTCGGAGATCGCCGTGCGCACCGGCAGGCCCTGTACTTCGCAGGCGGCGTAGAGGTCATCGAGGAACGGCTGCAGTTGTTCCAGCTCGTACACGCCATACACCTGTGGCGCCTGCGGGCGCACGCCGTTCATTTGCAGCGCCGGTTGCGGGCGGCCATTGGCGTCGCGCTGTTTGTCCAGCAGGTAGAACTCTAGCTCCACCGCCATTACCGGGTGGTAGCCGTCGGCCTTGAGGCGGTCGATGGCGCGCACCAGCACATGCCGTGGATCAGCCGGGGCGGCCGGCATGCCTTGCGTCGGGTGCATGCTCACCTGCAGCTGGCCGGTGGGCGTGGTGCGCCAGGGCTGCAGGGTGAGGCTGCTGGGCAGTGGGTAGGTCCAGCAGTCGGCATCGGCGACTTCCCAGACCAGGCCGCTTTCTTCGACGTCCTCGCCTTGGATGGTCAGCGCCAGGATTGAGCTGGGCAGCGGCCGGCCGTTCTCGTAGATGGCCAGCAGCTCGTCGCGGTGCAGCAGCTTACCGCGCGGGATGCCGTTGGCATCGATCAGCATCAGTTCGATCAGGCGCACTTCCGGGTGGGCGGCGAGGAAGTCACGGGCTTCTTGGGGATTGGCAAATTGCATGGTGTGATCTCGCGTAGGGTGTGCCGTGCGCACAAACGGTGCACACGGCCCATGATTGTTCTGATGGTTCCAACGCTCTGCGTGGGAACCACTCCGGGGACGCTCTGCGTCCCTTGCGACGCAGAGCGTCGCTGCCTGCGCTCCCACGCCGGAGCGTGGGAGCGATCTTATTCAGAGCCGGGCGCCGGGGATGGCCAGCAGCTCGGTCAGGGCCGCATCAAGCATGCCGATCAACTTATCCACATCAGCCGCTGTGGTGCTCGGGCAGCACAGGGTCATATTGTGGAACGGGGTGATCAGGATGCCGCGGTTGATCAGGTACAGGTGCAGGGCCATCTGCAGCTCGTCGTGGAACGCCGCTTCGGCCTCGGCGCCGGTCTTCGGCGAGATCGGGCAGAACTGGAATTCGCTGCGCGCGCCCAGCTCGGTCACCGACCACTTTAGGTCGTGCTTGTTGATCAGGCTGCGGAAGCCGTCGGCCAGGCGCTTGGCCAGCGGCAACATATGCGCGTAGGCGGCCGGCGTCATCACCTGCTCCAGGTTGGCGCGCATGCAGTGCATGGCCAGGGCGTTGGCTGACAGGGTGGTGCCCATGCCGCTGTGGCCATGCCCATGGCTACCTTCGCTGGCGCGTTTACGCGCTGCAGTCATGGCCTCGGCCATCGCCGCGCTGCAACCGAAGATGCCGCACGGCACGCCGCCGGCAATCGGCTTGCCGACCACGAAGAAGTCCGGATCGAGGTTCCACAACTTGGTGCAGCCACCCATATCGGTGGAAATGGTGTGGGTCTCGTCGATGATCAGCAGCGCGCCGTATTTACGCGTCAGCTCGCGGCACCGCTGCATAAATCCCGGATCGGGCAGGACCATGCCGATATTGGTCATCGCCGGCTCGCAGAGCAGGGCGCAGACGTCGCCTTGGGCCAGTGCAGCTTCCAGCGCGGCGACATCGTTGAACGGGATCGAGCGGCTGTACTCGGTCAGGTCATAGGCCTGGCCGATCAGGCCGGAGCGCGGCACGGTCTCGCCATCGATACAGCGCACCATCACATCATCCACGGTGCCGTGGTAGCAGCCGTCGAACACCAGCAGGGTCTTGCGCTGGGTAATCGCCCGAGCCCAGCGCAGCACATAGCGGCTCGAATCCGTGGCAGTGGCGGTGACCTGCCAGAACGGCAGGCCGAAGCGCGCGGCCAGCAGCTCACCGCAGACCACCGCGTCCTCGCCCGGCAGCATGGTGGTCAAGCCGTTGTTGCCTTGCTCGGCGATGGCCTTGGCGATCGGGTCCGGCGAGTGGCCGAACATGGTGCCGGTGTCGCCCAGGCAGAAATCGATGTACTCATGACCGTCGACGTCATAGAAGCGCGCGCCCTTGGCTCGTTCGACGAACAGCGGCACAGGGGTCGACCAGTCGGCCATCCAGTGCATCGGTACGCCGCCGTACAGCGAGTTGCGCGCGCGCTCGGCCAGAGCTACGGATTTCGGGTTGCGCGCAATAAAGCGTTCGCGCTCGCGGCTGGCGAAGGTTGCTACGGCGGATGGGCTGATACCACTGGAAGTCATGTTGAACACCTCGTTCGAATTTCTGCACATGCTATTTTGTGATCACAGAAAACACAAGTATTGGTTTGATCAGGCTTTATTGTTAGATTACAGCCATATTTGTGATCACAGGATTTTGCGAAATGGTTTTCCAACAGTATGTAGCGCTGATCAGCGGCGCAGGCAGTGAATCGGGTATCGGCATGGCCATCGCCCGCCGTCTGGGCCGTGCAGGCGCGCGGGTGCTGTTGACCGCCAGCAGTGCACGGGTCGAGCAACGGGTCGCCGAGTTGTGTGCTGAAGGTATTCAAGCGCGTGGCCGCGCCGCTGACCTGACCGATGAACGGCAGGTCGGCGAATTACTCGACTGGGCGCAAGCGCAGTGGGGGCAGATCGATATTCTGGTAAACAACGCCGGCATGGCCATGCAGGGCAGCCCGGAGCCGTTTGCCGAGTTGGCGGACATGGACCTGGCAACCTGGAACCTGTCCCTTGCGCGCAACTTGGGCACAGCCTTTTTACTAACCCGTGCGGTGCTGCCGGGCATGCGTGCGCGCGGCTATGGGCGCATCGTCAATATCAGCTCGACCACCGGCACCCGTGGCAGCAACCCCGGCGAGGCGGCCTACAGTGCAGCCAAGGCCGGCATGCTGGGCCTGTCCATGGGGCTGGCGCTGGAAGTGGCCAAGCAGGGTATTACGGTTAATAGCGTGGCGCCGGGCTGGATTGCTACGGGTTCGAGTACCGAAGAAGAGCGCCATGCGGCGGAGTACACGCCGATGCGCCGCGCCGGACGACCTGAGGAAGTGGCGGCAGCGGTGGCCTTTTTGGCGTCGCCGGAGGCCAGCTATATCACCGGCGAAGTGCTGGTAGTGGATGGCGGTAACTGCCTGATCGAGAACAAGGCTCCGTGAGCCATTAGAATTCATTGCGCCGCTCTAGTGCGGCCTTTTTCAATATAAGGAATGTCCATGCGCAACTGCTCGCTGACCCTCGCCCAGCTCCCCGCACCACCGCTACGGGGCTGAACGACCATGGCCGATAACCTGCAGGACCAGCTTTACCAACGTATTCGTGAAGGTCTGCTGGCTGGGCGTTTCCAGCCTGGCGAGCGTTTGAAGATTCGTGACCTAGCCGCCGAGTGGGGCACCAGCCCGATGCCGGTACGCGCCGCCTTGCAGCGCCTGGTCGCCGAAGGCGCGCTGGAAGGCGAGCCGCAGCGTTCGGTGCGCGTACCGCCGATGACTCGCGAGCGTTACCAGAATATCTTTCAGGTGCGCTTGGGCCTTGAAGGCCTGGCCGTGGAGTTGGCCACGCCACGCTTGACCCCTGCCGATTTGGCCGAGTTACGCGACTGTGTGGCGCGCATGGATCAGGCCATCGAGCAGCGGCAGGTGCAGGCATACCTGGATGCCAACAGCCAGTTCCATCTGCATCTCTACAGCGCCTGCGGCAACCCGGTGCTGCTGCGCTCAATCGAATCGCTGTGGCTGCAGGTCGGGCCGTTTTTCAACCAGCTGTTCACGGGCGCCGACCTGTCGCTGCGCCTTAACGACTTCCATGAGGATGCTTTTGCCGCCATCGAAGCCGGTGACGCCAAGGCGGCGCGCCAGGCCATGGAACAGGACCTGACTTACTTTGCGCGCTTCCTGCTCAACCTGCTCGACCTGGAGGCGGGCCCGCAGCGTTAAAACCGCGCTGGAGAGTCGTTACGCTGACGCACAGAGCAGGTCTCAGCTTTCCAGCCAGACGTCGCGCACCCAATGCCAGACCGATTCCCAGGTTTCGTCTTCGTTGATTTCACCGGTTTCGGCTTCCCACAGCAGCACGGTGCCGTCTTCTTCCACCACGTAGTAGTTGCCGTGGTCTTCACACAGCGGCACGAACTCGCGCGGCACGCCGAGGGACCAGGCAGTGGCGGCGACTTCCGGCAGGTAGGTGTGCGATTGAGGATCGCTGGCGGTTACCGGCTCCAGACGGCCGTAGACCACGTCGCTGACCTGCAGCAGGTACTCACGCAGGGCGAAGGGCAGGTGGATAAGAATCTGCTCCTGAATCTCCACCAGGGTTTCTTCTTCCGGCAACTCCAGCGGGACGGGCACCGGCTCGTTGAGTTCGCGCAACTGTTCGATGACTTCTTCCACGGTGTCTGCCTCTTTAATTACGGGTAATGCGGGAGCGTCTTATACCCTAGACGGGTCTAAGCAAAAAGCTGGCAAAGTGCTACTGTTTAGCTCAGTGGAGTGTCAATTTTTTAACGTCATAAAAATGGTCTTGTTATGAAAAGCCAAACGCAAGAGCCCGAAGGCGGTGCACTCAGCGAGGAAGAGCGGTTACAGCTGCTGACCACGGCTGGCAAGCGCAACCGTCTATTTATCCTGGCGTTGGCCGGGGTGCTGGGTAGCCTGATGCTTGTTTCGGTCGGGTTGAATATTCACAGCGCGTTCAGCGCCGGTGATGAACCGCGTATCCAGGTACTGGAAAAGCAGATCCTGCGGCTTGAGCAGCAACTGGCGGTACAGCAGACCGCGTTGAGCAATCAGGAAGAACTGCTGGCCAGCCAGCAGGCATCGCAGCTGACCGGAATGTTCGAGCGCGTGGAAAATCCGGACAGCATCGCCGAAGTGAGCAAGGTGCTGCAGGCCCAGGAGCGCGATTATCAGCAGGTGATGCAGGGCCTGAAGGCCGGTATGCGTGACCTGGCCAATATGCTGCCGGGCTCGCGCAGCTGGCTGGCGCATTACGAGGACGCGATTGACCGCGCCCAGCTCAACAGCCGGCAGCGCAGCGAGGATATTCAGGCATGGAGCGACAAGGCCCAGCAGCCTGCCCCGGCGGCCAAGCCGCCGGGTACCAGCGTCGATCCGGGTTAGTTCCTAGCCCATTTGGTAGAAGGCCAGCTTATTCCCATCCAGATCACGGAAATAGGCGCCGTAGAAGCCCGGTATGCGCTCGCCGGGTGCGCCTTCGCAGCTTGCCCCCAGTTCGATGGCTTTGGCGTAGAGCGTGTCCACCCCTTCGCGTGAGCCGCCGGGCAGGGCGATCATCTGGCCATTACCTGGGGTAGGCGCTTGCTTGTCATAGGGCAGGCAGACGGCAAACATCGGCTGACCCTTGGCGATGCCGTAGAAGGCGATGCGACCCAAGTCCATCACGACCTTGGCGCCCATTTCAGCCAGCAAGGGGGTGTAGAACGACTTGGCTTTTTCCATGTCAGTGGTGCCAACCGTGGTGTATCCGATCATTGCTCAGTCCTCGTGGTGGGTAGGTTCGTGCGGTTCAGATTGCACCTTGAGTGGATCGCGCGCCAGCCTATGCATTTGCTGAATGATGGACAAAGAAAACCCGGGGCTTGCCCGGGTTTTCTTTGTTGCAGCAGGTATTAACCGTTCTGGCGGATACCGGCAACCAGCCATGGCTGGTTGTCACCGACGGCACGCTCCAGGCGCCAGCTTTCGCTGAACACTTCGCCTTGGTCGAAGCGCGAGGTCTTGGCCACGCCGGTGAAGGTCAGGGTGGCGACGGTCTTGTCGCTGAGGTCATCGACGCCATCGAGCTGCACATCAAGGTTGTCGACGTAGGTGGACTGGAAGCCATCGCCCAGGTCGGCACGCTCGCGGCTGAGGAATTCCAGCAGCTGCGGGGTGACGAACTCGCCGATCTTGTCCATCTCGTTGGCATCCCAGTGCTGTTGCAGACTGAGGAAGTGCTCACGACCGGCGTTGATAAAGCTCTGTTCGTTGAACCAGGCCGGGGCGTTGATCACCGGCTTGATAACGGCTGCGGCGCTGCTGCCACCGAAAATCGAGCTAGGTGCGGCCTGGGTCGGCATTTCGCGCTGATATGGCACACCACCGGCGGCAGCCGGCTGGGCCTGGCGACGACGGGCAGCGAGGAAGCGGAACAGCAGGAAGGCGATCAGACCGAAGATCAGCATGTCCATGATCTGCAAGCCTTCGAAGCCGTCACCCATAAACATCGAGGCCAGCAGACCACCGGCGGCCAGACCGGCCAATGGGCCCAACCAGCGCGAGGCGCCGCTAGCCGCAGCAGGCTGACGACCGGCGGTCGCCGGTGCAGCGGTTTGCTGGGTTGGTGCCTGGCGAGCCTGGTGGCTTGGCGCGGAACCGAAGGATTTGCCGCCGCCCAGTCGTTTGGCTTCGGCGTCGAAACTCATGGTGGTCAGTCCCAGGCTGAGGAACATGGCCAGGGCGATGCTAAGGAAACGCTGCATGGTTAGCTGTCTCTTGGTGATTGGATCTACGCGCGGCATCTTGCCCGGCAAGATCGCCGCTGGCTAGGCCTAGAATGTTTCCGGCTTTTGCCCGAGTCGCTGCGTAGGGCGTGCCGCCTGGCGAGTGTCTTGGTGCGCGCGGCGCACCCTACGGGATCACTATTGGCGCAGTAGCAACAGCAGCGGCCCGCAGCGTAACTGCCGGCGTAGCAGGGCGCGGAAGTCGGCGGGGTCTTCCTCGGGGTGGCGCAGCCAGTGGATAAAGCAGCGCAGGTAGACGCCGGTCAGCAGGCTTTCTTCAGCGATACGGCACAGGTGCAGGGTTTCCCGCCGCGCCGCTTCACGCCACCACTGTACGGTGCGACTGATGCGCAGCAGGCCGCCAATCTGCAGGTGAATATGCCCCGGTTCCAGTTTGTACAGCAGCATCTGCCTGCTGACTGCGCGGTGCGCCGCCAGGCTGTCGAGCCAGGCGATCAGCAATTCTTCCAGGCGTTTGGCCGGCTCCAGCGTTAGTAGGTCTGCGCCAGTGCCGCGGGCCAGCAGGGCCTGGTCGGCGCGGTCGAACCAGGCTTCCACCAGCTGATCCTTCTCGCGGTAATGCACGGCGATGGTATCCAGACCCACGCCCAGGTCGGCGGCCACATCGAACAGATGCAGGCGCTCCCAGCCGCAGACATCAGCCAGTTGCAGGGCGCTATCAAGTATTTGTGATGCGGAGACAGTTGCGCGTTTCATCGGCTCACCTCGCCAAGCAGTATGGGCGGCGAGTGCAGTCGGGCCTGCCTGAAACGACAAACGGAACCCGAAGGTTCCGCTTGTGCTGATTGCAGCGAGGTGTCAGCGCCAGTTGTACAACTCTTTCTCCGACAACTGGTGCATCTGGCTGACCTGGGCCTGGAAGGCTTGCATCGAGGCCCAGATACGGCCGTTCAGTTCGCTCTGCGCGGCCAGTTCACCGAGGACTACGGCGGACTCGCGCTGCATGGCATTGAGCACTTCGTCAGGGAAGCGCTTGAGCAAGGTGCCTTGCTGCTTCAGCTCATCCAGGGCCATGGCGTTGTGGTAGACGTAGTCATCCAGCATGTCCTGGCCGGCGGCGCGGGCGGCTTCGGTGAGGATCGCCTGCAGATCGGCTGGCAGGCTGTCGAGGGCCTTCTGGTTGACCAGCAGCTCCAGCACCGCCTGCGGTTCCTGCCAGCCTGGGTAGTAGTAGAACTTGGCCGCTTTGTGCAGGCCGAAGGCCAGGTCGTTGTAGGGGCTGACCCAGTCGGTGGCGTCGATGGCGTTGGTCTGCAGGGCGGTAAACACTTCGCCGCCGGGCAGGTTG
The DNA here is from genome assembly GCA_035655415.1 of Pseudomonas sp. Classification (GTDB taxonomy): domain Bacteria; phylum Pseudomonadota; class Gammaproteobacteria; order Pseudomonadales; family Pseudomonadaceae; genus Aquipseudomonas. The sequence goes on from DASRUM010000210.1 coordinate 17,365, forward strand.
ACGGTGGTGGCGCCGAGCTTGCTCAGCACTTCGCCGCCCAGTCCTGGCATGCGGATCTTCAGACCCTTGAGATCATCCAGCGAGTTGATTTCCTTGTTGTACCAGCCGCCCATCTGCATGCCGGTATTGCCGACCACCATGGGTTTTACGCCATAGGGGGCATAGGCTTCGTCCCACAATGCCTGACCGCCGCCTTTGCTTAGCCAGGCGTTCATCTCGCTGGTGGACAGGCCGAAGGGCACGGCGGTGAAGAATTGCGCTGCCGGCACCTTGCCCTTCCAGTAATAGGCCGCGCCATGGCCCAGTTCGGCGGTGCCGCGGGATACGGCGTCGAACACTTCCAGCGGCGGCACCAGCTCGCCACCGGCATACACCTTGATGGTCAGGCGGCCGTTGCTCATGGTCTTGACCCGCTCGGCCAGGCGTTCGGCGGCGGTGCCCAGGCCGGGATAGTTCTTTGGCCAGGCGGTGACCATCTTCCACTGGAAGCTTTCTGCGGCAGGCGTCCCTGCTGCGGGCGTGGCGGTTGCCTGCGGCGCGGCAGGCTCTTCCTTGCAACCGCTCAGGCCGATGGCGGCGAGCAGGGCGCTGGCGAGCAGCAAAGGGCGGCGGATCATTGGGGCTCCTTATTGTTTGAATGGACGATCAATCACGCTGGGCACCTTGTAGAGCGGCCCATGGCCGCGACAGCAGGCACCCGAAAAAGCATCGCGGGCATGGCCCGCTCCTACAGGTTGTTTGCAGCTCGTAGCCCGGACAGAAAACGTTAAAGCGCTTCCAGCTTGGCATAGCTGAGCATCAGCCACTTGCTGCCTTCGCTCTCGAAATTCACCTGCACCCGCGCCTGGGCGCCGGAGCCTTCGAAGTTGAGGATGGTGCCCTCGCCGAATAGCGAATGCTGCACGCGCTGGCCGAGGTTGAAGCCGGTGTCCGGTACGGCGCTGCCGGCGAACATATTATCGCCACCCATATTGCGGCTGACCGCGCCGAACGGCCGGCTGACGCTATTGCTCAGGCGCACTTCCTGAATCAGCTGCGGCGGAATCTCGCGGACGAAGCGCGACACCTTGTTGTAGGTCTCGCTGCCGTACAGGCGGCGCGTTTCGGCGTAGGTGATCACCAGCTTGTTCATGGCGCGGGTGATACCGACGTAGGCCAGACGGCGCTCTTCTTCCAGACGGCCGGGCTCTTCCAGGCTCATCTTGTGCGGGAACAGGCCTTCTTCCATGCCCACCAAGAACACCTGGGGGAACTCCAGGCCCTTGGCGCTGTGCAGGGTCATCAGTTGCACGCTGTCTTCGTTTTCCGCCGCCTGGGTGTCGCCGGCTTCCAGCGAGGCGTGGCTGAGGAAGGCTTGCAGCGGGCTCAGTTCGTCGTCTTCGTTATTCTCGAAGGTGCGCGCTGCGCTGACCAGTTCTTCCAAGTTTTCGATGCGCGCCTGGGCTTTTTCGCCTTTCTCGGCCTTGTGATAGGCGATCAGTCCGCTTTGCTCGATGACGGTCTGGGTCATCAGGTGCAGCGACATGCTCAGCGCCTTGGCGGCGAGGTTTTCGATCAGTTCGATAAACCCGGCCAGCGCGCTCGAAGCCCGGCCAGGCAGGGTCTTGGCGGCGACCATCAGGCGAATCGCTTCCCACATCGACACATCATGGGCACGGGCGTATTCGCGGATGGTCTCGACGCTCTTCTCGCCGATGCCGCGCGCCGGCACGTTGATCACCCGCTCCAGCGCGGCGTCGTTGCCGCGGCCGTCGAGCAGGCGCAGGTAGGCCATGGCGTTCTTGATTTCGGCGCGTTCGAAGAAGCGCTGGCCGCCATAGATGCGATAGGGAATCTTCTCGCGCAGCAGGGCTTCTTCAAGCACCCGCGACTGGGCGTTGGAGCGGTAGAGGATGGCGATTTCGCTGCGCTTGAGGCCGTCCTTGCGCAGGGCGTCCTCGATCGTCTCGACCACGTAACGCGCTTCGTCGTGCTCGTTGAACGCGGCGTACAGATTGATCGGCTCGCCGTCGCCGACATCGGTGCGCAGTTCTTTACCCAGGCGGCCCTGGTTATTGGCGATTAGCGCGTTGGCGGCATTGAGGATGTTCGCCGTGGAGCGGTAATTCTGCTCCAGGCGGATGATCTCGGCCCCGGCGAAATCGCTGTCGAACTGCTGGATGTTCTCGATCTTCGCCCCGCGCCAGCCGTAGATCGACTGGTCGTCGTCGCCGACCACCATCAGGCTTTCGCCGCCTTTGGCCAGATGCTTGAGCCAGGCGTACTGCACGGCGTTGGTGTCCTGGAACTCGTCGACCAGGATATGCCGGAAGCGCCGCTGGTAATGCGCAAGCAACCCCGGTTTGTCACGCCACAAGTCGAGGGCGCGCAGCAGCAGCTCGGAGAAGTCGATCACCCCGGCACGCGCGCAGGCGGCCTCATAGGCTTCGTAGATGCCACGCATGGTCGCCAGGAACAGATCACCGCTGGCCTGGATGCCGGCCGGGCGCACGCCTTCGTCTTTCTGCCCGTTGATAAACCACTGCGCCTGCTTAGGCGGCCAGCGTTGTTCATCCAGGCCGAGGTCGCGGATCACCCGTTTGACGATGCGCTGCTGGTCGTCGGAATCGAGAATCTGGAAGTTTTCTGCCAGGCCGGCTTCCTGCCAATGGGCGCGCAGCAGGCGATGGGCCAGGCCATGGAAGGTGCCGACCCACATGCCGGCCGGGCTCTGCCCGAGCACGTCTTCGATGCGGTGGCGCATCTCGGCGGCGGCCTTGTTGGTAAAGGTCACCGACAGGATGCTGTGTGGCGAGACGTCCAGCCGCTGAATCAGAAAGGCAATACGGTGCACCAACACGCGGGTCTTGCCGGAGCCGGCACCGGCCAGCACCAACTGATGGCCAGGCGGCGTGGTAACCGCATGGTGCTGGGCTGGGTTGAGGGAGGTGAGTCGCTGATCAAGGTCATTTTGCATCGCGGCATTCTAGGGGGCTGCGTCAGGCAGGGCAAACCAGGCTGTTGTGCGGGATTTATTGGACGACCGGTGAGTCAGCTCGGCAGGCGCATACAGGCGTGGCCGTGCTCATCGAAAGTTAGGTGTTTGTAGTGTGAATCAGCGCACATCTGGCTTGGGCGAAGCGTCTAGCTCGCGTATGCTGCGCCGACGTTTAGGCAACCACATATAAGAAAATCGCCTATGACTGTATCGACTCCATACGCTGACGCTTCTGGCTTAAAGCCGACTTCCGGACGGGAAGTGGCGCAGCTATTTGCAACCGAAATAGCCGCCGAACGCACCCGCATGCTCTACCAGGGCTCGCAGGTGCCGACCCTGTTTATGCTGCTTAGCGGTGTGGTGTGTGCCTTCCTGTTATGGGGTGCGCTGCCACCGGTGCTGCTGGTCAGTTGGTCGGTCTGGCTGGTAATTCTCGCCGTGCTGCGTCTGGTGCAGGTGCGCGCCTTCAACAATGCCTTGCCCAGCCGTCAGGCTGAACGCCATTGGCACCGCCTGTTCCTGTTCGGCGCGAGCGTTTCCGGGCTGACCCTGGCGTTTGCCGCTATCGCCCTGGTGCCGGCGGATGTGTTCTACCTGCAGGCAGTGGTTTATGGCCTGATTGCTGCGGCGATTCTCTCTGCCAGCGTGGCTTATGCCATCAGCTTTACTGCCTTCCTCAGTTTTGCCTTGCCTTGCCTGCTGCCTTCGGTGGGCTATCTGCTGCTCAGTGATAACCCGCTACAGCAGGGTTGGGGACTGCTCGGCAGTATTCTGATGTTGGCCTTGCTGGTTGTGGCCTGGCAGGTTAATCGCCTGGTGCAGCGCAGCCTGTTGCAGCGTTTTCACAACCAGGCGCTGATCAGCAACCTGGAGCACGCCAAGTTGCAGGCCGAAGGGCTCAACGGCGAGTTGGCCCATGAAGTGGAACAGCGCCGCCGCGCCGAGCGCGACTTGCGTCAGGCCCATGGTGAGCTGGAAATGCGCGTGGCTGAGCGCACTCTGGAACTGGATGAAACCACCTATGCCCTGAGCAAGAGCCGCGCGCGCCTGACCCTGGCCATCGAAGCCAGCGAGCTGGGCTTGTGGGACTGGGATCTGCAGAGTGATGAGGTGCACCACTCGCGCCTCAAGGAAATCTTCGGTCTGGAGCCCCATGAAGTACAGGTGATGCTGCGCGACCTCAAGCCGCGCCTGCATCCGGAGGATCTGCCGGTGCTGCGTCGAGCGCTGGTCGAGCATATGAAGGGGCGCAGCGACGGCTATCAGGTCGAATACCGTATCAAGCATGCCCAGGGCCACTGGGTATGGATCGAGGACCGTGGCCGCGCGGTTGAGCGCGGTGCCGATGGCCGCGTGCAGCGCATGCTCGGCACCCGCCGTGACATCAGTGCGCGCAAGGTGCAGGAACAGCAGCAACAGTTGGCCGCCACGGTGTTCGAGGCCGCCAGCGAAGGCATCGTGATTCTCGACCCTGATTACCGCCTGCTGTCGGTCAACCAGGCCTTCAGCGACGTCACCGGGTATCGCCAGGACGAGGTGGTCGGCAAGAGCGCGTTCAGCCTGATCAGCAGTGGCGACAGCCGCCGACAGTACCAGATGATCCGCCAGGAATTGGAGAACAGCGGCACCTGGCGCGGCGAGCTGATCGAAACGCGCAAGAACGGCGAGCTGTATCCGCAGTGGCTGCAGCTCAACGTGGTGCGTGATGCGCGGGGCAGTGTCAGTCATATCGTCGGCTTCTTCGCCGACCTATCGTCGCGGCGCGAGGCCGAAGAGCGCCTGCGCTACCTGTCGCACTACGACGAGCTGACCGGCCTGGCCAACCGCAGCCTTTTCAAGGAGCGTCTACACGAGGCCAGCCAGCGCGCACGTCAGGGCGGACGCAGCATCGCCCTGCTGCATGTCGACCTGGACCGCTTCAAGCTGCTCAACGACAGCCTCGGCCATGAAGTGGCCGACCAGCTGCTGCGCCAGGTCAGCCGCCGTCTGACTCAGGCAGTGCCGGAAGCCGACACCCTGGCGCGCTTGTCCGGTGACGAATTCGCCATCCTGCTCGACTCCTACGGCAGCCTCTCCAGCCTGGCGCGCCTCGCCAGCCGCTTGCTGAGCAAACTGCGCGTGCCGATGACCGTGGGTGGCCATGAATTAGTGGTCAGCGCCTCCCTGGGCATCAGCTTGTTGCCGGATAACGCGCGGGAGATTTCCGCCCTGGTCAGCCAGGCCAATATGGCCATGCAACATGCCAAGCACCTGGGCGGCAATACCTTCCAGTTCTTCACCGACAACCTGCAGGCCTGCACCCTGTAGCGCCTGCAACTGGAAAACCAGCTGCGCAAAGGCATCAACGAAGGCCAGCTGGAAGTGTTCTACCAGCCCAAGCTGTGCCTGGCCTCCGACAGCCTGAATGCCGCCGAGGCGCTGGTGCGCTGGCGCCACCCGGAACTGGGCCTGGTGCCGCCGAGCGACTTTATCGGCCTGGCCGAAGAAACCGGTCTTATCGGTGCCATTGGCGAATTCGTCTTGCGTCAGACGTGCCTGCAGGCGCGGGCGTGGCAGGCTCAAGGGCTGGCGCAGATCCGCGTGTCGGTGAACCTCTCGGTGCATCAGCTGCGCCAGGGCAACCTGCTCAGCCTGGTGCGCCAGGTGCTCGATGAAACCGGCCTGGAGGCGCAGTACCTTGAGCTGGAGCTGACCGAAAGCCAGCTGCTGGATAATGTCGAGAGCGTAATCAGCACCTTCCGGCAACTGCGCGAACTGGGCGTCAAACTGGCCATCGACGACTTCGGCACCGGCTATTCCTCGCTCAGCTACCTCAAGCGCTTCCCGGTGGACTACGTGAAGATCGACCAAACCTTTATCCGCGACCTCACCCCCGGCAGCGAAGACGCCGCCATCACCCGTGCGATCATCGCCATGGCCCACAGTCTGGAACTCAAGGTGGTCGCCGAGGGTGTGGAAACCCAGGCGCAAATGGACTTCCTCAAGAGCCAGCGTTGTGACGAGCTTCAGGGCTACCTGATCAGCAAACCGGTGCCCGCCGAAGAGTTCGCCCAGTTGCTGCGCGAGCAGGCGGACAAGTTCTGATTGGCCGGCCGGCGGCTTGTCTGCCGCCGGACTGGCCGCTACTGTCGCGCTTTCGCTGACTCGCAGGATGCTCCATGCAGCCCACTTCTTCCGCCCCCGCTGCTCGCCCGGCCAATGCCACCCTGATCCTGCTTGCCTCGCTGTATTGCGCCCAGGGCCTACCTTCGGGTTTGTTGGCGCATTCGTTACCGGTGTTGCTGCGTCAGCACGGCGTTGATCTGGCGCTGATCGGCCTGCTCAAGCTGCTGGCGTTGCCCTGGTTGCTCAAGGTGCTTTGGGCACCGTGGGTGGACCGGCTAGCGTCGCCGCGGTTGGGCCATCACCGCGGCTGGATTCTGCCGTTGCAGCTTGGCGTTATTACGGTGATTGCGAGCCTGGCACTGATCAATCCCGAGCGGCTGTTTGACAGCCACTTCCTGTTGCTGATTGGTCTGTTGCTGCTGGTCAATCTGGCTGCTTCGACTCAGGACATTGCCACTGACGGCCTGACCGTACGGCTGCTGCCGGAACGCTGGCGCGGGCTGGGTAACAGTTTGCAGGTGGGTGGTTACAAGGTCGGCATGCTGGTCAGCGGCAGTGGTCTGCTGCTGGCGATGGATGCGCTGGGTTGGCACCTGAGTCTGGGGCTGGTGGCGGTGCTGCTGGTGCTGGTGACAGTGCCGATCTGGCGCTTTAACGAACGGCGCGAGCTGCCATTTCAGCCGGCGCAGGCGGAGCCGGCCGGGCCGGGATTGCTGCTGCGGCATTACCGTGGCCTGCTGCTGCAGCCCGGTATGTTGTTCTGGTTGGCAGTGTTGCTGAGTTTCAAACTGGGTGATGCCCTGGGCTCGCCGATGATCAAACCGATGCTGGTGGATCAGGGCTGGAGCAATGCCGAGCTGGGCCAACTGACCCTGATCAGCAGCCTGGCCGGGATCGCCGGAGCCTTTCTCGGCGGCCTGCTGTATGCGCGTATCGGCGCGTTGCGCGCGCTACTGCTGTTCGGTCTGTTGCAGGCTTGCGGGATTGCCGCCATGGCGCTGCTGGTAAATGCCGGAGGCAGCACCGGCCTGGTCTATCTGGTGGCGTTGTTCGAGCAGACCGCCGATGGCATGTCCACGGTGGCGCTGTTCGCGGTGATGATGCGCCAGTGCCGGCCCGAGCATGAGGGGGCGGACTTTACCCTGCAGGCCAGTGTGCAACTGCTACTGGCTGGACTGGTAGGTGCCACCAGCGGCTGGGTGGCCGAGCAACTGGGTTTTGCCAGTCTGTTTATCAGCGCCGGTGTGTTGGGGTTGCTGGCTCTGCCCATCGTGCTGCTTTACTTCTGGCGCGGCGCACGGCTGGCCCCCCGCGGGGCATAACGCGCCGGGTTATCCGCCATGCAGTAAAACCCTGGTGTTTCCTCTATTCCCATCTGCGCCGGGCGCTGCTTGCCCGGCAGGCGAGCAACTGGATCAAAGATGGCTGCCTTTGCGCCTCGTGCGGGCAATCCTGCGTGCCTGTCTGGATTGAATAAGAGGTGCGTATGCGCAAACCCGCGAGCCTGAGTGTCGGCCTGCGCCTGTTGTTGGCGTCCCAGGCCTTCGCCCCGTTGAGCGTCAAGCTGGGGCTGATTCAGCAACTGGGGGCGGAGAAGGCCGCGCTGTTGGCGCCGCATATGCCACCTGGGCAGTTGCGTGAGCTGATCATGGCTATGCCGATTGAATTTGCTGCGGCGGTGGCCACCCACCTCGACCCACGGTTGATTCTCGATGCCTATCTGAGCCTGCCGGACAGCCTGCATCTGGAGGTAGCGCGCCAGCTCTGCGCCGATGGTGCATTTGCCACGGCGGCACTATATGCCGAGTGCCTGTCTGCCAAACAGATCAAGGTGCTGATCTATGGCATCAACGATGTCGAGCATGTGCTGCAGATCGCCCGGTATATCGTTGATATGCCACTGATCAGCGAGAGCCTGCGCAGTTTTTCCACCGGTTACCTGTGCAAACTCACCGAAGCGGCGGTGAAGGATCGCAATCTGCCGGTGGCGGCGCAGGTGCTGGGTGGCTTGTCGTTGGTGCGGCAGGCGGATGTCTGCGCAGGGTTGCAGCCGGCAACCCTGCGCCAACTGCTGCCAATGCTGCTGTTGATCAGCGGTGATGGCTTGCGCAAGCAGCTACCGGAGGCGGTGTTGCAGGTATTTGAGCAGCAGTGGGTCTAGGTGTGCTAGCTGCTGGGAGTCGGGGTTATTGATCCCGGCACACAAACGCTATATCCAGCAGCGGCACGTCGACGATGGTCAATGCAAGGCAACGGGCCTTAGCCATATGCATGGGCTACGCCATCGGCTGTTAGCTTTTGCAGATGAGTTGCGAAAACCTTTAACCTACTGGTTGCACAGCGTTTGCGAGCCGTCTTTCCTGCCCGAATAGCGTGGTATAGAAACGCTGCTCGATTCCGTATCAGATGGAGGATGACCGGGATTTTGACTCGGGTGTCTTCATTAAACTTCATGCTAAGTCCCTTGTATTTACGTCGTGCGACGCCATTTCGCGCTACGGCCTTTGCCGGTCGATTCGATCAACCCCTCTGATTTCATTGCCCGCAGTACCAGCCGCACCATGTCCCGGCTCACGCCTGGGCAGGCTTCCTCGATCTCCGAAATCGAAAACGGCAGGGTTCGCCCCAGAGCTTCCGCGCGCACCCGGTCGCCTTTGCTGCCTCGACCGCGCTCAATGGTGCCGACACGCTCTTCAAACTCGCGGTAGGCCCGCAGCAGAGCTCCCCAGAAGTAATCGAGCCAGGGTTTGACGTTGTGTTGCCCTTGATGCCAGCCCTGTGAGCTGGCCTCCAGCGTCTCGTAATAGCCTTCCTTGGTTTCCTCGAAGATGCGCTCCAGGCTGATGTAGCGGCCCACGGCGTAGTCGAAGCGGTAGAGCAGCAATAGGGTCAGCAAGCGAGACATGCGGCCGTTGCCGTCCGGGAAGGGGTGAATACATAGGAAGTCGAGCATCGCCAGGGGTACCAGCACCAGTGGGTCGGCCAGGTGCTGATCCAGTGCGGTGGAGTAGTACCGAGTCAGGTCGGCCATGGCCATCGGCGTCAAATGAGCGGCGACTGGCTGGAATCGCAGCCGTGACGTGCCGTCCGGATGGCGTTCGATGATGTCGTTGTTGGTGGCTTTCCAGCGTCCGCCGGCCTGCGGCATGTAGCGATACAGCATGGTGTGCAGTTGCAGCGCCACGCCTTCGTTGAAGGTCATGTGTGCGGCCGATTCGTGGATCAACGCCAGGGCATCGCGGTAGCCGGCGATCTCTTGCTCGGAGCGATTCTTCGGTGCTGCATTGCGGATGACCAGAGACTTCAGTCGTGAGGGCGCGACGACAACACCTTCCAATCGGTTGGATGACTCGGTGGATTCGACCACTGCGATCTGGCGCAGGCCCTTGAGGGCTTCGGGAGACTGCGCGACGTATAACTGTTGCTTGCCCTGATACTCGCCCAGTGCGCGCAGTGTGGCGGCCTGGGTGCCATCGAAGCGAAGCGCAGCAAGGTACTCGGGGGTAAGCGAACGCATGGAAATGTAAGCCCAGGCTGTTTAAATGGGGCAATCATAGGCTTTAAATGGGGTATTGTCTTTCAAAATGCCTCATTAAAGCCGTTTGGTTACCCTGTTCCGGCTTGCTAGCTGTATAGCCCCAGTGGGTTCTTGGTGCGGCTATTCCATCCAGTGCCGTTCGTGGTGTTCCAGCAGGTTGCTGGCTTGTTCCGGGCCGTCGCTGCCAGCTGGGTAAGGACGCGGGCTCTGATAGTGCTGGTGCCAACCCTTGATTATTGGGTCGACCCAGTTCCACGCCGCTTCCACTTCATCGCGGCGCATAAATAGCGTCGAGTCGCCTTCGATCACGTCGAGCAGCAGGCGCTCGTAGGCATCCCAGCGCCGCTGTTTGTGGAAGGCATCGGCGAGGTTGAGGTCGAGTTCCACCGGTTGCAGGTGCATGCCCTTGCCTGGGCTTTTGCCCATCAGTTGCAGGCTGATGCGTTCTTCCGGCTGCAGGCGGATCAGCAGGCGATTGGCTTCGCCGCCGCCGAATAGCTGGTGCGGCACCGGCTTGAACTGAATGAGGATTTCCGAGGTTTTGTGCCCCAGGCGTTTGCCGGTGCGCAGGTAGAACGGCACGCCGGCCCAGCGCCAGTTGTCGATTTCGGCCTGCACGGCGACAAAGGTTTCGGTGTCGCTGTCGCTGTCGACGTTCTTCTCGAAGTAGTAAGCCGGCACTTCCTGACCGCCGATCTTGCCGGCGGTGTATTGGCCGCGAACGGTCTTGTCCTGCACGTCGAGACCGGTGATGGGCTTCAGCGCTTCGAGGATCTTCACCTTCTCGTTGCGCACCGCCTCGGCGTCGAAACGTACCGGCGCTTCCATGGCCACCAGGCAAAGCAGCTGCAGCAGGTGGTTCTGAATCATGTCGCGCATGGCGCCGGCTTTTTCGTAGTAGGCGCCACGGTTTTCCACGCCAAGGGTTTCGCACACGCTGATCTGCACGTGATCGATATGCCCGGCGCGCCAGATTGGCTCGAACAGCGCGTTAGCAAAGCGCAGCGCCATCAGGTTCTGTACTGTCTCCTTGCCCAGGTAATGGTCGATGCGGAACACCCGCGACTCATCGAACACCGCGCCGATGGCGGCGTTGATCGCCTGTGCCGACTGCAGCGAATGGCCAATGGGTTTTTCCAGCACGATGCGCGCCTTGGGCCCGGCCAGGCTGGCGACCTTCAGGTGCGAGGCGATGTCTTCGAACAGGTCCGGCGCGGTGGCCAGGTAGTAAATGCGCACCCGTTCATGGTCTTCGCCCAGGCGCTTGCCCAGGCGGCCGAAGTCGGCGCTCTGGCTGGCGTCCATGGCGAAGTAGTCGAGGCGCGCGGCGAAGCTGGCCCAGGTGTCGTTGTCGAAGTCGTTGCGCGCCACCTGAGCGCGGCAGTGTCGCTCGGCCAGGGCCTGAAAGGCTGTACGGCTATGGGCGCTGCGCGCCAGGGCAAGAATGCGCGTGTCGCCATGCAGGCGACCGGCGCGATGCAGGTGATAGAGCGCTGGCAGCAGTTTATGCAGGGCCAGGTCGCCGGTGCCGCCAAACACCAGCATGTCGCAGGGAATGCTCAAGGTGGGAACTCCGACTCGGTTTAGCAGTGCGGCGGCGGCGGCCATGTAGTATAACTACAAGACCACTACAACCTGTCTTTCGCCGATCATAACCGAGTCATGACTCCTATGCGGCGTGCTAGATGGATTCGTTAGCCAAATGTCGAGCCTAAACCTGTGAACCTGTTGCAGCACATTGCCCAGTCGCGTCATCTACTTCGCAAATCGGAACTCAAGGTTGCCGACCATGTTCTGCTCGACCCGGCGTCGGTCATGCACAGCTCCATGGCCGAGCTGGCGCACAGCGTCGGCATCAGCGAGCCGACCATCGTGCGTTTCTGTCGGGCGATTGGCTGCACTGGCTTCCAGGACCTCAAGCTGAAACTGGCACAGAGCCTGGCCGCTGGCGCCAGTTTCGGCCAGTTCGCGATTCATGAAGACGATTCCGTGGCTGACTTCAGCCTGAAGATCTTCGACACCACCCTGCACACCCTGATTGAGGTGCGCGAGAAGCTCGACACCCAGGCCCTGCAGCAGGCCATTGCCGCCATCGCCAACGCCCAGCGCGTGGAGTTCTACGGTTTTGGCGCATCCGGCGCAGTGGCGGCGGATGCTCAGCACAAGTTCTTCCGCCTGCTGCTCACGGCTGCGGCCTATTCCGACCCGCATATGCAGGCGATGAGTGCGGTGACCCTCAAGCCCACCGATGTGGCGATCTGCATCTCGCAGTCCGGGCGCTCCAAGGATCTGCTGATCACCGCCAACCTGGTGCGTGAAGCCGGCGCGACGCTGATCACCCTGTGCCCGAGCCAGACGCCGCTGGCCGACCTGGCCACCGTCAACCTGGCCATCGACGTGCAGGAAGACACCGAGATCTATACCCCGCTGACCTCGCGTATCGCCCACTTGGTGGTGATCGACGTGCTCGCCATGGGCGTAGCCATGGCTCGCGGCCCAGGCCTGGTTAATCACCTCAAGAGCGTCAAGCGCAGTCTGCGCAGCCTGCGGCTGTCGCCTAAGGCGCATAAGAGTAGCGACGACTGAACACCTTCCTCTGGTGAGCGGTGGATGCACAAGACGTCATCCACTCACCCGACTCTTGTAGCCCGAATAAGCGCAGCGCAATCCGGGAAGACTGGCCCCGGATTGCGCCATGGCTTATCCAGGCTACGCGTACAGGCTTATGGCACCGTTCGTCGGGATCACCACACTTTCATCGTCTTGCCCGCAAAGCGTCATATCCCTGGTCGATGCTGTGACTCCCGTTATTCAGCTTGGGAGTTGCACCCTATGTCTGCTTACTTGGATAAAGCCCAGAATCACGCCAACAGTGAGGCCCGTGCCCGGCGTAAAGTGATTGACCAGCGCCGCATGGAATATCGTCGTGCGATTGAAAGCTATGCCGAGCAGCGTCAGCTGCAGCAGCAACTGGCCGATTACCCTGAACTGATTGCGGTTAACTACCTGGCGGGCAAGCAGGCGTTGGCGCGGCAAAACGTTCAGCCAGGGCGTTGATAAGGCTGCGTTGATCGCGCACAAAGGCGAAAAACGCCTGGGCCACCGGTGACAGGTATTTGCCGCGCGGGTGCACCAGGCACCAGCTGCGCAGCAGCGGCAGCTCACTAACCGGCAGTTCGCGCAGCGCGCCGCACTCCAGTTCGCGGCGCACCGCGTGGCGGGGCAGGAGGGCCAGGCCGAGGCCGGCGATCACGCCTTCGCACTGCCCTTCCATCGAGCCGACTTCCAGGGTCTGGGCGAAGTGCGCACGCTTCTGGTGGCAATACTCCTCGCAAGCCTGGCGCGTGCCGGAGCCGGCTTCGCGCACCAGCAGCGGAAATGCCGTGAGGTCCTGCAGTTTCAACGCTGGCTGGCTGCACAGCGGATGCTCAGGCGGGGCCACGGCGATGATCGGGTTCGTCAGAAAGGGCAGAAACTCCAGGTTCATGTCCGTCGGCACCCGCGACATGATCAGCAGGTCATCGCGGTTGGCGTTCAGGCGCCTGAGCGCCTGGCTGTGATTGGTGACCACCAGCTGTAAGTTGACTTCCGGGTATTGCTGGCGAAAAGCGGCGAACAGGTGCGGAACGAAGTACTTGGCGCTCGATTCTATCGCAAGGCCCAGTTGCCCTTGCAGCGAGCCCTGCAGGTCGGAGAGTTGCATATCGAGGCTTTCCAGGCGGCCGAAAATATCCGCACTGGCACGTTGCAGGGCTTCGGCGGCTTCAGTCAGGTAGAGCTTCTTGCCGACGTAATCGAACAGTGGCTGGCCGATCAGTTCTTCCAGCTGGCGAATCTGCAGGCTGACGGCGGGCTGGCTGAGTGACATTTCCTCCGCCGCGCGGCTGTAGGAGAGGTGGCTGCACACCGAGCGGAAGATCTGGATCTGCCTGAATGTCATCCGTAGCAGCGATTTGCGCATGGTCCCTCCCTGTCTAGCGTGGTCTGAGCGCACGACTATAAGTCTTTACTTATATGTAACCCAATAAATATTGATTTTGGTTAATCACCAAGCCGGCGTAGCTTAAATGCCTGACCGCTACATGACGTGCGGTCACACGTCGACCGGTATTGCCGTTCGCCTGCTCACGTGATCGAGGACGCTGGCTCGTGATCAAGAAAATCCTGATAGCCAACCGCGGTGAGATTGCCGTACGCATCGTGCGGGCCTGTGCCGAAATGGGCATTCGCTCGGTGGCGGTGTACTCCGATGCCGACCGCCACGCTTTGCACGTCAAGCGTGCTGACGAGGCGCATAGCATCGGTGAGGAGCCACTGGCCGGCTATTTGAACCCGCGCAAGCTGGTCAACCTGGCGGTGGAAACCGGTTGTGATGCGCTGCATCCCGGTTATGGCTTCCTCTCCGAGAACGCCGAGCTGGCGGATATCTGTGTCGAACGTGGGATCAAGTTTATCGGCCCGTCGGCGGAAGTGATTCGCCGCATGGGCGACAAGACCGAAGCGCGGCGCAGCATGATCGCCGCTGGCGTACCCTGCACCCCCGGCACCGAAGGCAACGTGGCGGATATCGCCGAAGCACTGCGCGAAGGCGACCGCATCGGCTATCCGGTGATGCTCAAGGCCACCAACGGCGGCGGTGGGCGCGGTATCCGCCGCTGCAACAGCCGCGACGAGCTTGAGCAGGCCTATCCGCGGGTGATCTCCGAGGCGACCAAGGCCTTTGGCCGCGCCGAGGTGTTTCTGGAAAAATGCATCGTCAATCCCAAGCACATCGAGGCGCAGGTCCTTGCTGACAGCTTCGGCAACACCGTGCATCTGTTCGAGCGCGATTGCTCGATCCAGCGCCGCAATCAGAAGCTCATCGAGATTGCCCCCAGCCCGCAGCTGACCCCTGAGCAGCGCGCCTATATCGGTGACCTGTCGGTGCGCGCGGCCAAGGCCGTCGGTTACGAGAACGCCGGCACCGTGGAGTTTCTGCTGGCCGAGGATGGCGAGCTGTACTTTATGGAGATGAATACCCGGGTGCAGGTGGAACACACCATCACCGAGGAAATCACCGGTATCGACATCGTCCGTGAGCAGATCCGCATCGCCTCCGGCCTGGAGCTGTCGGTCAAGCAGGAAGACATCATCCACCGTGGCTTCGCCCTGCAGTTTCGCATCAACGCTGAAGACCCGAAGAACAACTTCCTGCCCTCGTTCGGCAAGATCACCCGCTACTACGCCCCCGGCGGCCCCGGCGTGCGCACCGACACGGCGATCTACACCGGCTACACCATTCCGCCGTACTACGACTCCATGTGCCTGAAGTTGGTGGTTTGGGCACTGACCTGGGAAGAGGCGATGGATCGCGGCCTGCGTGCCCTGGATGACATGCGCGTGCAGGGGGTGAAAACCACCGCGGCCTATTACCAGGAAATTCTGCGTAACCCGGAATTTCGCAGCGGCCAGTTCAATACCAGTTTTGTCGAGGCGCACCCGGAATTGACCGAGTACTCGATCAAACGCAACCCGTCGCACCTGGCCATCGCCATCGCCACCGCCATTGCTGCCCACGCCGGCCTGTAGGGGAAGGATTCAGATCATGAGTAAGACCAAGAAAATCACTGTCACCGATACCATCCTGCGCGATGCCCACCAGTCGATCATTGCCACGCGCATGCGCCTGGACGATATGCTGCCGATCTGCGGCAAGCTCGATAAAGTCGGCTACTGGTCGCTGGAAGTCTGGGGCGGCGCGACCTTCGATTCCTGCGTGCGCTTCTTGAAGGAAGACCCCTGGGAACGCCTGCGCAAACTCAAGGCCGGCCTGCCCAACACCCGTCTGCAGATGCTGTTGCGCGGGCAGAATCTGCTCGGTTATCGCCACTACAGCGATGACGTGGTGCGTGCCTTTGTGGCCAAGGCGGCGGTCAACGGTATCGACGTGTTCCGCATCTTCGATGCGATGAACGATGTGCGTAACCTGCGTGTGTCCATCGAAGCGGTGAAGGCTGCCGGCAAACATGCCCAGGGCACCATCGCCTACACCACCAGCCCGGTGCACACCGTCGAGGCATTCGTGAAGCAGGCCAAGGCCATGCAAGCGATGGGCATCGACTCCATCGCGATCAAGGACATGGCTGGCCTGCTGACGCCGTACGCCACCGCTGATCTGGTGCGTGCACTGAAGGCTGAGGTCGACTTGCCGGTATTCATCCATAGCCACGACACCGCCGGCATGGGCTCAATGTGTCAGCTCAAGGCGATTGAAGCCGGCGCCGACCACATCGACACCGCCATCTCCAGCTTCGCCTGGGGCACCAGCCATCCGGGCACCGAGTCGATGGTCGCCGCGCTCAAGGGCAGCGAATACGACACCGGCCTGGACCTGGCGCTGATCCAGGAGATCGGCCTGTACTTCCACGCCGTGCGCAAGAAGTACCACCAGTTCGAAAGCGAGTTCACCGCCGTGGACACCCGCGTGCAGGTCAACCAGGTGCCGGGCGGGATGATGTCCAACCTGGCCAACCAGCTGAAAGAGCAGGGCGCGCTGAACCGCATCAACGAAGTATTCGCGGAAATCCCGCGGGTGCGCGAAGACCTTGGCTTCCCGCCGCTGGTCACGCCGACTTCGCAGATTGTCGGCACCCAGGCAGTGTTCAACGTGCTCGCCGGTGAGCGTTACAAAACCATCACCAACGAAGTGAAACTTTACCTGCAAGGCCGCTACGGCCTGGCGCCGGGCAAGATCAACGAACAACTGCGCAAGCAGGCGATTGGCAGCGAAGAGGTGATTGAAGGGCGCCCAGCTGATCTGCTCAAGCCGGAAATGGCCAAGTTGCGCGAGGAGATCGGTGCGCTGGCCAAGTCCGAAGAAGACGTGCTGACCTACGCCATGTTCCCCGATATCGGGCGTAAGTTCCTCGAAGAACGCGCTGCCGGCACCTTGACTCCCGAAGTGTTGCTGCCAATTCCCGAAGCCGGTGGCATGGCCCCGGCAGGTGGCGAAGGTGTGCCCACTGAGTTTGTAGTGGACGTGCACGGCGAAAGCTACCGCGTGGATATCACCGGCGTTGGCGTCAAGAATGATGGTAAGCGCCACTTCTACCTCTCCATCGACGGTATGCCAGAAGAGGTGGTGTTTGAACCGCTGAATGATTTCGTCGCGGGTAGCTCAGGCAAGCGCAAGCAGGCCAGCGCGCCGGGCGATGTCAGCACCAGCATGCCGGGCAATATCGTTGATGTGTTGGTCAAGGTCGGCGACACGGTCAAGGCCGGCCAGGCCGTGCTGATCAGCGAAGCGATGAAGATGGAAACTGAAGTGCAGGCGCCGATTGCCGGCACCGTGAAAGCGGTGCATGTGGCCAAGGGCGACCGGGTCAATCCGGGTGACGTACTGGTGGAAATCGAAGGTTAACCTCGGAAGCCCCGGCTGTTTGAACAGGCATTTGAATGGTTTTTTTGGGGCTTCTTTTTACATCGCCGGCGCGGCTTTTTAGCCGCGCTAGCATGGGTTTTTAGGCCAAGTGCCTGAGTCCCCTAGGAGCCGTACGGCTCCTTTTTTTCGGTTATGCCCCGCTGTGCAGGGTTCTGCTGTTCTCAGCAGGAGACTGGGCAAAACTGCGGGTATCAGCACAACGCGTGGTGGGGGCATGACCTTTTATTTGAGCAGGTGTGACGCGGCAGGCATCTCAATAGCAGTTCAATACAGGAGCAATGCGCGGTGAGTTTGGATCCGGTGGTGCTGTTCTTTGTCTTCGGTCTGTTGGCGGGGTTGCTGAAAAGCGAGCTGAAACTGCCGCCTGCGCTGTATGAAACCCTATCCATCATTCTGCTGCTGGCCATTGGTCTGCACGGCGGCGTGGAACTGGCCGAGCAGGCCAGCTGGCAGTTGCTCGGTCAGGCAGCCTGGGTGCTGGGCCTGGGTGTGGCGTTGCCGCTACTGGCTTTTGCCGTGCTGCGCGGCCTGGGCTTCGACCGGGTCAACGCCGCGGCAGTGGCTGCGCACTATGGCTCGGTCAGCGCCGGTACCTTCGCCGTGGTGGTGGCTTACATGCTGGCCAAGGGCATCGAGTTTGAAAGCTATATGCCGCTGTTTGTCGCCATTCTGGAAATCCCGGCGATCCTGGTTGGCATTCTGTTGGCCAAGGGTATTGCTCGCGATACCGATTGGGGCGAGCTGGGCCGGGAGATTTTCCTCGGCAAGAGCATCATGCTACTGCTCGGTGGCCTGATCATCGGTGCGATTGCCGGCAAGGAGGCGATCAAGCCGCTTGAGCCGTTCTACACCAGCATGTTCAAACCGGTGCTGGCGCTGTTCCTGTTGGAGATGGGCCTGATCGCCTCCGGCCAGCTCGGCTCGCTCAGGCAGTTTGGCCTGCGCCTGCTTGGCTTTGCCCTGCTGATGCCGCTGTTGGGCGCGCTGATCGGCGCGTTGCTGGGCCGGTTTATGGGGCTGAGCTTGGGCGGCACGGCGGTGCTGGCCACGCTAGCGGCGTCGGCTTCTTATATCGCCGTGCCTGCGGCCTTGCGTCTGGCATTGCCCGAGGCCAACCCGTCGCTGTCGCTGACGGCATCGCTGGGCATCACTTTTCCCTTCAATATCATCGTCGGCATCCCGTTGTACCTGATGCTGGCCGAACAGCTGCTGGCCTGGGGGCTCTGAAATGGACGCGCATATCCGCACCCTGCTCACCGTGATCTGCGAAGCTGCACTGGAAAAGAAACTGGTGGCTGACCTGGAGCAGCTCGGCGCGCCGGGCTGGACCATCTCCGACGCCCGTGGCCGTGGTGGACGCGGCGTGCGCAGCGCCGGCTGGGACACCGAAGGCAATATCCGCGTGGAGATCATCTGCACCCGCGATGTCGCCGAACGCATCGCCGCCCATCTGCAGGCGCGCTACTACGCCAACTTCGCGATGGTCTGCTACCTGGCTCAGGTGGAAGTGTTGCGCGCGGAAAAATTCTAGCCGGCAACCGAACAGCCCCGGATTACGCCAAGGCTTATCCGGGCTACGGTGATGAGTAGCCCGAACAAGCGCTAGCGCAGTCCGGGATTGTGGTTGGGCGACGGGTGATGCCAGCGCGCACTCATCCGGCTGGTTCAGTGTGGCGCTTCCCGGATTGCGCCAAGGCTTATCTGGGCTACGGCGAGGAGTAGCCCGAACAAGCGTTAGCGCAGTCCGGGGCATTACCAACAAGGAGGTTGGCATGGTCAATTACCGGCGCGCGCGCGTCGCGGGTGGCACCTATTTCTTCACGTTGACCTTAAAGAATCGGCGTAGTGATCTGCTGGTGCGGCATATTGATTTGTTACGTGACGCTTTGCGCCAAGTGAAGCGGCGGCGGCCATTTACGTTATTGGCCGTGGTGGTTATGCCCGACCACGTGCACCTGTTGTTGCAATTGCCCGATATGGATACCAACTACTCGGCTCGTTTGCGTGATTTCAAAATGCTGTTCGTCAAGGCACTACGCGCCGCTGGCGGGCCCATTCGGTCGGATGTGTGGGGTGAGGCGGGTATCTGGCAAGCGCGTTTCTGGGAGCATACGATCCGTGATGAGCGCGATCTTGCGGCCCATATCGATTACATCCACTTCAATCCGGTCAAGCATGGTCATGTGTCGCGGGCAGTGGACTGGCCCTATTCCAGCTTCCATCGTTATGTGCGCCAAGGTCTATTGTCCGCCGATTGGGCTGGCGGTGCAGGGCTTGAGTTGGCCGGTGACGATTGAATCGCTTCCCGGATTGCGCCAAGGCTTATCCGGGCTACGGCGTGGGATAGCCCGGATAAGCGTCAGCGCAGTCCGGGATTGATTGGTATTGGGTGTGATCAGCGCCGTCAGGCAAGCGTCTACCTGCCATCGTCCGAGGTGCGCTCGGGCCTTGGTGGCGAGCCTAAGCATGCAAGCGCTGTTGAATGAAATTCTGGATCAAGTCCGCCCGCTGATCGGGCAGGGCAAGGTGGCCGATTACATCCCGGCGCTGGCCGATGTGCCGGCCAACCAGCTGGGTATTGCGGTGTACAGCAACGACGGCGAGCTGTACTGCGCCGGTGATGCGGACACGGCGTTTTCCGTGCAGAGCATTTCCAAGGTGTTCAGCCTGGTGCAGGCGATTCAGCATTCCGGTGAGGATATCTGGCAGCGCCTGGGCCATGAGCCGTCTGGTCAGCCGTTCAATTCGCTGGTGCAGCTGGAATTCGAGCGTGGCCGCCCGCGCAATCCGTTTATCAACGCCGGGGCCCTGGTGATCTGCGATATCAACCAATCGCGCTTTGCCGCGCCGGTGTTGTCGATGCGCGATTTTGTCCGGCGCCTGGCCGGAAACCCGCAGATCGTGGTGGATCGGCGCGTGGCGGATTCGGAATATCAGCACCGCGCGCGTAATGCGGCGGCGGCCTATCTAATGCAGTCGTTCGGTAATTTCCACAACGATGTGGAAGCAGTGCTGCGTAGCTACTTCAGCTACTGCGCGCTGCGCATGAGCTGCGCCGACCTGGCGCGGGCGTTCTGCTTTCTGGCCAACGAAGGCTTTTGCAAACACAGCGGTGCGCAGATTATCAGCGCGCGGCAGAGCAAGCAGGTCAACGCGATCATGGCTACTAGCGGCCTGTATGACGAGGCCGGCAATTTCGCTTACCGCGTCGGTTTGCCCGGTAAAAGTGGCGTCGGCGGCGGGATTATTGCCGTGGTGCCGGGGCAGTTTAGCGTGTGCGTCTGGTCGCCGGAGCTGAACGCCGCCGGTAACTCCTTGGCCGGGATCAAGGCCCTGGAACTGTTAAGCGAGCGGATCGGCTGGTCGGTGTTCTGATTCGTGCCGTGGGAACGGCGGGAACAAGTGCCATGCCCGCGAAACGCGGTCATGGGCATGGGTTAAATACCTCCGGCGCTCGTATAAAAAATAACCCATTGTTTTATATAGAAATTAAATCGAAAGAAAAAGTATGTAGGAGCCAGCTTGCTGGCGATCTTTGTGGGTCAAAAGCATCGCCAGCAAGCTGGCTCCTACAAGGTGAAATGCATCACCCGGCAATCAGCTCCTTGGCCGCCTGGCGGTGATCGGCGATTAGCTTGGCCACATCCAGACCTTCGATCTGCCCGTCGATGACTCGCCACTGGCCGCCAATCATCATCCGGTCGGCCTTGTCGGCACCGCACAGCAGCAGCGCGGAAATCGGGTCGTGGCTGCCGGAGAAGCGCAGCTCGTCGAGCTTGAAGAAGGCCAGGTCGGCCTGCTTGCCCACTGCCAGTTCGCCGATATCGCTGCGCCCCAGCAGTTTAGCCGAACCCTTGCTGGCCCAGCCCAACACCAATTCCGGGGTGATCTTCTCGGCGCCGTAGCGCAGGCGCTGGATATACAGGGCCTGGCGCGCTTCGAGGATCATGTTCGAGGCATCGTTGGAGGCCGAGCCATCCACGCCGAGGCCGATCGGTGCGCCGGCGGCTTGCAGGTCGAGGGTCGGGCAGATGCCCGAGGCCAGGCGCATATTCGAGCTTGGGCAGTGGCAGATACCGGTGCCGGCCTGGCCCAGGCGGGCGATTTCATCCGGGTTGAAGTGAATGCCGTGGGCCAGCCAGGTGCGCGAGCTGAGCCAGCCGACGCTGTCCAGATAGTCCACGGTGCGCAGGCCGAAGCGCTGCAGGCAGAAGTCTTCTTCGTCCAGGGTCTCGGCCAGGTGGGTGTGCAGGCGCACGTCCAGTTCTTCGGCCAGTTCTGCGCTCTGGCGCATGATTTCCTGGGTCACTGAAAACGGCGAGCAGGGCGCCAGGGCGATCTGGATCTGCGCGCCGTCGCCGCGCTGGTGGTAGTCCTGGATCAGCCGTTGGCTGTCAGCCAGGATCACCTCGCCCTGCTGCACCGTCTGCTGCGGCGGCAGGCCGCCATCGGCCTGGCCCAGGCTCATCGAGCCGCGGGTGAGCATGGCGCGCATGCCCAGCTCGCGCACCGCCTCGACCTGCACGTCGATGGCGTTTTCCAGGCCGCCGGGGAACAGGTAGTGATGATCCGCCGCGGTGCTGCAGCCGGACAGCAGCAGTTCGGCCAGGGCCACCTTGCTGGCCAGCGCGAGCTTCTCGGGGGTCAGGCGTGCCCACACCGGGTAGAGGGTCTGCAGCCAGGGAAACAGCGGCTGATTGACCACCGGAGCCCAGGCGCGGGTGAGGGTCTGATAGAAGTGGTGGTGGGTGTTGATCAGCCCCGGCAGCACCACATGCTCGCGGGCATCGAAGCTCTGCTCGCAGGGCTGGGACGGTTGTTGACCGGCCTTGAGCAGTTCGCTGATCACGCCGTTTTCAATCACCAGGCCGCCGGCGGCGTCGAGGTTGTTGGCAGTGAAGATGGCTAGGGGGTTTTTGATCCAGATACGTGTAGCAGCCATTGAGTTGGCTCCTCTGAAGTTGGGTTCAGGTTAGCCAGCTCAGTGTTTACCCTGTCTGCTGATCCAGGTGCGCGGCCGGCGCAGGTGGCCGGGCGTGGCGCAAAAGATAACGCCGTAATCTGCCTGCGGCAAGAGCGCATGGCAGAATTTCTGACCACGAAGTCAGTGCTTAGAACACTTTGCGGTATTGGATGAAACCAGAGCGTTCAGCGATGCGTTCATACAGCAGCATGGCGCGGCTGTTGCTCTCGTGGGTCAGCCAGTAGGTGCGTGAGCAGCCCTGGGCCTGGGCTTCTTGGTAAACGTGCTCAATCAGCTTGCGCCCTGCGCCGCTACTGCGCACATCCTTGGCGATAAACAGATCCTGCAGGTAGCAGTAGTCGCCAGGGGTCCAGGTCGAGCGGTGGTAGATCCAGTGCACCAGGCCAATCGCCTGGCCTTCATGCCAGGCCAGCGCCGCGTGCATCGGCT
Source organism: Pseudomonas sp. (assembly GCA_035655415.1). GTDB lineage: Bacteria > Pseudomonadota > Gammaproteobacteria > Pseudomonadales > Pseudomonadaceae > Aquipseudomonas. The sequence continues at coordinate 39,818 of DASRUM010000210.1, forward strand.
CGGCAGGGTCGAGGAAGCGCTGCCAGGTAATGTCGCTGGTCGCGGCGGCAATCTCGGTCATATAGAAACGCTGATAGCCTTGCCACAGCGGCAGCCAGGCAGCGTGATCAGCGTCGCTGATCGGGCGGATTTCGACGGGAATGCGAATCGGCATGGCATTGGTTCCTCGATGGGGTAAAGCCCTTACAGCCTAGCCGTAAGGGCGCAGGCTTCAATCTGCGCGTTCACCACAGACATCCAGGGCGTACCAGTGTTCCACCTCGGCCTGGCTCAGGCCGGCGCCGAGCAGGGCGAACAGCTTGCCCAGAGCCGCTTCACGGGTCATGCCGCCGGCGGAAATCAGCCCGGCACTGGCCAGCTGACTGCCGGCGGCATACACGCCGAATTCGACATGGCCGTGCGGGCACTGGCTGATCGCGGCCAGCACCACACCACGTTCATGGGCGGCCTTGAGTACGGCGAGCAGTTCGGCGTCATCCGCAGGCCCGGTGCCGCTGCCGTAGCATTCCAGCAGCAGACCTTGTACGCCACTGTCCAACAGGGCGCGCACGTGGCTTGCCTGGATGCCCGGGTAAAACGGCAGCACGGCCAGATTGACCGGCTGGCGTGGCTGGCGATAGTCGATGCTCGCCGGAATGCTCTCGGCACGTGGGCTCTGGCGCTGACGAGGGAGCACGTGGAAGGCGTCGAAGGCATCACTGCGCAGCTTGCTGACCCGCGCGCCATGCAGCAGCTCACCGTTGAAATACAGGTGCACGCCCGGCGTGACGCCGGCTTGCAGTGCGCGCATGGCACCAAACAGGTTACTCCAGGCATCGCTGCCCTCGGCACCGGCCGGCAGCATCGAGCCGCTGAGGATTACCGGGACTGGCAAACCCAGCAGCAGAAAGCTCAGGGCGGCGGCGCTGTACGCCAGGGTGTCGGTGCCGTGCAGCAGCAGTACACCGTCGCAGCCGTCCTGCTCAATACCGGCGCGAATCGCTGCGACCATCGCCAGCCAGTTGCTCTGGTTCATATTGGCGCTGTCGATGGGCGGCAGCAGCTCGCGGAAGATCCACTCAGGCAGTGGCTGGGCTTCGCGGCTCTGCTGAGCGCGCAGGCGCGCTTCGAAACCGGACGCCGGAGCCAGGCCCTCGGCGCTCATCTGCATGCCGATGGTGCCGCCGGTATAAAGCACCAGGAGTTTTTTACAACCCATAGGGGTTCTCCGTTTTTTCATTGTTCTTATAAGCAAACAGGGGGCTAAGCCCCCTGTTTATCACAACCCTTTCAGCATCTTAGCGCTGGTGTACCGCGTTACCGATTTCCGCCTGGGTTGCCGGGGCGCTGTGCGCCGCGTTTGGCCAGGCCGCTGGGTCGAGATCCAGGTCAGCGAAGTTCTTCGCATCGAACACCGGCGATTCCACACCGGCCTTGATCTGGCTGTCGTAGTCGCGCATCAGACGCAGGCCGACCTTGAACAGCAGTACCAGGGCGATCAGGTTGCAGATGGCCAGCAGACCCATGGTCACGTCGGCAAAGGCGAACACCGTACCGAGATCCTGTACCGAGCCCCAGAGGACCAGCGCCACTACCAGCACGCGGTAAACCACCACCGGGCCGCGTTTCTTGCTGAAGAAGCCCAGGGCGTTTTCGCCGAGGTAGTAGTTGTAGATCAGGGTGGTGAACACAAACAGCAGCAGCGCCACGGTAACGAACACCCGGCCCCACTCACCGACCACGCTGGCGACAGCGGTCTGAGTCAGCACTACGCCGGCCATCTCGGTGCCTGGCTGATACACGCCCGACAGCAAGATGATCAGCGCGGTGCAGCTGCACAGGATAATGGTGTCGATAAATACGCTGAGCGACTGCACGATGCCCTGAGCGACTGGATGCTTGACCTCGGCAACGGCGGCGACGTTCGGCGCACTGCCCAGACCTGCTTCGTTGGAGAACAGGCCGCGTTTTACGCCCATCAGGATTGCCGCACCGATACCGCCGGCAAATGCTGGCTCGAGACCGAAAGCGCTCTTGAAGATCAGCGCCAGGGTGGCTGGGATCGCATCGACGTTGCTGCCGATCACGAACAGCGCCATGGCGATGTAGGAGAAGGCCATCACTGGCACCAGCACGTCAGCAAACTTGGCGATGCGCTTGATGCCACCGAAGATGATCAGGCCCATTACCACGGTCAGAATCGCGCCGCTGGCATAGGTCGGCAGACCGAAGGTGTCATGCATCGAGCTGGCCACGGTGAACGACTGCACGGCGTTGAAGCCGAAGCCGAACGTCACCAGCAGCAGAATCGACACCACAATGCCCAACCAGCGCTGGCCCAGGCCGTGCTGAATGTAGAAGGCCGGGCCACCGCGGTAGGTGCCGTCGTCTTCACGGCGCTTGTACAGCTGCGCCAGGGAACATTCGAAGTAGCTGGTGGCCATGCCGACCAACGCTACGACCCACATCCAGAAGATCGCGCCCGGACCACCGAGCATGATCGCCACAGAGACACCGGCGATGTTGCCGGCACCGACGCGGCCGGCTACCGAGAGCATCAGCGCCTGGAACGAGCTGAGCTGGCCGGGCTGGCGCTGGAAGGCTTCGGCGAAGATACGGAACATGCTGCCGAAGTAACGGAACTGGACGAAACGCGAGGCGATGGTGAAGTACAGACCAAGGCCGATCAGCATCACGATCAGGAGCTTGCTCCAGATCAGGTCGTTGAGAATATCGAGCATGGCAGTGAGGTCTCTCTTG
>DASRUM010000211.1:0-2529 GCA_035655415.1 Pseudomonas sp.
CCAGCAGGCGTAGGCCCCAGCGTTGCGCCACCTCGGGGTAACGCTGACGGCGTAGCCAGTCGTGCTGGTAATCCGGGTCGCGCCGCAGGTATTCCCAAGCCAAGGCTGGGCCGTCCAGGTGCAGGACGTAGAGATACGCGGCGCTCGGATGCCAGTGATCGGAACTCAGCTCTGCCATGGCGCAACCTCCTGTCGGATAGCAGGAACAGTCGCCACGGGCATCGGTGCTACGAAGCTATGGAGTCATCGTCAAAACGTCATGGGGCATTTAATAAACTGGCAGTGTCAAGCCCAATGGACTCCGAAGCGTTGCAGGGGGTGTCCGAATGCGACGGCTACGCAACCGGAAATGGTGCGCAGTATCCGACCACGGTGCCGCAAGGCCCGCCAGGCATCGTGACTGTTTGGGTCGCGTTTGCACCGCTGCGGTGCATAGTCTGGATTGATGCGATCAAAGTCCGAACTGAGACCGAAATAGACACAGTACGCCGGAGGCGGCAGCGCCTGGATGGCCCGCCGCAGCGGGCCATGCGGTTCGATCAGTCGATGATCGAACCGTTGATGCGGGCCAGCCGCGCATAGTCTGACAAGGTGCGCTTCGCGACGAAATATAGATCCCGCTCGATGGGCAGCTTCAGCGGCCCGACGATGGATGCCAGCTCGGATATCCGCACGTTGCCCAGCTCGGGCATGCCGATGCCGACATCACACAGGCCAAAGGCCGTATCGCCATCCTCGGGATCGAGTTCGGTGAGCAGCCAGGTCGCGTGCGCGTCCGGGGTGAACAGCTTGACGACGGGCGACGGGTCAATGTCCAGGCCTTCGGCACTGGCTCGGCCATTGGCGAGCAGTTGGGCGCGTTGTTCGTCGGTGATGAGAGGTTGGGTCATGGTCGCTTCCTTTGAAGGGTTCACTCCACGGCGGAGCGAGGCGACTGGGGCGCACGCGCCAAGCGCAGCCGTCATACCCCAACACGGTCCGGTGCGGGCCGGGGTTGACGGCAAGCGGCGTGCGCCAGACTCGCGTACTTGTCCGCTGTGGAGTGAACCCGAGAGCGGACAGGATGCCCACAAAGCCGACGACGCACGAAGCCGTATTGCTGGATGCACGGAAAGCCTCAGATGTGCCATTAAGGATTTACGGAAGATCGTAAAAGCGTACAGATGGAAGTCAACGAATCCACGGAAGCACAGAAACACGAATCCGGCTTTACGCAGATGCGTAAAAGGACGATGACGAGCGAGATACCGTTACCCAATATGGTAGGCCGAAATAGCCAATGAGTTAAAGATAACGTGGTTTTAATTGTGCTGTTAATCGACGCTTCTGTGCATGCAGAAGCGATCAATCCAGCGTGGCCGCCCGGTCGGCGCCACCACTTTCGAGGCCGAACCGGCACAAGCCTTCGGCGCGGCAGTGCGCGCGCTGAGAACGGAGCAAGGGGTCGCCCAGGAGACGCTGGCCCATCTGGCGGGCATCGAACGCTCGCACATGGGCAAGATTGAGCGCGGCGAACACATGCCCACGCTGGCGATCATTCTCAAGGTCGCAAGGGCGCTGGGTTGCAGTGCAGCCGACTTGATGACGGCGACGGAAAGCCGGCTTGCGGCTGCCAAGTCGTAGCACTGGCCGTCAGATAACACCCCGCCACGGTGGGCGGGGCATCGAGGGCGGCGATCAGTCGCCCTTGCTACGCGACCAGATCAGGTTGTGCGTGCCGTCCTCGCCTTCGATCAGGCGAGCGTAGATCGTGGCCGGGAACGAAGGGTCGTCCAAGCTGCATGACATGTAGGGCCGCTCGGCCTGGCTGATTTTCTTCCACGCCGCGCCGACTTCCAGCCCGTTGACTGCCTGGATGCGGTAGTCGGGGGCGTTCTCGCTGGTCTTGTCGTTCTGAATGAACTTGACCTTGACGTTAAGCGTCAGGGTGCGAAGCGTGCCGGTGAAGCCGTCTTTGTCTGCGGTGAAGGTGCCGATGTTAGCCATGATGAAGTTTCCTTTCGGGGTTGCAAGATCGCGCCCATCGCGTCCTTGTCGGTGATCCAAGGGTGAGGGTCGGGCGGGCTGCACCGCGCAGCGGCCGCAACAGCGTGGAGGACCGGGAGGCCCAAAGAATTTGTTGCGCGAGGAAGGCGCACAGCGCCAGGGAAATTGTTTGGGCCAGACGGTTGCAGCCATGAAGCCCGAGGCGTAAGCCGTGCCCTTGCCAGGATTCACGACAAGCCAAGGACGCAGGGGTCGAACTGGTCCGAATGGAGCGATGGCTAACTCGGCATTCCCGCAGGAAGGCAGCGCCGGCATGCGCCTTGATGTCGGTAAGGTCTGGCTGGGAATGACTGGCGGGAACGCTCCCAGCACCGGACGGCAACGGATTGAGGCGTGGCGTGGAATCTTCATGGCAAGGCTGTGCGGTGCGTCGTTGAAGCGTCTTTCGTGACGTGTAACGGAATTCCCTCCAGCGTGCTGGATGGCACGCATTCGCACAACCTTGCGCAGCAAGGTGCAGCGTGCCCCATCGCCCCGCCCACC
>DASRUM010000212.1:0-19871 GCA_035655415.1 Pseudomonas sp.
TGAGCAACCGGCCGAAAGCACCAAGGGTTTCACCCTGGCGCAGAAAATGGTTGGTCGCGCGTGCGGTGTAACTGGCGTACGTCCAGGCACCTACTGCGAGCCGAAGATGACCACCGTCGGTTCCCAGGACACCACTGGCCCGATGACCCGCGACGAGCTGAAAGACCTGGCTTGCCTGGGCTTCTCCGCTGACCTGGTAATGCAGTCGTTCTGCCACACTGCGGCTTATCCGAAGCCAATCGACGTCACCACCCACCACACCCTGCCGGATTTCATCCGCACCCGTGGCGGCGTGTCCCTGCGTCCTGGCGACGGCATCATCCACAGCTGGCTGAACCGCATGCTGCTGCCAGATACCGTCGGCACCGGTGGCGACTCGCACACCCGCTTCCCAATCGGCATCTCCTTCCCGGCCGGCTCTGGCCTGGTTGCCTTCGCCGCTGCCACTGGCGTAATGCCGCTGGACATGCCGGAGTCGGTACTGGTGCGCTTCAAGGGCAAACTGCAACCGGGCATCACCCTGCGTGACCTGGTGCATGCCATCCCTTACGTGGCCATCCAGAAAGGCCTGCTGACCGTCGAGAAGAAAGGCAAGAAGAACATCTTCTCCGGCCGCATCCTCGAGATCGAAGGTCTGGACGAGCTGACCGTTGAACAGGCTTTCGAGCTGTCCGACGCCTCCGCCGAGCGTTCCGCTGCAGGTTGCACCATCAAGCTGCCGGAAAAGGCCATCGCCGAGTACCTGCGTTCGAACATCACCCTGCTGCGCTGGATGATCAGCGAAGGCTACGGCGATGCCCGCACCATGGAGCGTCGCGCCCAAGCGATGGAAGCCTGGCTGGCCGATCCGAAGCTGATGGAAGCCGACAAGGACGCCGAGTACGCCGAAATCATCGAAATCGACCTGGCCGACATCAACGAGCCGGTTCTCTGCGCACCGAACGACCCGGACGACGCGCGTCTGCTGTCCTCCGTTCAGGGCGAGAAGATCGACGAAGTGTTTATCGGTTCGTGCATGACCAACATCGGTCACTTCCGCGCTGCCGGTAAGTTGCTGGAAAAAGTCGAAGGCACCCTGCCGACTCGCCTGTGGCTGTCGCCGCCGACCAAGATGGACCAGCATCAGCTCACCGAAGAAGGCTACTACGGCATCTACGGCAAAGCCGGTGCGCGCATGGAAATGCCGGGCTGCTCGCTGTGCATGGGTAACCAGGCACGCGTTGAGGCGAACTCCACCGTGGTGTCGACCTCCACCCGTAACTTCCCCAACCGTCTGGGCGATGGTGCCAACGTCTACCTGGCCTCGGCCGAGTTGGCTGCTGTTGCCGCAATCACCGGCAAGCTGCCGACTGTTGAGGAATACATGGTCTACGCGAAGAAAATCGACACAATGGCAGCGGACGTTTACCGCTACCTGAGTTTCGATCAGATCGCCGAGTTCCGTGAAGCTGCTGCAAACGCCCAGATCCCTGCTGTTCAGGTCTAAGCGTTACCCGCAACAAGAAAGCCCCGCCTAGTGCGGGGCTTTTTCTTTTCCGTCGTACTAGCTCGCAGACAGATGGCATATACCTTGCTCTGGCTTAAGCCATCAGGCTTTTCCAACGGCGGAAATGGCTGCAATAGACAATGGTGTCGTTCTGATCACAGACTGAAGTCGGTGATCGGCACGGCACCTTTTTGTGTGGGCACAGGAAACGCACCATGAATGAGCACGACATCAGCCGCAGCGATACTCCGGAAAAACCGGTACTGAATATCGGCTTTATGGCCCTCACAGACGCCGCATCGGTCATCGTGGCAGCCACCCAGGGCTTCGCCGAGAAGCATGGGCTGACCCTCAACCTGCAGCGCCAGGCCTCCTGGGCCACTCTGCGCGACAAACTACTAAGCGGCGAGCTGGACGCCGCCCATAGCCTCTACGGCTTGATTTATGGCGTGCAGCTGGGCCTGGGCGGTGCGCCAGCCACCGATATGGCGGTGCTGATGGGCTTGAACCAGAACGGTCAGAGCATCAACCTGTCGCCCGCCTTGCAGGCCGCTGGCGTGAGCACTGGCAGCGCATTGGCGCAACGCGCGCACCAGTCTGGCGCAAAACTGACTTTCGCCCAGACCTTCCCCACCGGCACCCACGCCATGTGGCTGAATTACTGGCTGGCCAGCCAGGGCATTCACCCACTCAGCGATGTCGACAGCGTTGTCGTGCCGCCACCGCAGATGCTCGCCCACCTCAAGGCCCGGCGTATCGACGGCTTCTGCGTCTGTGAACCCTGGAGCGCCCAGGCAGTGGATGAACAAATGGGCTGCACCCTGACCACCAGCCAGGCGATCTGGCCCGATCACCCGGAGAAAGTTCTGGGTTGCACACGAGAGTTTGCCGAACAGCACCCCAACAGCGCTCGCGCCCTGATCATGGCGGTACTGGAAGCCAGCCGGTTTATCGATGAAAGCGAAGAAAACCAGCGCAGCACGGCGCAACTGCTCAGCGGCAGCGAGTATGTCGACGCGCCGCTGTCGGCGATCCAGCCGCGCTTTCTCGGCCAGTACCAGGACGGCCTCGGCCATGCATGGCTGGACGCCCACCCGCTGCGTTTTCACGCAGACGGCGCGGTCAACCAACCGTACCTGTCCGACGGCATGTGGTTTATGACCCAGTTCCGCCGCTGGGGCCTGCTGCGCGAAGATCCGGACTACCTGGCTATCGCCCGCCAGGTGCAGCAACTTGACCTCTACCGTCAGGCTGCCGATGCACTTGGCATAGCCGTTCCAAGCGAGATGCGCAGCAGCCAACTGCTCGACGGCCAAGTCTGGGACGGCAGTGATCCGGCCGGCTACGCGCGCAGCTTTGCCCTGCACGCACTGGCCGATGCATCCATCGGCGCCCAACAGGAGAGCCGCTAACATGCTGCGCATCCTGCTGATCAACGACACCGCCAAGAAGGTCGGCCGCCTGAAAACCGCCCTAACCGAGGCCGGTTTCGAGGTCATCGACGAATCCGGGTTGACCATCGACCTACCGGAACGGGTCGAGGCGGTTCGCCCTGACGTGATTCTGATCGACACCGAATCGCCGAGCCGCGACGTGATGGAACAGGTGGTGCTGGTCAGCCGCGATCAGCCGCGGCCGATTGTCATGTTTACCGACGAGCACGACCCCGGCGTGATGCGCCAGGCGATTCAGAGCGGCGTCAGCGCCTATATCGTCGAGGGCATCCATGCTCAGCGCCTGCAGCCAATTCTCGATGTGGCCATGGCCCGTTTCGAAAGTGACCAGGCTCTGCGCGCACAGCTGCAAGCGCGCGATGCGCAGTTGGCCGAACGCAAACGCATCGAACTGGCCAAAGGCTTACTGATGAAGATGAAAAGCTGCGATGAAGAGCAGGCCTACACCCTGATGCGCCGTCAGGCCATGAGCCGTCAGCAGAAGCTGGCGCAAGTAGCCGAACAGATCATCGCCATGCACGATATGCTCGGCGGCTAACCACCGCTCCTGTAGCCCGGATGCAATCCGGGCTACGACCTACCAGCCTACAGCTGTACTGCCGAGTTTCACGACAACTGCTCTAGACAGTACCACTGCGCCCCGCTTATCTTCGCCATCTGGCCAGCACACTGGCCAACGTCGCTCGGACGGTTCCGGGCGCTTACGTATCCGAGGAAAGCATGGCTGACCAAGCTTCGCGCCGCTTTGCGCGCATCGATCGACTCCCCCCCTACGTTTTCAATATCACTGCCGAACTGAAGATGGCCGCGCGTCGCCGTGGCGAAGACATCATCGATTTCAGTATGGGCAACCCGGATGGCCCCACGCCGCCGCATATCGTCGAGAAGCTGGTGCAGGTTGCCCAGCGTGAGGACACCCACGGCTACTCCACCTCGCGCGGTATTCCGCGCCTGCGCCGCGCCATCTCGCGCTGGTACAAGGACCGCTACGAGGTCGAGATCGATCCGGAAAGCGAAGCCATTGTCACCATCGGCTCCAAGGAAGGCCTGGCGCACCTGATGCTGGCCACCCTGGACCATGGCGACACGGTACTTGTACCGAACCCCAGCTACCCCATCCATATCTATGGCGCGGTAATCGCCGGGGCCCAGGTACGCTCGGTACCACTGATTCCAGGCGTAGACTTCTTCGCAGAGCTGGAGCGGGCGATTCGCGAGTCTATCCCCAAGCCGAAGATGATGATCCTCGGCTTCCCCTCCAACCCCACCGCACAATGCGTGGAGCTGGACTTCTTCGAACGCGTGGTGGCCCTGGCCAAGCAGTACGACGTGCTGGTGATCCACGACCTGGCCTACGCCGATATCGTCTACGACGGCTGGAAAGCCCCGTCGATCATGCAGGTGCCGGGCGCCAAGGACATTGCTGTGGAGTTCTTCACCCTGTCGAAGAGCTACAACATGGCCGGCTGGCGCATCGGCTTTATGGTCTGTAACAAAGAGCTGGTCAGCGCCCTGGCGCGGATCAAGAGCTACCACGACTACGGCACCTTCACCCCGCTGCAGGTGGCGGCGATTGCCGCGCTGGAAGGTGATCAGCAATGCGTGCGCGATATCGCCGAGCAATACCGCCAGCGCCGCAACCTGCTGGTCAAAGGCCTGCACGAGTTGGGCTGGATGGTCGAAAACCCGAAAGCCTCGATGTATGTCTGGGCGAAAATTCCTGAGCAGTACGCCGCGCTCGGTTCGCTGGAGTTCGCCAAGAAACTGCTGCTGGAGGCTAAAGTCTGCGTCTCGCCAGGCATTGGCTTTGGCGATTATGGCGATGACCATGTGCGCTTTGCCCTGATTGAAAACCAGGACCGCATCCGTCAGGCGATTCGCGGGATCAAGACGATGTTCCGCGCCGATGGCCTGTTACCCGGCAAGAAGGCCAAGGCCGACGAGTAAACAACAGAGGGCACCTTAGGGTGCCCTCTTTCGTTTCAGCCGGAGTAATCCAGCACCGTCCAAACCTTACTTAAGCCACTGGTAATTACGCAGCCGCTCTGCCCGAGTTGATTGTTGCTATGCAGCGACATCAGGTTGGTCATGCCATCCGCCGCATCCGAGCGCTCGCTCAGCCACTGCACGCGGCCGCAGTTGGCCGTTTCGATCACATAACTGGCAGCCACGGCAGAGTTCTCGCTCGGCAGCCTGATCACATCCACCACCGTACCCTGCTCTTCTACGCGCTTGCCGTCGGATACCAGCACCGCCCAGGCCTGGCCATTCTCGATCACTAGGTAGGTGCCATTGGCCCTCGGTTGATCAAGCTGCGGTTGTGCACAACCGGCCAAAAGACCCAACAGCACAATTGTCATCAGCATCTGTTGCATTGTTAGTGACTCCTCTGCAGTGCCTGTGGCCATTGGCTTTGCGGGCAGATGGCGCGAGTGATCGAGTAGGTGCCGGTTAGGACCTTGGGCTTACTATTATCGAATACTGTTTATTTGTACAGTATTTTTCGATTACCCTTGGTCATGCCATCCAGCCAACCATGCCGCCCGTCAGATCGGGCCCATACAAGGCGTTAACAGGAGTACCCCAGATGCTCGACGTACTGCAGCTGAAACACAGCGTAAACCGCATGCCCCTGGAAAAAGTCCGGGCCACCGTCAATGAATTGCAGCTTGAAGGCATCGTCACCGAGGGCAAAACGCCGTTTTCCCGGGTGCACTTCAACACCTGCTTTGCCGAGATCGAAGCCTTGCTGCAGCGCGCCGGCTATCACCGTCAACTGGATGTGGTCGGCTACCAGGGGCTGGCCTATGCGATGTTCGACCCCTCGCGCTGGGAGGCGGTAGAGGTGCTGCGCTGGCTCAAGGAGTTTGTCGAGGAAGCACAGGGCAAAACGCTGTCGCGCTAAGGCGGCTAGCGCTTAACCTCTGGGGTGACCTAGCACCAAGGCGAAGCAAACGCGCTCGGCAGCGGCTTGGCTACGCACAGCATTGGCTCATTGAATCTGATAAATACCCTTATCGGCCAGTGCCTGGACAACCTGCCAATCAGGCCAAAAAATCTATTATCGACATTAAAATAAAAAGTAAATCTTTGATTTATAAAGCTATATAAGCCGATCCTCAGACTATATCGAGCTGCCCTCAGTCCATGTCTAAACGCCGTTACGGCAATACCTGGAGAAAGCTGGCAAGGCCTTTGCTTATTCACCCTCAAGGCAACAACACACGTCTTCAGATCGCCAACGGCGGTGATCAGGACGAATTGACAAAGACGTCAACGACACTCGGCCAACTACTGGGCGAGCTGTCCGCGACGTCTTTTTTCGTTTCTGGGACTTGAGGAACCACTATGCGTAACTCCACCGCACGCCGTTCGCTACTGAAGAAAACCCTGGCCGGACTCGGCTGCGCCGCCGTCATGCTGCTGTCGCCACTGAGCGTGCAGATCACCCTCGCCGCCGAGGCGGAAAAGGACGAACTGAAGTTCGGCTTTATCAAACTGACCGATATGGCCCCGCTGGCCATCGCTTATGAGAAAGGCTTCTTCGAGGATGAAGGGCTGTACGTCACCCTGGAAGCCCAGGCCAACTGGAAGGTGCTGCTGGATCGGGTGATCGACGGCGAACTGGACGGCGCGCACATGCTCTCCGGACAACCAATCGGCGCCACCATCGGTTTCGGCACCAAGGCCGATGTGGTTACCGCTTTCACCATGGACCTCAACGGCAACGCCATCACCGTCTCCAATGCAGTCTGGGAGGAGATGAAGAAACATGTGCCCATGGAAGGCGGTAAGCCGGTACACCCGATCAAGGCCGACGCCCTGAAGCCGGTGATCGACAAGTTCAACGCCGGCGGCAAGTCGTTCAACCTGGGCATGGTGTTCCCGGTGTCCACGCATAACTATGAGCTGCGCTACTGGCTCGCTGCCGGCGGCATCCACCCGGGTTATTACGCCCCGCACAAGGGCGACACCAGCGGCCAGATTGACGCCAAGGCCCTGCTCTCGGTCACCCCGCCACCGCAGATGCCCGCCACCATGGAAGCCGGCACCATCCACGGTTACAGCGTCGGCGAGCCGTGGAACCAGGCGGCGGTGTTCAAGGGCATCGGCGTACCGGTAGTGGCCGACTACGCGATCCGCAAGAACATGTCGGAGAAGGTCTTCGGCGTATCCAAGAGCTGGGCCGAAGCCAACCCGGAAACCCACAAGCGCGTAGTCAAGGCGCTGATTCGCGCCGGCCAGTGGCTGGACGCGGACAACAACGCCAACCGTCAGGAAGCGGTGGAGATCCTTTCCCGCCCCGAATATGTGGGGGCCGATGCCAAGGTGATCGCCAACTCAATGACCGGCACCTTCGAGTTCGAGAAAGGTGACAAGCGCGAAGTACCGGACTTCAACGTGTTCTTCCGCTACCACGCCACCTACCCCTACTACTCCGATGCCGTGTGGTACCTGACGCAGATGCGCCGCTGGGGCCAGATTGCCGAAACCAAACCGGACAGCTGGTACCTGGAGACGGCCAAGAAGGTCTACCTGCCGGCTATCTACCGCGAAGCGGCCGCCGAATTGATCGCAGAAGGCAAGTTCGCAGCCAGCGATTTCCCGCCAGCCGATGACGACGGTTTCCGCGCGCCATTGACCGACACCATCGACGCTGTGCCTTACGACGGTCGCAAGCCCAATGCCTACCTCGAGCAGTTCGAGATCGGTTTGAAGGGCGACACGCAGCTCTAACAGACTGCTGCATAGGCACTCCCGGAGCCGGTACGCCGGCTCCCTTCTAACAAAGAGGACAGGACGATGAGCAACCCGAGCGTCGCCACCCCGATAACCGCAACACTTAAGTCGGCGCGCAGCAGTGCGCTCCTCAAGCGCTGGGCCCCCGCGCTGATCCTGCCCATGCTGGGCATCATCGGTTTTCTGCTGTGCTGGCAGCTGCTGGCCAACAATATCCAGACCAGCCTCGGCCAGTTCCCCGGCCCGGTGCAGGTCTCCGAACAGTTTTCCGGCCTGGTAAGCGCCCATTTCAAGGAGCGTGAAAAAGCCCGGGTCTTCTATGAGCGCCAGGACACCCGCAACGCCGCCTTGCTGGCGAAAAACCCCGACGCCGAGATCAAGGTGCGCCCTTATACCGGCAAGCCGACCTTTATTCAGCAGATATTCACCAGCCTCTACACCGTCATGGCCGGCTTTGTCATCGCTTCGCTGATCGCCATTCCGCTGGGTATCGTCTGCGGCCTGAGCAAGAGTATCTACACCGCCATCAACCCCCTGATCCAGGTGTTCAAGCCGGTCTCCCCGCTGGCCTGGTTGCCGCTGGTGACCATGCTGGTCAGCGCTCTGTATGTCACTGACGATCCGCTGTTCGCCAAGTCCTTCCTCACCTCGGCCATTACCGTGGCGCTGTGCTGCCTGTGGCCGACGGTGATCAACACCACGGTGGGCGTGGCCAGCATCGAGCAGGACCTGAACAACGTCAGCAAGGTGCTCAGTCTGTCGCCGCTGGCGCATGTGCGGCGCATCGTCCTGCCCGCCGCCGTGCCGATGATTTTCACCGGCCTGCGTATGTCGCTCGGCACCGGCTGGATGGTGCTGATCGCCGCAGAGATGCTGGCGCAGAACCCAGGCCTGGGCAAATTCATCTGGGACGAGTTTCAGAACGGCAGCTCCAACTCCCTCGGGCGGATCATGGTGGCGGTGATTGTCATCGGCCTGATCGGCTTCGCCCTCGACCGCCTTATGCTCCTGCTGCAACGTCAGTTCAGCTGGGACAAGAATGCCGTACTGCGCTAATCAGGAGACTTCCCATGAGCCATTCACACCTCGAACTGACCGGCGTCGGCATCGACTTCCCCACCGACAAGGGCCTGTACCGTGCCCTGCAAAACGTCAACCTGCGCATAGACAAGGGCGAATTCGTCTCCCTGATCGGCCACTCCGGCTGCGGTAAATCCACCGTACTGAACATAGTCGCCGGCCTGTATAAGGCCACCACCGGCGGGGTCATCCTCGACGGCCGCGAGGTCGACGAGCCCGGCCCCGAGCGCGCGGTGGTATTCCAGAACCACAGTCTGCTGCCTTGGCTAAGCTGCTACCAGAACGTCGAGCTGGCGGTACGTCAGGTGTTCCAAGGCAAGAAATCGCGCAGCGAAATGCGCGACTGGATCGAACACAATCTGCAGCTGGTGCACATGATGCATGCCAAGGACAAGCGCCCCAGCGAGATCTCCGGCGGCATGAAACAGCGCATCGGCATTGCCCGTGCCCTGGCCATGCAGCCCAAGGTGTTGCTGATGGACGAACCCTTCGGCGCACTGGATGCCCTGACCCGCGCGCATCTACAGGACTCGCTGATGGAGATCCATGCAGACCTCGGCAATACCGTGATCATGATCACCCACGATGTCGACGAGGCCGTGCTGTTGTCCGACCGCATCGTGATGATGAGCAACGGCCCGGCAGCCAGTGTCGGCGAGATTCTTCAGGTGCAACTGCAGCGCCCACGTGATCGCATTGCCTTGGCCCATGACGCGCGCTACCACGAATACCGAGCCGCCGTGTTGGAGTTCCTCTATCAGAAACAGCAACGTCCGGCTGCGTAAGACACGGATTTGCCCGTCGCGCTCACCCTGGCTGGGCGCGACGGGCAAAGATGCGCAGCCGCCGATCAGGCCAATTGAACTTCATCCGCCGATCCTCAACGAACAGGAGCCCTTCTTCTTCCGCTAAGGATCTCCTGTGCTCGACCTCACCACCTGGAATCTCTCCGTGCCCAGCGCGTCCGCGCCGAGCACCATCAGCACCGCCCGCCTGAACAACGGCTACAGCAGCCAGTATTTCCGCCGCAACGCCGACGACAGTGTGACCTTCTGGGTACCGGTCAACGGCTCACACACCGCCGACGCCCGCTACCCACGCAGCGAGCTGCGCGAGACCCAGGCCGATGGCAGCCTAAGCAACTGGTACCACGCCAGCGCCGACAGCTACCTAAACGCGGTGTTGACGGTCAATCAGGTGCCGAGCAAGAACAAGATCGTGATCGCCCAGGTACACAGCAAGGACGAGCCCGGCAGCAACAACGACCCCCTGCTGAAACTGCAGTATCACTACCTGCGTGGCGTCGGCCGCCTCGAGCTGTTGCTGCGCAAGCGCCCGGGCGACAGCGGCGTACAGAACATTCTGCTGGCGGAGAATATCCAGCTGAACCAGCGTTTCAGCTACGAGCTGCGCATCACTCCAAGTGGCACGCTCGGCATCAAAGTCACCAGCAGCCATGGTGATAATGGCTCGTTCTACCAGCAACTGAGCGGATACTGGAGCACGCAACTGCTCTACTTCAAAGCCGGCGCCTACGTTCAGGATAACTACGGCCCCAGCACTGAAGGTGCTCGGGTGACCTTCTATTGGCTTAACAGCCTGCACCGCTAGTTAAGCCCTGCTTAAGCAAGCAGCCTTATGCTGCAAAGCTTCATGCCACACCTCTAATAAGGAACTGTCTATGCCCCCCTTTGCGCCCGCGCGCCGCGTTGATGTGCTGTATTGGCTGTCTACCTGGCTTGCCGTAGCCATTCACCTCGGCCAACTGTTCGAACCGGTCGAATCACTGGGCATGGGGGTGTATCAGGGGCTGTTGATCAGCAGCTATGCCTTGCTGTTTATCAGCCCGTTCTGGCTGCTGTGCCGGCTGTGCGGACGCTGGCTGGGAGCAGCGCGAATTGTCCTGCTGATTGCCTTGGCCAGTGCGCTGCAACTGCTGATCTACGCAGACATGCTGCTGTGGAAGCTCTATGGCTTTCACCTCAACGGTTTTGTCTGGAACATTCTGACTACTCCCGGCGGTATTGCCGCACTGGGCTCATCGGAATCCAGCGAGCGCGGTTTTGCCTTGATTGCCCTCGCCACAGTGGCCGGCCAAAGCATGCTCTATCTGCTGGCTGCAGCCCTGGTGCGCAAGGTTCGCGGCGTGCCAGTACCGCGCCTGCTGTGGGTGCTGCCGCTGTTTATCCTGCTGGCCGTGGGTGAGCGAACCAGCTATGCGCTGAGCCATTTCTATGGCTACAGCCCACTGCTGGAAACCGCTCAGCGCATGCCGTTTTATCAACCACTGACCATGCGCGGCTTCCTCGAGAAACGCCTGGGCCTGGAGCGCCCGCAGCGTATGGAAGTGGAAAATGTCGCCCTGAAAGGCCAGCTGGCCTACCCACAAGCCCCCTTGCGTATTGAACCGCCGGCCAAGCCATTAAACGTGGTCTGGCTGGTGGCCGAGTCCTGGCGTGCGGACAGCCTCAACCCGCGGGTAATGCCGCAGACCAATGCTTTCGCCGAGCGCGCGCAGCGTTTCGACAATCACTTTTCCGGCGGTAACGGCACACGCATCGGCATGTTCAGCCAGTTCTACGGGCTGCCGGCCAACCTCTGGTTCCCGGTGCTGGATGCGCGGGTGGGCAGCCCGGTGATCGATGTGCTGCAACAGCAGCAGTACCAGATAAAGCTGTTTACCAGCGCCAAATTCAGCTACCCGGAGTTCGACAAAACCCTGTTCGTCAAAGTCCCCGCAGAGCAGATGCAGGCCTTTGACCAAGGCCACAGCTGGCAGCGTGACCGCAATAATGTCGATGACCTGCTGCAGTTCATTGACCAGCGCGCCCCCACCAAGCCCTTTATGACCTTTATGTTTTTCGAGTCGCCCCACGCCAACTACGAATTCCCACCCGAGTCGATCATCGAACCGGATTACCTGCCGGACTTCAGCTACGCCAGCATGGATCTGGAGCGCGACATCCAAGGCATCTACAAGCGCTACCTCAACTCGGTGCACCACCTCGATAGCCAGATAGCGCGCGTCACTGAGCATCTGCAAGCCAAGGGACTGCTCGACAGCACGCTGATCGTGATCACCGGAGACCACGGCGAAGAATTTATGGAAAAAGGCCGCTGGGGGCACAACTCGACCTTTGTCGACGAGCAGATCAAGGTTCCGCTGGTGCTTTGGGTACCTGGCCAGGCGGCACATCGCGAAGTGCTGCCGACCAGCCATGTCGACCTGCTGCCAACCCTGCTGCCGCTGCTTGGGGTGAATAACCCACCGCGCGACTACAGCATCGGTCAAAGCCTGTTCAAACCCAGCGCCAAACGCATGCTGATTGCCGGCGACTGGGACCGCCTGGCCTTTATGGACGGCCAGCACAAGGTGGTACTGCCGTTTTCCAGCGGCAGTTTCACCGCCATGCAAACCAGCCACGCCGACGACCGCCCGATTGTCGATGCCTCGCGGCTATTGCCACTGGCTATGCCGGTGATACGCAGCGAACTGCAGGGCATTCGCCGCTTTCTCGCACATTAAATAGATCGGGCGTATCCAGTCATGGATGGCGCCAGCCGCTAGTGGGTAAACTGGCGGTCTTTCTCGACTGCGATCTTGACCATGGCCCGCCTGAAACTTGAGTTCCCTGAAGACCAGTTCTGCTACGCCACCCACCTGACCGTGCGAGTAACCGATATCAATGCCGCCAACCACCTGGGCAATGATTCGATGATCTCGATGATCTCCGAGGCGCGGGCGCGTTTTCTGTTTGAGTTCGGCATTGAGGAAACCCAGGAAGACGGCACCGGCATTATCGTCACGGATCTAGCCACCACCTACCGCGCCGAGGCCCACGCCCGCGATCAGTTGCTGTTCGAGGTTGGTGTGATGGACTTCAACACCTATGGCGGCGACATCACCTTCCGCATTACCCGCCCCGCCGATGGCGCACTGGTGGCCATGGCCAAGTCCGGTTTTGTGTTCTTCAACTACAAACTGGGCAAGGTGGTGCAGATGCCGGCGACCTTCAGCGGCAAATTCAGCAAGGTCAACTGGCTGGGCAAGTAATCTGGGCTTAGCGGCATAAAGCGCGCGATTGCCGGCCGGATCACGCTTGATCGCGGCAATGCGACCCAATTGCACCTAAATTGCGCAACCACCGTGACAGCTGGCACATCCTCTGCTACGCCTTAGGCATAACAACAGCAGGGGAATTGCTATGCCGACCACGCGCAGCCATGTCCGCCAAGCCGGGCTCTTGAGCAACCTACTCGCTCTGGCCCTCCTCACCCTTCCCTTACCGACCCAGGCTGCAAGCACAGCCGCCGACGCCACATCCGATGAATCACGCTGCAGCGCGCTAACGCGTATCAGCTGAAACACTCGCCCCAAGGCCAATCGTGGCCTGTCCTCTACCGCCTGGTTTGTCAGAACCTGGAACAGCTTCTGCGCCCCATTCAAGGGCAAGCCATTTGATAACGCCTCCTTTTGCAGCACGATCATGACGATCCAACAGCTGAAAGCCCGTGAGTCCACGGGCTTAGCCCGGTTGGCGCAGCTCTTGCTATAGCCCTGTTACAGGTAGCCAATGGCGGCTGCTCAACAAACGACAAAGACGTCGCATAAACCACGCCCCACGGCGTTCGGCTTATGCGGCGTTTTGCGTTTTACGCCCCAGCGTTTGGGGCTGGCACCTGCCCTGCGATCCAGGACTCGCGCTAGTAACTCTCTCAACCCAGCTGTGGCTTCGGCCTCAGGGTGGCGTACCACAAGTACACCACCTCCCCGATGGGTTGCGGCCGCCGTGTCCACGACCATGGCGTACCGCACCCCACCGGGACCCTTTTTTGCTGAATGAGGTTTTCGATGAATACAAGTTTCTGGAAATCCGGCC
The DNA here is from genome assembly GCA_035655415.1 of Pseudomonas sp. GTDB lineage: Bacteria > Pseudomonadota > Gammaproteobacteria > Pseudomonadales > Pseudomonadaceae > Aquipseudomonas. The sequence goes on from DASRUM010000212.1 coordinate 13,641, forward strand.
ACACCCCAACCTTGTTCGCCGCGTTTCTGTATTTCGACCTGAGCTTTATGGTCTGGTACGTGCTCGGCCCACTGGCTGTACAGATCGCCACCGATCTCGACCTGACCGCCCAACAGCGCGGCCTGATGGTCGCCACGCCGATTCTCGCGGGCGCCGTGCTGCGCCTGCTGATGGGTTTCCTGGCCGATCGCCTATCACCCAAAACCGCCGGCCTAGTTGGTCAGGTGATCGTCATCGTGGCGTTGTTCTGCGCCTGGCAGATCGGCATCAGCAGCTATGAACAGGCCTTACTGCTCGGTTTGTTCCTCGGTTTTGCCGGTGCCGCGTTCGCCGTGGCCCTGCCCCTGGCCTCGCAATGGTATCCGCCGCAGCACCAGGGCAAGGCCATGGGTATTGCCGGTGCGGGCAACTCTGGCACTGTGCTGGCTGCACTGTTTGCCCCGGGTTTGGCGGCGCTTTTCGGTTGGCAGAACGTATTCGGCTGGGCACTGATCCCGCTACTGGCAACCCTGCTGATCTTCGCCCTAGTGGCCAAGAACTCCCCGGAGCGGCCCAAGCCAAAAGCCCTGGCCGATTACCTGAAAGCCCTGGGTGATCGGGACAGCTGGTGGTTTATGTTTTTCTACAGCGTGACCTTCGGCGGCTTTATCGGCCTGGCCAGCGCCCTGCCCGGTTATTTCAACGACCAGTACGGCCTGAATCCGGTGACCGCCGGCTACTACACCGCCGCCTGCGTCTGCGCCGGTAGCCTGATGCGACCATTGGGCGGCGCACTGGCCGACCGTATCGGTGGCATTCGCTCGCTGCTGATGATGTACACCCTGGCTTCGCTGAGCATTGCAGCGGTGGGCTTCAACTTGGAAAGCTCGGCCGCCGCACTGACCCTATTCGTCACCGCCATGCTCGGCCTTGGTGCCGGTAACGGCGCGGTCTTCCAGCTGGTGCCACAGCGCTTTCGCAAGGAAATCGGAGTAATGACCGGGCTGATCGGTATGGCCGGCGGCATCGGTGGCTTCCTCCTGGCAGCAGGCCTGGGCACCATCAAGCAGCAGACCGGTGATTACCAACTCGGCTTGTGGCTGTTCGCCAGCCTCGGTGTACTGGCCTGGTTTGGTCTGTATGGGGTCAAGATGCGCTGGCGCACCACCTGGGGCAGCGCCGCAGTCACCGCCGCTCGGGTGTAATGACGCAAACCTAGGGTGGATGACGCTTTTCATCCACCCTGGAGCAACGGTGGATCGCTAAAGCGCGATCCACCCACGCCAAACCATTGGAGCATTGAGGCAAAGGCGGGACTGACTGGCAGCGCTTATTGCACTGGTCAGGAATGGCGGGAGAAGTCGGCAGCGGCTCTCCTTTGCTGCCTCACCAGCCTCGCCTTTGCCTCAGCGCTTCTTCAGCAACACAACCAGGAACTTCAGCATGGCCTTGCAACTGACCTTCGGCGAAGCCAGTGCTACCGGCCCGCGTAGCGAGAATCAGGACGCCATTCGCGTGGTCACCCCGGTGCCAGCGCTGGCGGCCAGCAAGGGTTATCTGTTCGCCCTCGCCGATGGTGTCAGCCAATGCGCCGACGGCGGCCTGGCGGCGCGCGCCACCCTGCAGGCCCTCGCCCTGGATTACTACTCCACCCCGGAAACCTGGGCGGTCACCCAATCGCTGGACCGCGTACTGGTCGCCCACAACCGCTGGCTGCAAGCCAATGGCGGCGGCCAACCGCTGCTCACTACCTTGAGCGCACTGATCCTACGCGGTCGGCGTTTTACCCTGGCCCATGTCGGTGATTGCCGAGCCTACCGCTGGTTGGACGGCACGCTCGAGCGTCTCAGCGAAGACCATGTGTGGGAACAACCAGGCATGCAGCATGTGCTCAAACGCGCCATGGGCCTGGATCAGCACCTGGTGATGGATTACCTGGATGGCGAGCTGAGAGAAGGCGAATGTTTTGTACTGGTCAGCGACGGTATCTGGGCCACCCTGGGCGACGCGGGCATTCAGCGCATCCTCCACGATGAACAGGATCTGCCAGCAGCCAGCAGCGCACTGGTCAATGCCGCGCACTTGGCCGGCAGCCAGGACAACGCCAGCGCCCTGCTGCTGCGCGTCGAGGCATTGCCGCAAAGCGATTTGGCCGACACCCTGGCGCAACTGCAGCACTGGCCGCTGCCGGTCAAACTGCGTGAAGGTCAGCTCTTCGAAGGCTGGGAGGTCGAACGACTACTGGCCGAATCGCGCCAATCGTTGGTCTACCGAGTGCGCGATGCCCAGGCGCGGCGCTGGCTGCTAAAAACCCTGCCGCCTGGGCGTACCGATGAGCCGCATGCCGGGCCTGCGCTGTTGCTCGAAGAATGGTTTCTACGTCGAGTGGCCGGGCGCTTCTTCGCCGAAGTGCATCCGCTGCCGCAACGTCAGCACCTGTATTACGTACAACGCGAATACGCCGGGCAAACCCTGGCCGAACACCTGCGCCTTAGCGGCCCGCTGGGCCTGCCGGAGTGGCTGGACATCGCTCCACGGCTGATCAAGGCCCTCGGTATGCTGCACCGGCGCAACATCCTGCACCGTGATATCAAGCCGGAAAACCTGTTATGGGGTGATGACGGCGAACTGCGCGTGCTGGATTTCGGCCTGGCCTACTGCCCCGGCCTGACCCGTGATGAAGCCTGCGAGCTGCCCGGCACCCCCAGCTATATCGCCCCGGAAGCCTTTACCGGCGTATCCCCCAGCCCGCAGCAGGATCTCTACAGCGCAGGCGTTACCTTGTATTTCCTGCTCACCGGGCACTACCCCTATGGCGAAATTGAAGCTTTTCAGCATCCGCGCTTTGGCCAACCGACCCCAGCCAGCCGCTATCGTCCCGACTTACCCAGCTGGGTCGACGACAGTCTCAACCGCGCCCTCAGTGCCGAGCCAAAACAGCGCTATGAAACTGCCGAAGAATGGCTGCTCAACCTGGAGCAAGCGGAACGTAAATCCCTTAGCAGCCGACCACGCCCCCTGCTGGAACGTGAACCGCTGCTGGTCTGGCGCGGCGTGGCATTGTTTTCCCTGCTGCTGAACCTGCTCCTGCTGATCGGGCTGCTGCGCTAAAGGCTACAGCTAACGCACCAATACTGCGCAAGTCGCCTTTAAACAGTGCAGAAAGGCTACGCGGATCGGCTGTAACATGCTGATAACCCTTGAGAATCGCCACTGCGCAAGTTGGCACAGGCTCTGCATTGGTGACTACACAATTTAATAAAGCGTGGCCTCAACGAAGAAGGCTGCACTTCCCGATAGAACGGGACTTGGACAAAGGCGTCCTCGCTAGGTGACTAGCGGGACGCCTTTTTTGTTGGCAGCCATTTATGGCCGCTACCCGGATACCCAAGGCTTGAGGAGATCAACATGAGCGCAAAAGTCTGGCTGGTAGGCGCAGGCCCCGGTGATCCGGAGTTGCTGACCCTCAAGGCGGTCAAAGCTCTGAACCAGGCCGAGATCGTAATGATCGATGATCTGGTCAACCCCGCCGTACTGGAACACTGCCGCAACGCGCGGATCATGCCGGTAGGCAAGCGCGGCGGCTGTCGCTCCACCCCGCAGGCGTTTATTCATCGTCTGATGCTGCGCTATGCGCGCCAGGGCAAATGCGTGGTGCGTCTGAAGGGCGGCGACCCGTGCATCTTCGGCCGTGGCAGCGAAGAAGCTGACTGGCTGAACGAGCACGGTATCGAGGTGGAAATGGTCAACGGCATCACCGCCGGCCTGGCCGGGGCGACCAATTGCGGCATCCCCCTGACCTTGCGCGGCGTAGCCCGTGGGGTCACCCTGGTTACCGCGCATACCCAGGACGACAGCAGCCTGAATTGGTCAGCCCTGGCTCAAAGCGGCACCACTTTGGTGGTGTATATGGGCGTGGCCAAGCTGCCGGAAATTCGCGAAAGCCTGCTGGCAGGCGGCATGCGCGCCGACATGCCGGTGGCCATGATCGAAAACGCCTCACTGCCACACCAGCGCGAGTGCCGCAGCAGCCTCGCAGCCATGCAACAAGCCGCCCACGACTTCCAATTGAAAAGCCCGGCCATTCTGGTGATTGGCGAGGTCGCCGCTCAACCCAACATGCAGCTCGCTGCTATCAGCGCCTAACCGCTTCGCGCTCCGCGAAGTTCCCCTTGCCCGCCACCAGCGGGCTTTTTTTGCGCGGGTTTTTCTTTATGGCCATCAGGAGTGGCGCGCCATAAGAATGACCGGGAGTCATTCTTAACGTTGCACAACAAAAGCCCGAAGAGTGGCCGGCCTGGATGGCAGGCCATAAAGAAAAACCCGGCCGAAGCCGGGTTTTCTATGCAGCCAGATCCGATTACTGCTGGGTCTGAGCTTCTACTTCAGCTTCTACGCGGCGGTTAACAGCGCGGCCAGCGTCGGTAGCGTTGTCAGCAACCGGACGAGCTTCACCGTAGCCAGCAGCGTTAACACGAGCAGCGTCTACGCCGTACTGGTTGACCAGCACGTCACGAACAGCGCTTGCACGACGCTCGGAGAGGTTCTGGTTGTAGGCATCGCTGCCGACGGAGTCAGTATGACCTTCAACCACGGTGGTGGTCTGCGGGTACTGCTTCATGAAGTCAGCCAGGTTCTTGATGTCGCCGTAGCTTTCTTCTTTAACGCTGGCCTTGTCGAAGTCGAACTTAACGTCCAGCTCAACGCGAACCAGTTCCATCGGCTCTTCAACAGCCACTGGCTCTGGAGTCGGCTCAACTGCAGCAACCGGAGCCGGAGCAGGCTTGCTACCGCCACCGAAGTTCATGCCGACACCGACGCTTGGAGCCCACTCGGTGTCGCCTTGGTCGATGTTGTACTGAGCTTCAACGCCTGCACGGGCGTAGAAGTTGTCAGTGAAGTAGTACTTGGCACCGCCGCCAATGTTGGCGAAGGTAGAGCCGTTACGACCACCGCGACCGGATTGACCGATGCTCTGATCCGAGAAACCGGCAGAAACGTAAGGACGCAGCGCGTCGCCAGCGTTGTTGAAGTGGTACAGAGCATCCAGAGCGGTGTTAGAGCCCTTGATGTTGCGGCCATCTTCGCCACGAGCGTTGTGCACTTCGTCGTAGGCCAGACGCAGTTCAACATCATCAGTCAGGTAGTAGCCGATGCTGCCGCCGAACAGGTTGCCGTTGTTCTTGAAGTCACGAGCGCTGTCGAACATTTCCTTCTTGGCAAAGCCCTCCACTTCGACAGCGCCTTGACCCTGAGCCAGAACGCTGAGGGAGGATGTGGCCAGCAGCGAGCCAATGACAACGCCTAAAGTGTTTTTCAGTTTCATTACTAATGTTCCCTATCTTGGTGGTCAGTAAGTTGTCTGACAGACACAAGACAACTCAGCCGGCTATTCTAACAGAATTAACCGTAAGCTATGACGGCTTTATTCAAGATAAGTTTCAGTGCTATCAGCAAATTTCTCACGCAACCGATCAAGTGCGCGCTTGTAGCGCATTTTCGTGGCACTCAGGCCCATATGCATAATGTCGGCAATCTCCTGAAACTCCAGCTCTGCGACAAAACGTAGCACCAGAATTTCCCGATCTATCGGATTGACGTGCACCAGCCAACGATCAAGGCCGGCTTTATCTTCAGGCTTTGGCGCCTTTTCCTCGGACGCCTCTTCGAGCGGGTCCAAGCTCAAAGCATCAATAAGGCGACGTTTACGCCGCTCTTTGCGGTATTGGGTAATACATTCGTTATAGGTAATGCTGTACAGCCAAGTTTTGAACTTTGATTTGCCCTCAAAGTTCTTCAGGCCATATAAGACCTTGAGCATGACCTCCTGACAGACATCGTCAGCATCACGGTCGTTGCCTAAATAACGCGCGCACACATTGAACAAAGTGCGCTGGTAACGACGCATCAGCTCTTCATAGGCACGGGTAATGTGGAATAACTCGTCATGGGCACGCGCCACCAACTCTTCGTCCGAGAGTTCGCGGGGGTCGTAACGCAGAGACGCAGAGTGGGCTTTATTCAAAACGAGTCGGGCCGACAGTCAGGACATAAGCCAGCGCAGCCTGCAAATCAGGCTGCGGATTGGCCGCATACAATAACAGGGATTGGCCTTAGCGGCTGCTTACCTGCTGCTCGAGCAAGGTACGGTTGGCCACTGAAACCAGCTCGCCGGCTTCCGTCAGCAACGTGGTTTTGACCGTGCCAATTTCCTCGATCTGCCCTTCGACCGCACCGACCTGCACTTGTTGC